>CACXMR010000051.1 GCA_902768825.1 uncultured Ruminococcus sp.
CGCCATACGGGATCCAGAGCGTCACGCATATATTTGCAGAGCTGAGTTGTCTGGGTGGGGATTCTGGAAAGGGGCTGTCCCAGTGTGGAAATGCTGCTGAGAGCCTCGGCTAGAGCGCCGATATACTCAGACATGAAGGTGTCGTCAAGGAAATCGTCTACGTCCATTCCTACGCCGTCAGTGATGCACTCCGGGGGAATAACGGTGTTGAAGAACTTCCAGGGCTCCACGACCTGCAGTGAGAATGTACCGAAAGCACGTACCATGACATCGATCTTGTAGTGCTCATCATAGTAGGGTACAGGGCTCTTTGTGCCAAACTTGATGCCTTCCATGGGGCGGAGGTTGATGTAGATTACTCTCTGCTCATGGTAGGTGTTGCCGCCAAACTTGATTCTTTCCCAACCGTCCTTGAGGGTTGCGCCGAACTCACCGTTCATCAGTGAAGGTGAGGATGAGTTAGATACCTTGTAATAGCCGGGAACAGTTGTATAATCAACAACACGTCCACCGTCAACCAGACACATAAGCTGTCCGGATGCAACCTGTATCATTGAACCGTTGGAAATGACGTTGTTCATCCTTTTTGTGTTTGTGTTTCTGCCCTGACCTGCATCGGCAAAGATGCCGGGAGCCACGACAGTGCGCTGTGTCATACGGGAGGGTCTGTACGCTTCAAGGTAAGCGTCAGAAAGCTCGCCTCCGATAGAGTTGATTGCAGCCTTAATAATTCCCATTGTTGACCATCTCCTGTAATTGAATTTTTCCGAAGCCCGAAGGCTGTCGGGATGAATAGTAAATCGTGAAAAAATGATACATCGTCTGCACAAGTAGAGAATGTATACGCCGATATCACCATTATACTATTATTTGTCTGATTTTGCAATACCATGATAGAATTTACCCTTATGAGAGAAAAAAACTGCCTGTCTCTTGTCAAGGACAGGCAGAAATAAGCATTATCGGCTGTTGGTTGCTTTGATGAGAACAGATGCCCACTGTGAAAAAAGCGGTCATACCTCAGCTGAGTCTGATGAGACGGCATCTGCTGCTTCCGGCAGTGCCTCATCTGATACATCGATGATATCGGCGGCTTCCTCAGTGCCGGTGTTTTCTTCGGTGCTTTCGGAGTCAGCCGGCTCCTCGGCAGCACTTACTTCGCCTTCTGTGAGCACAGCGGAGATATCATCGTCATTTGCTGCGACAAACTCAGCTGAAGAAACATTGGTTCTGACGTTGCCTGCGTCAGCAGCGACAGCTGGGGCAGTCTTGGTGTCGGAATCGTTGTCAGCAAAGGAACGGTATGCAAAGATAAACGTAGGCAGGAACAGCACAACTGCTATCTGAGCCATGGTAGTATCAGTGAACGCACCCTTTTCGAGATTAAGCATTGAGCTGATGGCGCTTGAAATAAGCTGGTCACCGCAGAAGAACGAAACCACGGTGAGCACCAGGACAATGATACCAAGTCCTCCGAATACCAGAGAAGCGATAAGAAACGGTTTGCCCTTAAACATTTTAAAAACCTTCTTTTCTGCCGCATAAATAGAGCGGCTTTTTTGGGGAGCACGGTTAATTCCGGTGCTTCCTCAGTATATTATTGCACCATATTTATTTGTCAGTGCTAAAAGCTCATCCTCCGCTATGTCACATCGCTTATCAACTATCAGTCTTCCCTGATAGTAGCGCAAGGCGGCTTCGAGGGTAGTCGGATCGTTGGTGTGTATGACAAAGGGGAGATATGACATATCTGCGTTTGCGGCAATGCTGGCAGCGTCGTCTGTGGAATCCAGCAGTATGTAGACCGCATTTGCCTGGGAGTCATCCAGATCAATAATATCGTCCGACATGCTGTAGCTGCACTCGACAGGCTCGGAAAGCTCTATATTTTCAGGAAGGAAGAATGCCTCTCTGAAGATCGCCGCCGCATAGCTGTCCTTTTCGGTGCTTACGTCAAAGGCTGATCCCAGGGATTTGATCAAGCTGTGCTTGCTGCTGTCGGGCTGGGACGACAGATCGATATAGACGGACACTCCGTTTTCTGCAAGGAGTGACAGCTGCTCATCTGTACAGGCCGAAACATCCACAGCGGCGATAAGCGGTATCTCTGCATGGGGAAAGGCTCTTTTTATCAGCTTTGCCGTGTCATCGGTGCCGGAGGAGCATTCAATTCCGAAGGCATCGGCGCCTATAGCCTGCAGAGTGATAAGTGCGGCGATATAATCGGTGTCGCTTTCGGTCTTGCCCTCATCGTCCACACGGATAAGCACAAAAACAGGTATATCCGCACTTTTTGCGGCCAGCACTCCTGCCCGCATATCCCAGAGCTTGTCAAAGCCGTCAAGGAGGATGAATGAGGCACCTGCGTCCCTCAGAACCGTGATTTTTTCAAGGTGATCGAAATAAGCGCTCTCAAAGGCGTTTTTTCCGTATTCCTCTCTTGGGCGGATATTCTCATAGATCACCCCTGCCACAGGAAGACCGCCGGCACATTCCGTGACCTTACTTACCAGACTCTCGTTAAATTCTATGAACTGTTCGTCATAGCCCAGATCCTCAAGTCTTGTGTGCATGGTTCCGCCTGTGGGGGCCAAAAGTGCGGTTGCGCCGCTTATGACAGCGGATTTCTTTGGTGAGATCAGTATTTCGGGGTCGTTAAGAACTGAATTTTCGCAACAGACGTTGTCCGGGTCATCTCCTGTAAGATCTTCACAGGAGGCGGTGCCGTCCGTGATCATCGGAAGCTCAAACGAAAACTCCATTTAATGATTTCTCCTAACAAAATAGTAATAGATATCGGAAATCTCTCCGTTATCACATGGAAGTGGGTGCTGATATCTTAAACATGGTGAGAATGTTTGCTATTACTGTTCTGACTGCCAGACACAGACTGAGACGAGCCTGCATAAGAGCCTCATTGTCGTTCTTTACACGGCAGGCATTGTAGAACTTGTGGAAAAGTGTGGCTGTGTCGTAAACATAGCGGGTTATCCTGGAGGGATCGTAATCCTTTGCCGCTGCAGTGATCTCATCGGAAAGTGATGCAAGCTTGTTGATAAGCTCTATCTCCTCAGGGGCTGTCAGCAGGGCAAGCTCCTCATCGGTACATTCTCTCGGCTCAATTCCCTCAGATGCCAGGGTCTTGAATATATTACAGATACGTGCATGAGCGTACTGTACATAATATACAGGATTCT
Organism: uncultured Ruminococcus sp.; assembly: GCA_902768825.1. Taxonomy (GTDB): domain Bacteria; phylum Bacillota; class Clostridia; order Oscillospirales; family Acutalibacteraceae; genus UBA1213. The sequence continues at coordinate 3,198 of CACXMR010000051.1, forward strand.
GGGAGGAATTGTCAATAGCAAGATCAAGATCAAATTCAAAGGGAGTGTTTGCTTCCCTGAGATTGAAGAAAAATCTTGCCGCATCTATGGGTATTTCGTCAAGCAGTGTGACAAGAGTAATGGCCTTGCCGCTGCGCTTTGAGAGCTTGACTCTTTCCCCGTCCTTAACAAGGAAAACCATCTGCATAAGGACTACATCCAGTCTTGAAGCATCAACGCCAAGAGCTGTGAGAGCGGCCTTGAGCCTCGGAACATAGCCATGGTGGTCGGCACCCAGGATGTCAATAGCCTTGTCATAGCCTCTTGTGACCAGCTTGTCATAGTGATAAGCGATATCCGGCACCACATAGGTGGGCAGTCCGTTGGAACGCACCAGAACAAAATCCTTATCTGCGCCGAACTCTGATGCCTTAAACCATACTGCGCCGTCCTGCTCATAGGTGTGACCCTTTTCGGTGAGCTGCTTTACTACCTCTGCGACTGCGCCGCTGTTGTGCAGGGTGCTCTCCCTGAACCATCTGTCATACTTTATGCGGTATTTCAGCAGATCACGCTCAAGCCCTTCGATATTTTTGGGCAGTGCAAAGTCCACAAGAGCCTTTCTTCTGTCAGCACTGTCGGCTTCAACATATTTATCCCCGTTAAGCTCTGCAAATGCCTTTGCATGGTCGGTTATGTCCTGACCGTGGTAGGCATCCTCAGGCATTTCTATGCCCTCTTTATAGAGCTGGAGGTAGCGCACCTCAAGGGAGGTGGCAAATTTCTCTATCTGATTGCCGGCATCGTTGATGTAAAACTCTCTTGATACATCATATCCGGCTGCTTCCAATACACTGGAAAGGGTATCTCCGAGAGCGCCGCCTCTTGCGTTGCCCACATGCATAGGACCTGTTGGGTTAGCAGAAACAAACTCCACCAATACCTTTTTGCCCTTGCCGAAGTCTGAACGTCCATAGCTCTCCCCTTCTAGGGCTATCTCTCTGAGAACTGAGATGTAATATGACCTGGAGAAGAAAAAGTTCATAAATCCGGGGCCTGCGATTTCGCAGCGTTCCAGACCCGTACCCTCAAGGTCAAGCTTGTGCATAATAGTCTCTGCGATCTTTCTCGGTGCGCTGCGGAAGGCTCGTGCAGACACCATGGCTGCGTTTGTTGCAAGGTCGCCGTGATTGCGGTCCGCAGGAGTCTCAATAGTAAACTCCGGCAGCTCGGCATCCGGCAGCAACCCCTCGGTCTGAGCGGCTTTTACAGCATTTTTGATAGCCTCCCTGAGGCTGGTTATAGTTTTATTCGCCGTTGACATTATTATTTGCCTCCTCTATTTTAAGAAACAGCTCGTTCTTGCTGGCAAGCTCGGACTGTACATCTATCGAATAATGCACCTCCAGCTCTCCGCCGTTATCGCCAAGCTCGATCCTGACGCTTTCGGTGTAAACTCCAAGGGAAATGATCCCGAAGCTGGTTACATATTCACACTTGTGACGGACACCCTTTTCAAGGATCAGGTTATGGCTTTCAGCTCCGCCCTTCATTACAGTGATGGTGCCGCCCTCGCCGACCTTTACGGTAGTCCTGTACTTCTTGTTGGGATTCTGTGTGTCGTATTCCTTATATGTAATGTATCGGCTCCCGTTCTTTGAAACGTAGGAAGCCATGGTTTTAAGCTCTATTTTGTCGGAATGATCCTCGACTGTCTGTTTTCCCGTCACCGACAGGATATAGTTCTCATCCATCTTGTTCTTTCCTTTCCTTAGCATATGCCTTTTCCGATTTCCGGCAGCTTCGGATATCAGTGCACGAATGCGTGTTCAAGATTTATGTGGGAAACCTCATTGCCGACGGTCTTGCCCAGGAAAATTTCGGCGGTCCGGCGGAAATCCTCTACAGTGTCGCTGACATAATAACGGCAGCAGCCCTGATCGGTGCTTCGGTTGAGGAGCTTGTTTTTCTCCAGCAGGCTTGCCGCATAAAGTGCTGTTTCTCTGCCGGAATCAATAAGGGTCACCTCAGGGCCGAGATAATTGGAAATAGCCTTTGCTATTATCGGGAAATGTGTGCAGCCCAATATCAGTGTGTCGATTTGCTGCTCCTTCAGCCCTTGGAGATATCTCTCTACCGTCAGCTTTACTATGTCGTCATCCGGGGAAATAAAGCTGTTTTCCACCAGGGACACAAAGAGCGGGCAATCCTGCTGGAATACTGATATGCTTTTGTTAAGGCGAAGCAGCTCGTTTTTGTAGGAGCCGCTGTTTACTGTGGCTGAGGTGCCGATCACGCCGACCCTGCCGTTTTTTGTAGCGTTTGAGGCTGCAAGGGCGGTGGGGGCTACCACTCCTGTAAAGGGCACAGGAAGCTGATCCTTCAGGTTTACCGCTACGGAGCTTACTGTGCCGCAGGCGGCTATTATCATTTTGACGCCCTTTGAAAGGAGAAAATCCGCATCCTGCTCAGCGTAGCGCACTATGGTCTTTTTGCTGCGGTTGCCGTAGGGCACTCGGGCGGTGTCGCCGAAATAGATGATATTCTCGTGAGGAAGTACCTTTACAAGCTCCTTGACTGCGGTGAGTCCGCCAAGGCCTGAGTCAAAGATACCTATTGCATTGTCATACATCCTTACCGTTCCTTTCAAAGGCGTATTTTATCAGCTCCTCGATGAGCCTTTCGCTCTCGATTCCGCTTGCCGCCATGAGCTTGGGATACATACTTATAGAGGTAAAGCCCGGAAGAGTGTTGATCTCGTTGAGCAGCACCCTGCCATCCTTTGTCACAAAGAAATCGACTCTTGACAGTCCTGAGCAGCCGATGCGGGTATATGCCTTGACAGCGGTTTCTCTGACCTTTTCCATCAGCTCATCGCTTATCCTTGCAGGAATGTAGAGCTGGGAGTTTGCATCGTTGTACTTTGCGTCATAATCATAAAACTCGCTGGCGGGGGCGATCTGTCCGGGAATGGAGGCAATGGGCTTTTCGTTGCCGAGGACTGCACATTCTACCTCAAGACCGTCTATATTTTCCTCGATCACTATGGTTGAGTCCTCACGGGCGGCGATCTCTATTGCCTTGATAAGCTCATCACGGTTGTGCGCCTTGCTGATACCCACCGAGGAGCCTGCGTTTGCCGGCTTTACAAACATGGGATAGCTGCCAAGCTCCTTTTCTGTGTCGGCGATGATCCTGTCCGGGGCTTCAAAGTATTCATGTGCATAGAACCAGGTGAATTTTGCCTGGTCGATGCCGAACTTTTCTAACATTATATTGGTAACAGCCTTGTTCATGCACGCAGCTGAGGCAAGCACCCCACAGCCTACATAGGGGATGCCGGACATCTCAAAGAGGCCCTGAATCGTTCCGTCCTCGCCGTTCTTTCCGTGGAGCACAGGGAAGATGACATCGATCTTCATGATCTCTGTGCGGTCGGGATGAATGACTACCATTCCGGAAACAGAGGGTGCGGGTGCAATAAAGGCTGTAAGGTTATCCGGGTGTTTCTCCCAGCTTCCGTCGGCAATGGCTGATGTGTCTCCGGAATATAGCAGCCATCTGCCCTGCTTTGTGATCCCTATGGTAAGTACATCATATCTGTCCTTTGGGATGCTCCTTATGACGTTGGTTGCGGAGACCCTTGAGACCTCATGCTCAGAGGATTTTCCGCCGAAGATAACTGCTATGCGTTTTTTCTGCATGATATCACTCTCCAAAAGCTTTCTTGTTTGTCGTGTCAGGCAGGGCGCCGGAGCGTCTGCGTAGGATTTTTATTGACTGTGGCCGGCATAAATCAGCCTTTTCAGCGGAAAAGACCGGCATTTGCCACGCCTATTCCCTATAATACCACACTTTGCGACGTAGTGCAATTATTTATTTATGTATAGGATTTTCAGAGTTTAGAACATATTTCAAGACCTGAAAACCTTTTGTGCAAATTGCCGAAGTTTACGCTTTTGGTATTTTATACAAGAAAAAGACTTGATTTTTGACAAGGCAAATGGTATGATATAGAAAATGTTACAAGATTGACACCAAATAGAATGAGTTAGTTAAATTTCTGTTAACGAGATAGACTGGTTGTAATTTAAGAATGTATGGAATTCTTTTTAAAACACAAGAATTTGAAAGGGGACACACTTCATGACTAAAAGGTTCGTCAAAAAATCCCTCGCATTGGTGCTGACGATTCTGATCGCAACACTGATGGTGATTACGGGTGCACCGATAGCATCCGCAGAAACATCCACAAACGTCGGCCTTGCAGCACACTGCCTCAGAGCATACAGAGAAGGTTGGCAGTATGTCTGGGGCGGTACATCATACGGTTACGTAGATTGCTCAGGTATGATCTATACATATAATCAGGTAGGCGGAAGCAGAGTGGATATGCTCGGTTCTTCCTATGAGTGGGGTTATGTCAGCAACGGCATTCCGAATATCCACGGTCTCGGTCTCCACAGTCCGGGTCACGTGGGTGTATACATCGGTTCCGGCATTGCAATTGACGCAAGAGATGAATATTCAGGCGTTGTACGTCATAATGTTTACACAAAGAGCTGGGTAGAGTGGTTTAAGGTGGCAGGAGTTTCCTATCCTCAGAACGGCTGGGTGCTCCTGGACGGAGAGTCCTTCTACTATGAGAACGGTGAGTATATCGTAAACACCTCAAGGACTCTCGACGGCGTTACATACTACTTCGATGAGGATGGCGTTTCAAACATCAATCCTCCTTCATCAAGCTATGAGGCTACAGATTACTCTTATATCTCCGATCATGGCTACTCTTACACCAATGATGACGATGACGACGATGATTATAACTACACCTATACAGACGACGATGATGACGACGAAGAGCAGGCAAGACTTGCAGAGGAGTCAAGGCTTGCAGAGGAGTCAAGGCTTGCAGAGGAGTCAAGGCTTGCAGAGGAGTCAAGGCTTGCAGAGGAGTCAAGACTCGAGGAAGAAAAGAGACTCCAGGAGGAGGCTCTGAGAAAGCAGCAGGAAGAGGAAGAGGCAAGCAGAAGAGCTGAAGAGGAAGCCAGGAAGAAGGCTGAGGAAGAGGCAAGAAAGAAGGCCGAAGAGGAAGCTAAGAAGAAGGCTGAGGAAGAGGCAAGAAAGAAAGCCGCAGAGGAAGCCAAGAAGAAGGCTGAGGAAGAGGCAAGAAAGAAGGCCGAAGAGGAAGCCAGAAAGAAAGCAGAGGAAGAGGCTAAGAAGAAGGCTGAGGAAGAAAAGAAGAGAGCTGAGGAAAACGCTGTTATCGCCGAGTATGATTATGAGGACACAGAGGACAGCAAGACTGTTACAGCTATCCAGACCAGACTCTATGAGCTGGGTTATCTTGCAAAGAAGGCTACAGGCTACTACGGTGAAGACACTGTAAATGCCGTTATGGTTTTTCAGAACATAAACGACCTTGAGGTAACAGGTATCGTTACTGCCAAGACCTACAAGGTGCTCACATCCGACAAGGCAAAGAACGACTTCAACCTCCTTGAGCAGGGATCCTTTGACGGTGATTCAGAGCTCAAAGTCACAGCTCTTCAGGAGAGACTGGTAGAGCTCAAGTATTACTATGACGAGGTAACAGGCTTCTATGGCGAGCTCACAGAGAGTGCCGTAAAGCAGTTCCAGAAGAATAACGATCTCCAGGTAACAGGTGTCGCTGATCCCGAAACACAGCTCAGAATATTCAGCGACAAGGCTAAGGAAAATCCCTATGCCGGCAGCGTATGCTACGGCGAGATAGGCGCTCTTATCGAGAAGCTCCAGAAGAGACTTATCGATCTGAGATATCTCTCAGGTCTCGTGACAGGAAAGTTTGACGATGCTACCCTTGAGGCTGTTCACGATTATCAGAAGACAGCAGGTCTTGCCGAGGACGACAAGCTCACAGCAGAGCAGCTTGAGGTGTTCTACTCAGACAAGGCTGTCAAGTCAGCTGATTATGAAACAATGAAGTATGGCTTCTCCGGTGAGGACGTTGCACAGCTCCAGTCAAGACTTGCATCTCTCAGATATTACGATGACAAGACATCAGGTGTATACGGCAAGTCTCTTGTAGCTGCTGTAGAGAGCTTCCAGAAGGATTTTGACCTTGAGGTGACAGGTGTGGCTGATGCCAAGACTGTTGAGGCTATCAAGACAGAGGCTCAGAGAGAGTCAACACACGTTGGTGAGCAGCTCATCCTCAAGACCGCTACTATCTCTGACAATGCTCTCGCAGGCGTTGCAGATGTAAAGAATGTTGAGATCAAGATGAGCAAGCCCGATGAGAATGATTTCTCAAAGACGCTTATCGCTCTTGGAGCGGTTCTTGCAGTAGTTCTTCTGTTCACAGTTGTGTTTGTGTTTGAGCTGAGAAAGAAGTCAGCTAAGCAGAAGGCAAACAAGAAATGATCAACCGCAGGACACATTATCTTCCGGTAATGTGTCCTTTTATTTTGCGGTAATGCTCCGCAGCTGTGCATTCCCGTAATAATGACTGAGGATTTCTTTGTAGCTTGCCCCCTGCTGAGCAAGCGCATTCGCACCATATTGGCTCATTCCTACACCGTGACCATAGCCCCTGACGGTGAATAAAAAGCTGTCGCCCTTGTCCTCGATATCGAAATTTGCGCTTCTCAGGCCAAGTGCCTCTCTTATCTGTCCGCCGGAAAACTCACAGTTTCCGATCTGAATTTTCAGGACGCTTCCGGAGGCTGTTCTTTCGGGCTCGGCTATCCTGTTTCCTTTTTTGTCGTAGAGTTCCGCTTTGCTGTTGAGCCCTTTCAGTGCGGAACGTAGCTCATCTGTGCTCACGATTTTTTCGCTTATCTGGTCGGGAGCCTTCAGATCAAAGGGACTGGCCACTGCTCTCAGATATGGGCTGTCAGCTCCGAAAATGTCCTTGGCGTTTTCCGTATTACCCGACGAAAGGGCAAAATATGCGGCGTCAATCAGTTCTCCCTTGTCATCGCACAGGACTTCCCCGAAGCAACCGTTTACCGCCAGGTCGATCCGCTTCCTTGAGCGCTCATAGAGATCGCCCCATTTTTTTCTCATGGCGTCATCGCTGAGCCAAAACTGATTGTTTGATAGGTCGGCGCTGAAATCGGCTCCCTTTAGCTCCGGGTCAGGACTGCTGCGCTGCATATCCCTCAGCCGGCAGAAGTGGGTGTAGCAAGCTACGCACTGAGCCTTGAGGGCTTCGATTTCATATAGCGGCGCCATCTCATATCCCAGAGCACCGCAGCAAAACTCCTTTTCCTCTACGGTTATTACCTTTCCGGTGGAGGTGTCCAATATCCGGAAGCCCTGCTCCTTATCATCCTTTTCGGGAGCGCTTTCCTCTGTGGTGGCTTTATTGTCTGAGGCTGCGGTGCTGCTTTCGTCCTCAGCGATTGATTCAGAGGAGCCTCCTGAGCCGCTGACGGTGTTTTCGTCCGAGGAACTCAGAGAGACCGCCTGGGTGTCCCTTTCAATGCTCCCCACAGAAATAAGCGGAATGAGTGCCATTAATATAAATGCCGCAAAACCATAAATGAGCTTTCTTTTCATGCAAACTTCCTCCCCTTTGGTTCCGTAATAACTATGCTTAATGGTCGTGAAAAATGACTGTCTGCATTAACGTTCAGGGGATTTGTGCGAATGTGGAAGGGATTCTGTGTACCTGTCCAAAATCCGCTAAAAACCCTGTATTCGGAACCCATAGTCATTGACATAACAGGCAAAAAGAGTTAAAATGATGTGTGAGTATATTTGTGTTTTATATACCTAAGTGAAAAATGAAGTGAGGAATCAGGAATGACAAATGATATAGAATCTATCAGCGAAGGGCTTAAATACCTCTGTGATGAGTATAGGAGGCATAACGGCTTTGACCCCAGGGACTATCAGCTTTATGGGGTTAAAAGAGGACTTCGCAACCCTGACGGTACCGGTGTTATGGCCGGCCTGACAAATATCTGCAATGTCCATGGCTTTATGATGGATGACGGCGTCAAGGTGCCTGATGAGGGCAAGCTTACATATCGTGGAGTTGATGTCAAGGATATTATAAACGCCTGCGTAAATGAAAATCGCTTCGGCTATGAGGAGGTATCATGGCTTTTGCTGTTCGGGTCACTGCCCACAGAGAGCCAGCTTGCTAAATTTAAGGATATTCTCGGCAGGCTCAGGGAGCTTCCTGACAACTTTGTTGAGGATATGATAATGAAGTCCCCTTCAAAGGACATAATGAACAAGATATCAAGATCGGTTCTTGCGCTTTATTCCTTTGATGATAACCCTGACGATACGAGTCTTGAAAACATTGTGCGCCAGTCGATCACTCTGCTTGCCTGTCTGCCGACTATCATGACATACGCTTATCAGGTAAAGAAAAGAGCCTTTGACAGGGAAAGTATGTTTTTCCATCCGGTAGATCTCAAGCTTTCTACCAGTGAATCCATACTCAGGGCGCTGCGTCCGGATATGCACTTTACTGATACGGAGGCAAAGCTTCTTGATCTTTGTATGATCCTCCATGCCGAGCACGGCGGAGGAAACAACTCTACCTTTGCGGCAAGAGTCCTTTCCTCATCCGGAACCGATACCTATGCTACGGTATCTGCCGCTGTGGGAGCATTGAAGGGTCCCCGTCACGGAGGCGCTAACCTGAGGGTGCGCAGGATGATGGAGGAGCTTAAAGCCGAGGTCAAGGACTGGAGCGACGAGGAAGAGATCTACAACTATCTGGCGGCTATTGTCAGGAAGGAAAAATGTGACAAGTCGGGTCTTATCTATGGATTTGGCCATGCTGTATATACACTCTCTGATCCGAGAGCCGTTATTCTGAAGCACACAGCCGAAAAGCTTGCCCTTGAAAAGAAAATGACCAAGGAATATGAGCTGTATAAGACGGTAGAAAAGCTCACGCCGTCAGTTCTTTCGGATGTAAAGGGCAGCAGCAAGGTCATTTGTGCAAACGTGGATTTTTATTCCGGCTTTGTATATGATATGCTTGGCATCCCCAGCGATCTGTTTACTCCCATTTTTGCTATCTCAAGAATTGCCGGCTGGTGTGCACACAGGATAGAAGAGGTTACCTACGGAGGCAGGATCATTCGTCCGGCATATCGTGCTATGGTAAGCTCAAAGAAATATGTTCCCATAAGCGAAAGAAAAATATTGTAAAGGAGTGCTGACAATGAAATTAAGGAAGCTTTTGATCCCTGCCGTCATACTGACCGCTCTGGGTATCGTTGTAAAGCTGTGCGATACGTTATTGAATGTCAACGGCACCGGCTTTTTCCTCAACTCGGATGTGTGTAATATTACGGTTGCCTGCTCTTTTATGCTGCTGTTTGTTATTGGCTTTGCTCTTTCGATTGCAGACAGAAAAAAGCAGTTCGTTTCTGAGCCGTCAAAAAATGTTGCTTGCGGCGTTTTTGGCTTCATAGCCTCTATAATGCTTATAGGAGGCGGCGTTGTCCAGCTCCTGTCATGGAACGGTGCCAATATTGTAGAAAACATACTGGCGATAGCTGCGGGTTTTGTTGTGCTATATGAGTCCTGCATTTCCTTCACCGGCAGCAACGGCATGAAGAAAATACCTGTGGTTGCTCTGATCGTTCCTATCTGGAGCGTTATGCGATTCGTCAGCCTGTTTATCGACTATACTACCAAGTCGCTCAAAGCAGTGGAGCTGTTTGATATTGTTGAGGTAGCATTCCTGATGCTTTTCCTCTATTATCAGTCAATGTATTTTGCCGGAGTCAACAACAAGCTGGCAGCCCGCAGACTGCCGGTTTACGGTTCTGTTTTCATTATGCTCGGACTCATTGTGTCTACTGACCTTTTTATCAAGATGTTCACCGGCACAAACGAAGTCACAAACGTGGATACTCAGATAGTCCTGCCTACCATCACAAATATCATGACGCTGGTGGGAGATCTTGCTTTCTGCGTCTATGCGTTCTTGCTTATCCGTGATACTATTAACCATGCAGAGAAGAGCCTTACAGCCGCTCCCGCCGAGGGTGATGACAACGGCAAAGATATGGATGATGCCGCTGCTCCTGCAGGTACTCCTGATGCAACGGTTGAATTTTCAATGACTGAGATTGACCAAGAACCTGTAAAATCCGCAGACGATGACAAGGCTGATGATAAGCCCGAAGAATCCGCAGACGGTGACAAGGCTGAAGATAAGCCCGAAGAATCGGCAGACGGTGACAAGGCTGGAGATAAGCCTGAAGAATCTGCAGACGGTGACAAGGCTGAAGATAAGCCTGAAGAACCCGTGGACGAAAACAAGGCTGAAGATAAGCCTGAAGAACCCGTGGACGAAAACAAGGCTGAAAACAAGCCCGAAAAAACCGAGGAAAAGAACGAAACCAAATCAAAAGACAAGTCTGCTTCCGGGGAGTATAATGAGCTTCTTGATATGCTGGACAAGATGTAAGGGTTTGCACAATGAAGTATCTTTGTAGAAGGAGATAGGAATAAATGAAATTAGGAATAGTTGGTCTGCCGAATGTAGGAAAGAGTACACTGTTCAATGCGATAACAAATGCCGGCGCTCAGTCGGCAAACTATCCTTTTTGTACCATCGAGCCGAATGTGGGCGTTGTAGCAGTGCCTGATAAGAGACTTGATAAGCTTGCGGAGATGTACGATCCGGAAAAGTATACTCCCGCCACCATTGAGTTTGTTGATATTGCGGGTCTTGTAAAGGGCGCATCAAAGGGTGAGGGTCTTGGAAACAAGTTCCTGGCAAATATCCGTGAGGTGGATGCCATTGTGCACGTGGTCCGCTGCTTTGAAAACGATGATATTGTTCATGTCGAGGGCAGCATTGACCCTAAGAGAGATATTGAGACTATCAATCTTGAGCTGATCCTTTCGGATATGGAGATCCTCGACAGAAGGATCGACAAGACAGCAAAGCTCATCAAGGGGGATAAAAAATATCAGTCAGAGCTTGACTTCTTCAATCGTGTAAAGGAGGCTCTCGGAGAGGGCAAGCCCGCACGTTCTGTTGAGTGTACCCCTGAGGAGGCGGAGCTTCTGTCTACAGTTTCTCTGCTCACAAACAAGCCTATTATCTATGCGGCAAACCTTAGCGACACAGACTTTAAGGACGGCAGTGCTGACGGCAATCCGTATTTTGCGGTGGTCAAAGAGATAGCCGCATCTGAACACGCCGGTGTTCTTCCCATCTGTGCTGAGATCGAGGCTGAGATTTCGGGCATGGAGCCTGATGAAAAGGAGCTGTTCCTCTCAGAGATGGGACTTGAGCAGTCGGGCCTTGACAGGCTTATCAATGCCTGCTATGACCTGCTGGGGCTGATATCTTACCTCACCGCCGGCAAGCCAGAGGTTCGTGCCTGGACCATAAAGAAGGGCACAAAAGCTCCGCAGGCTGCCGGAAAGATACACACCGACTTCGAGCGAGGATTTATCCGTGCCGAGGTGGTGGCATTTGACGACCTTATGAGCTGCGGCTCTATGGCTGTGGCAAAGGAAAAGGGCCTTGTCCGTTCTGAGGGCAAGGAGTATGTAATGAAGGACGGCGACATCGTGCTGTTCAGGTTTAATGTCTGAGTTGAAGGCCCCCCGTTTCGGGGAGCCTTTTTTTGGTGTTTTCTCTGCCGGATATTCTTTCCCAAAGATGTAAGCAAAGAGAGCAAAGCAGAATAATCATTTCACCCCCGGAAAAGCATAAGGCTTCCGGGGTTTTTTGCTCTGCATGAGATAAAAACTGACAGGAAACTGCATAAAAAAATGATATTATTTTTCCTGAAAAGGAATGTCTGACCGCTGACTGGGGATTCCTTGGAAAGCGCTGGATAATATGGGAAACTTATAAAAATATTTTAACATTTTTAATAAAAAGTACTCCAAAGGGTCTTGAAATTTATCCAAAATTAAGCTATTATATATATGAAAATAGAAGCTTTGGCACAAAGGAGTGTTATATATGCAGATTGGTCCCGAAAATGATGGCCGCACTGAGCTTGAATTGTTTCACAGCGGTGAGAACTATCATGCATACCGTTTTATGGGAGCCCACAAGCTCAACATAGACGGTACGGAAGGCATTATGTTCAGAACATGGGCGCCGAATGCCAAATCGGTGTCTGTCGTAGGTGAGTTCAATAACTGGGATCGCACCAGAAACTGGATGCACCGAATTTCTGACGGCGGTTGCTGGGAGACCTTCATACCCTACCTGACGGAATCCTACACAATGTACAAGTACAGTATCGAAACCTATGACGGAAGTTGCGTAATGAAGTCGGATCCCTATGCATATCATTACGAGACTCGTCCGAATACTGCCTCTGTGTATGTTGATATCAGCGGTTATGAGTGGCACGATGAGGAATGGCAGCAGTATAAGCGTGAGCATGAGTCCTACAGCAATCCCATGAATATCTATGAGATACACGCAGGTTCCTGGAGAAAGTATAAGGATGGCAACTGCTTCTCATACGGCAAGCTGGCGGATGAGCTTATCCCGTATCTTCAGGAAATGGGCTACACTCATGTTGAGCTTATGCCTATAACAGAGTATCCTTTTGACGCTTCCTGGGGCTATCAGGTAACGGGCTACTATGCAGTAACGTCAAGATA
>CACXMR010000052.1 GCA_902768825.1 uncultured Ruminococcus sp.
CTCTTGAAAATACCAAGGGCAATACACAGATAAAGCTTTTCGATCTCCCTGTCCTTGAGCTTTTGGTTCATAATGCGAAGGGTCTCAGCGTTTTTGGCAGCTATCACGATACCTCCGGTATTTCTGTCTATCCTGTTGACAAGGGCCGGAGCAAAGGAATTTTCTTTTTTGGGATCAAACTCCCCTTTTTCATACAGATAATGCTGTACCCTTGCTATCAGTGAATCAAAATGATATGTGTCATCAGGATGCACCAATAATCCGGGCTTTTTATTGAGGAGCATTATATTATCGTCCTCGTAGATTATGTCAAGCTTCAGGGGAGCCTTCATGAAATCATACTGATCCGGACTTTCCTCATAGAATTCGTCCTTTATGTAGAGAGTGAGTATATCCCCCTCCTGCAGTCGTGTTGATATTTCGCAGCGTTTTCCGTTGAGCTTGATATACTTTGTTCGTATATATTTATACATAAGTGCCTGGGGCATATTTCTGAACCTTTTGGAAAGGAACTTATCAAGGCGCTGGCCGCTGTCATTTGCTGATATTTCTATCTGTCGCATATATTTACCTCAATTTCAGACAACAAGACAGGCACACCCAAAACTGAATGTGCCTGCTCATGATTGTATCTATCAGTTTTCGTTGCTCCGCGATGATCTGACTCCGGGACGGATCAGACCTTTACTGTAACGCCGGAAAGGCTGGTGGGAAGCTCGCTCTCATCAGCAGAAACAAGGAAAGTAAACTTTGTCTCTGTCTTGGCAGCAAGGAAATTGATCTTCTCAATAAACTCAGAGAAAGCAGAAAAGTCCTGTCCGCCGATCTTGAGTGTGGAATCAACAAGAACGTCCGTTACATCATAGTTACCAGCGCACAGGCCGCTCAGAAATCCGAAGAACGCATCATAACCGTTGATCGAATACTGCTCTGTGTCGATAAGCCTTGCCTTATGAGTAACGTCATAAGTAAGCTTTGAGCCCTTCTCGATAACGACAACGTTTCCGTTTGAAGTCTCTACAGCTTCGTTTGCCAAGCTGATGAGTTTCTTTGTCTTTCCAGTTCCTTTTTTGCCAACAATAAGTGTAACCATTTTTTTGCCTCCTTAAAATATCATCAACAAAACAGTTGACTACCTGTAATAAATTTTACAATATAACAGTGGTATTGTCAATGCGTATTGTTATGTTTGTCGTAATTATTTTAATCTTGCCTCAAGAAGTTCCTTCTGATCCTCGTAGCCGGGCTTTCCGAGGAGAGCGAACATATTCTTCTTATAGCTCTCTACTCCTGGCTGATTAAAGGGATTGAGGCACATGGTGTAACCGCTGATAGCACAAGCCTTTTCAAAGAAGTAGATCAGATAACCCAGCTCTTTCTCGCTGACCTCAGGTATATCGAGCACAACGTTTGGCACTCTGCCGTCAGTGTGAGCAAGAATGGTACCCTCAAAGGCCTTTTTGTTTACGAAGTCAACTGTTTTTCCGGAGAGGAAGTTCAGACCGTCTACATTGGTGGGATCTGTGCCGATAGTAAGCTCATACTTAGGCTTGTCGATCTGGACGACGGTTTCAAAGAGTATCCTTGATCCATCCTGAATGTACTGTCCCATAGAATGGAGGTCAGTGGAGAATACCACTGATGCCGGGAAAATGCCTTTGTTATCCTTGCCCTCGCTCTCGCCGTAAAGCTGCTTCCACCACTCGTTCATCATGGTGAATGCAGGCTCATAGCTTACCAGAAGCTCAACAAGCTTGCCCTTGCGATAAAGGATATTTCTGATAGCAGCATACTTGTAGCAATCGTTTTTCTCTATGTCAGTATCCATAAGAGCCTCACGAGCCTCAGCAGCGCCTGCCATTAGTGCATCGATATCGCAGCCGGCTACAGCTATGGGAAGCAGACCAACGGCTGTAAGGACTGAATAACGTCCGCCTACATCATCCGGCACAACAAAGGTCTCATAGCCTTCCTTAGTAGCAAGCTGCTTGAGTGTACCCTTTGCCTTGTCTGTGGTGCAGTAAATTCTCTCCTTTGCGCCCTCTTTGCCATACTTCTTTTCAAGAAGCTCTCTGAAAATTCTGAAGGCAATAGCAGGCTCAGTGGTTGTTCCCGACTTGGAAATCATGTTGATGGACACATTCTTGCCCTCACAGATCTGCAGCAGCTCGGAGAGAGCTGTAGAGCTGATGGAATTACCTGTGAAATAGATGTCAGGTGTGTCCTTGGGAAGTGCGTTGTAATTAGGTGATTTGAGGAACTCGATAGCAGCTCTTGCACCAAGATATGATCCGCCGATACCGATAACTACAAAAACGTCAGTATCCTTCTTGATCTTTTCAGCAGCCTTCTTGATCCTGTCAAACTCTTCCTTATCGTAGTTTACAGGCAGATCTACCCAACCTACAAAGTCATTTCCAAGACCGGTCTTGTCATGGAGAAGCTTGTGAGAAGCCTCGATCTGAGGTGCGATTGATGCATATTCATCCTTGCTAACAAATTCCTTCAGGTGTCTATCATTAAGAGTAACAGCCATTTTAATGATCCTCCTTGTATAATATATTTATAGGCGGTCTATAATACGACCGCTGTTTTGTTGATCAGAGTGTCTTTGAAAGCTCCTTCAGATATGCTCTGAAGCTCTCTCCCAGCACGGGATTTGCCAGTGCTATCTCGACAGTTGCCTCAAGTATGCCAAGCTTGTCACCCATATCATATCTCTTGCCGGTAAAATCAACGCCTGTCATGCCGACTGTGCGGGCAAGAGTTCTCATAGCGTCAGTGAGCTGGATCTCTCCACCTGCACCGGGTGCGGTTTTATCAAGAATATCAAAGATATCAGGTGTCAATACGCATCTGCCAAGAATAGAGAAAAGTGAAAGCACCTCAGCAGGAGTCTTGGGCTTTTCTACCATGTCGGTGCAGCTGTATTCATTTCCATCAAGATGCTCGACCTTGAGTGAGCTATACTTTGAGATAGCTTCTTCGGAAACAGCCTTGATACCTACGACAGCCTTGCCGTATTTTTCATAAGCTCTGATAAGCTGACCGCAGGCAGGATCCTCGCCGATTATTACATCGTCTCCGTAGAGCACTGCAAAAGGCTCATTGCCCACAAAGGATCTTGCACAGTTGACTGCATGACCAAGGCCCTTGGTTTCCTTCTGTCTTACAAAGTAGATATTGGCAAGCTTTGAGATTGAAACGACCTGCTCGTAAACATCCTGTTTTCCCGAAGCAAGGAGTCTTTCCTCCAGTTCAGGGCTGCGGTCAAAGTGATCCTCAATGATACCCTTACCCCTGTTGGTAATGATAAGGATATCGGTGATACCCGAGTTGACAGCCTCCTCTACGATATACTGAATAGCGGGCTTATCAACGATGGTAAGCATTTCCTTGGGCATCGACTTTGTAGCAGGGAGCACTCTTGTACCAAGACCTGCTGCAGGAATGACGGCTTTTCTTACTTTCATGTCTGACTCCTCCGTTTTTATTATTTTATGAAAATTGAAGCAACATACAGTATCACGTAGCACACCAGGCACATCCAGGCTACAGCGGTATTGATACCACCTGCATCAGACAGAGCCTTGTGATGGTTTTCCTCTCCCTCCTTCAGGGGAACAGCCTTAATGGTCTTTACCTTCTTTACGCAATGGTGATAATAGCTTTTGTTGGCTCTGAAGCCGCAGATGATCCTTACCACAAAAAACAGCGCAAGAAGGAAATACGGTGCAAACATAAGCATAGCTTCACTAAACGGTTTATTATTGAATGCCCATGACAAATAATCAAAAAAACTGATATAGTAAGAGTTAGCTAAAGACTCATTCGCTTCTCTGACCAGAGGAGCGGAATAAGCGTTAGTCAAAACAAGTGAACTGATCTCAACAATAAAGTAGAGCAGGCAAAGAATAGCTCCCTTGACGTACATTTTCCTGTATAGATACCATGCTCCGGTAAACAGGAACGCACAGAAGCTGAATCTTTTCTTGCCTTGAGTTTTCATGCGATAAAACACCGGGAGATAATACGAAGTGTTATTCTTCACGTACTTGGACAGCTCAGCGCCTGTCACCCCGTCAAAGTCCTCGTCCTTGGGCACCCCGCCCATAGGGTCAAGGAACACAGACAGAGGCACTCCCCCGGGAGGAAACGGCGGTTCAGCCTTGTCAGAAGATGGATCTGAGCCGGCAGTGCTGTCCTTAACAGTTCCGCTGACACTCTCAACATCATCCTCAGCGTCAGATTTGTTTTCGTCCTTTATATTCTCAGACAAAAAACCACCGCAGATCTTACATACGATGGCAGTTTCAGGGTTTACAGCATTACAGTGAGGACACTTGCAAAGCTTTACGCCTGCAGCTTCGGCTTCCTTTTCCTCTTCTGCCTCCTGCCAGTTCTTTCCGCTTTTGTGAAGATCGACAAAGATACACTTGTTTTTCTTTTTGTAGCACTCTCTGTGGTATGGAGCGCCGCATTTAGGGCACACAACGATATCATCCTCTTCCCGGAATTTCTCCGAGCATACAGGGCAGGACCTTCCCGTAAAATCCATATCTCAGCCTCCTTTTAAACATGGCTTTATAATATTATACTATAAAAATCCTAAGTTAGCAAGGATTTATGATATTCATTTTGACATTTTGTATGTAATGCTCAAAGAAATTGTTATTTTGCGCCAAAAAACTTATATTAATATCTGTTTTATATGTATGAATTATTAAAAGCAGGATGTGAAGGGCGTTTATCACTCTTTTTACGGGTGAAGATGCGTAAGGCTGCGTGTATACCGCATAGGTATTTGCATTATTTGGTATATGATACAAAACAAAACCACCCGTTAAAAGGGTGGCCTTGCCTGCAGTCAATTCCTGAGCGGAAGCTTTTCATCTCAAAGGTTTGTTCATACTTGAATACAACCGTTTACCAGCCCATTTCGAGGAGCCAGTTATTGAGTGAGCGCTCACGCTTGCGTGTATCCTCTTCGCTATTATTATACTCTCCTTTGATGTTGCCGTCAACAATATACAGAACTCTTGTGAATATACAGAACTCTTGTGCAGCGGGCAGCTACCTTGGCATCGTGGGTGACAAGCATTATCGTTGTTCCCTCGCCGTTTATTTTGCAAAGCTCATCCATAACCTCATCAGAGCTTGAACGATTGAGTGCACCTGTAGGCTCATCCGCAAAAATCACCTTAGGTTTATTTATCATGCTGCGGCAGATACAAGCTCTCTGCAGCTGACCGCCGGATACCTCGTTTATATCATTATCAGCAATCTCAATTATTCCCAGCTTGTGCATAAGCTCACGGCAATAATCCAGCTTTTCCTTTGAGGTCATGGGGTTGTTCTTTGACTGACGGGCAGGAAGCAGGATATTGTCCATAACTGAGAGGTTTTTGAGCATATACATCTGCTGAAAGATAAAACCCATTTCATCCAGGCGAAGCTCAGCAAGATCATTGGGCTTGAGCTTTGAAATGTCTTTGCCGTTAAAAACAACCTCGCCTGCAGTCATGCTGTCCATTCCCGAAACAGTATAGAGAAGGGTGGATTTACCTGAGCCTGAAGGACCCATAACAGCAACCATTTCTCCCTCGTTTACTGAAAAACTGACGTTTCTTAATACATTGTTCTGTCTTTTGTTTATCACATAGGTCTTGCAAAGGTCTGTAACTTCAAGTATTTTTTTCATTTCAATTACCTCACTCAATGTTGTTTACTTCCTGAGAAGAAATCTTCCTGATGCCAAAAGCGCTTATCATTACTACCAGTACAGTTACTGCGAATATCGCAAGGGGATAAAGGAAATAAGCCTCCAGAATGTTTGCGTCAAAGATTATATATTTTGCTCCCATCATTTTGAATATGCTTCCCACTGCAAGCTGACTGAGGGGATCTGTCAGCAGTATGGCAGTGATGACTGCCGCTATCATCAGGATAGCCGTCCTGATGGTCTGCCAGGCAATGATCGAGCGATTCTTGAAGCCCAGGGCTTTCATAAGGGCTATCTCTCCCCTCTCCTTTGTGAGGAAGGACTTTTCCATAAGGACCACCACAAGAATGTTTATGAGCATTACTATAATTACCACAAAGTTTTTGACGTCGTCCATCATTCCGGCAACTCCTCCTATGGTGTAATCTACATATTCGCCGGCTGTGCGGAGGGTGTAATCGGGATAAAGCTTTCCGATTATGTCCATTCTTGTCTGAGCTTCGCTGCCTGAGGGAGCGTCGGTGTATTTTATCTGATAGCTGAAATAACCGAGAGCCTTTGTAAAATCAAGCTTCATGCTTTCATGGAAGCGTACTGCTTCACCCATGTTGTTCATACTCTGGATCAGTGCTGTTACGATAAAGCTTTCGTTTTCACCGCCGGTCTTGATGGTCACGGTATCGCCTATTTTAGCACCTATTTTGCCGGCGACAACATGGCTCAGGGCGACCTCTTTTTCATTCTGAGGCGGTGTGCCTTCAATATAGGCATACATATCCGTTGTGGTGCCGGATCCGATGAAAGCAAGTGACACGGTCTTGTTTCCATCCTTCTGCACGGAAAACTTGAAAAGACTCTCAGCAAAGCACTCGGCGGGAATACTGTTTTCCGCAAGAGTTTTTTCCATTTCCTCCAGATACTCCGCCCTCAGTGTCTGTCCGTTGGGCTTGTTGTATTTATCAAAATTATTCTTATCCTCAAGTGTAAGGTCACTTTCAGCCATTGAGAACCATAGCATAAGCTTTGGGCTTTGCAGGGTAGATATGGTGTTGAGCATCATCGTGATCATCAATATTCCCACCACAAAGGTTATGGTCATCACCGCAAAGTGCCTGAAGCCGCTGAGGATATCGTTTATTGCCATGAAGAATACAGGTCTTTGTCTGCTCATTGACAGCTTGAGGATACCCTTTTTCTTGTAGCGTTTTCCTGTGTTGCCGTTTCTGATGGCGTCAACGGGGGTGAATTTTTTGACCTTTCTTGTGCTGAACCATGTGAAGATGGCGATTATCAAAAGCACCGCCGCCGCACAGATAAGGTTTACAAGATAATCGCCGCTATCTCCGGTCACAAAGTTTTTTGAGGATTCGGTTGTTAGCATATTCCCGAAGGGTATACCTGCCAGAAAGCCTATTATTGCTCCCACAAGTGCCATAGCAATATATTTTACCATATAGAGGGTGCGTATCTTTGAATTCCTAATGCCTATGGCCTTCATCACACCGATCTCACGGTATTCTTCACTGATGGTGAAGCCAATTGTAAATCTCAGCAGCACAATGGAGATGATTATAAGACAGGTGCTGACTATCAGAAAGATTCCTGCGATAATCGTATCCATTATGTAGGAGAGCTTTATTGTCTCCCTGGTGCCCGTAAATGCTACGCCGTTGATCCCGCTGATAAGGTTTTCCACTTCTTTTATGTCGGTTGTTTCGATGTTGTAGATAAGGCCCTTGTATGAGTCATATTTTTCGTCTATGCTTGCCTGCACATACTTATCAAAATCACTGGAGCTTATAATGAATCTGGGGGTACCCATCATCTCTGAACCAAACAGCACATCAAGGAACGTGCCTTTTACTGTGAAGCTCCCGGAATAGTCGCCGCTCTTTATGGTGATTTTACCTCCGAGGGGGATGTTGTTTTTCTCCATGAAGGAGGACTTAATGTATATCTCCCCTTCATTGACAGATGTAAGCGGGTTTTTATCGCTGCCGTAAATGTTTATGCTCATATCATCGATGTTGTTGAGAACACCTGTTGCATTTATTTCAAGTGTCTTTCCGTCATACACTATTGAGCTTTCGTTCAGGTAAAATAACTTTTCGCTCTTGTATGATTTGACCGACGACAGGGAGTTCAGACCTTTGTTCAGGTCCTGCTCTGATTTTGTACCTCTAGTAGCCACGAAGTAATCCTTTGCTCCTGAAACATCAAAAAACTTATCTGTTGACGATATCACCGACATCATGGTGTTGATGCTTGATGAAACGAACATTACCGAAAGAACCATGAAGATCAGAAGTATTGTATTCATCGTCTTTTTTCTTTTCAGGTCACGCTTTAAAATGCTTAAATACATTTTAATCCCTCCTGTGTTTTGTTGTGACTATATTATATCAGGTCAATTATTAAAAAATCATTAAAAAAATAAATCTTGTAGCCTTTCTATTTTTCGACACTTATTGTGACATAAAAGTAAATATATTGTCTGTTGGAGGTAAATTTGAAAAAGAAAAAACTGCAGCGGCTATTGTTCTTTCGGCAATATTTATTGTGTTAACGAAAAAAGCAGATACGTTCCCATAAAGGAGCGTACCTGCCTTTTGTATTATTGCTTAGAGCACATTTTTTATCAGGAGCGTCTGGCTTTGACGAGGAGAAAATCCGGCTTATGTAACAGGTCGCTGTAGCATGGATATTTTTCCAGCAGCTCCGGGGACGGCAAGGGTTCATTCATTCTCTCCACCACAAACCCTGCTTCAACCAGGGCGTTGATTATGGTAGAGAACATCCGGTGATACTTTATTACCCCATCCACAAACCAACGGGTCTTTCTCTCTCCCTCATGACCGTAGCCGGAAAGATTCATATAAAGCTTGTTTCCGTTTTCGTCCCTTGTCCAGCGTTCCCCCTCACTAAAAGGGGTGCACAGAGGATTCTCCTGCGAAAAAACCAAGGTTCCTCCGGGAACTGTTTTCTCGTGTATCATTCTTAACACCACTGCAAGATCTTTCACATAATGAAAGGCAAGGGAGCTTACAACAACGTCAAAAGTCCCCTCCACCCTGTCCAGCTCCTCCATTGGCAGCTTTATGTAGGTGATTCCGGGGAGGCTGTTTTTGCGTTGGGCCTCCTGTATCATATTTTCAGAGATATCAATGCCAAGCACACTTGCAGCGCCCATGCTGACATAAGCCTTGCTATGATCGCCAAAGCCGCATCCAAGGTCAAGCACTGCTTTTCCTGTCAGATCAGGCAAAAGAGAAAACAGTGCCGGTTTTTCAAAAAGCTCATTGGCATTGGCGTTGTTTTCTCTGAGCTGCATATAGCCCTCAAAAAACGTCTGATTGTCATATATGTTTTGCATTGCCATATCATTGCTTCTCCAAATACTGTTTACTTTGCGACTATCCTGCCCTGACCGTAGGGGTTGGCGTAGGTGCTGCCGATTACTCCACCCAGCTGGTTTTGAATGTAGTCAATGGTTACCTGTAAATCAGTCTTTTTGCTCATCTCCACAAGCTCGGCTCCGTCAAATGCCGTGAAGCCGGCGCCGTTGTCAAGAAGGTAATAATCCGTTCCGGCAACGGTGTATTTTTCCTTCGGGTCGATGGGCTTTCCGTCTACAAGATCATTTTTTACTCTGCGTTCTCCCTCAATGCTGGTCATCATGCCGTTAGCGTCTGATTTGCAGCCGCTCTTAACGGTGGTGTCCACCTCAAAGCTGATTCCGGAAACCTGCAGGAATCCTCCGAAGGAGTCGGGCGTGGAATGTACGCTCCACTCAAGGGCATCCAGAATCTGCTGACCGGAGGCCTTTATCACACACGCAAAGCTGCCAAAGGGCAGGACATTATATACATCCCCATATGTGATTTCACCCTTGTTAATGTTTGTGCGTATGCTGCCGCTGCCCAAAAGAGCGATCTGAGTCTTCATTTCGGCACGGAAGGAATCTGCACAGAAGTCACCGATGTTTACTTCGGCAAACCTGTTAATGCGCAGAGGATTGCCTGAGCTGTCCTTTTCCTTAGGGTCGTAAATGGTCAGATCAACCTCGGAGGTGCCAACGACATTTTCAAGCTGTGACTTTCCGGCATTGACAGCAGCCTACACCTTGCCGGTCATTTCATTGTTTATACTCAGAAGATCGGCTACAGAGACAGAGTTTGGCCAGCTCCAGACATTCGTTTCGGCAACGGTCTTATCTGCTGCAATATGGCTGTAGCCTATAGCTTGAAGCTTTGTGCCGCAGGCGGAACGGACAACATTCTTTCCATCTTTGTTTTTCATAACGACCTGATCCGTGTCGTGACTGTGGCCGTCCAGCATTACGTCAATGCCACTCGTTTAGGACGGTACATCCGCATAGTTGAAAGGAGAAGATGCAGAGGAGTTTCCCAGGTGCCCCATCAGATAAACAAGATCGGCACCCTCAGCCCTGGCATCGTCCACCGCCTTCTGCACCGCCGCATAGAGAGCCTCCCCTGTCTCGTCCTGCATGAAGCCATAGACAAATTCACCCTTTTCATTCTTAAAGAAGGATGGCGTTGATGAAACAATGGTAGTAGGCGTATCTACACCGACAAAGGCGATCTTTATCCCTGCAGCCTCCTTGATGACATAGGGGTCAAAGACGGTTTTGCCGTTGTAGGTGAAATTGCAGCAAACGTAAGGGAAATCCGCCTTTTTGGCAAGCTAAAGATAGTTATCCATGCCGTAGTCAAATTCGTGGTTTCCGGGGATGGCAACGTCATATTTAAGGTCGTTCATCAGTGAGATAATCGTCTCGCCCTTATCCATCGTGCCTACAAATTCTCCCTGCAGGGCATCTCCATCGTCAACAAGTATCGTTTCATAGCCCTGTGCTTCCAGTGAATCACGTACCTGTTTTAGTCCTGCATAGCCAAAGCCCTGATCGATGCCGCAGTGAACGTCGCTTGTGTAGAGAATATACACATCTCCGTTTTTATTTGCCGTCTTTTTTTCTGTTTCCTGCTGGGGTGTGCTGCTGACAGATTCGGTATTATCTGAGCTTTGCTGGTTAGTGATTTTTACGCTGTTGCAGGCAGACGCTGAAAGCATCATAACACAGCCAAGCAAAAGAGCCGCAGCACCCTTTTTTCTGATGGCAAATAACATAGAAACAACTCCTTTTGCTGATATGTCTGAGTTATCAGGCTATAAAGCCCTTTTTTATGTGCAATTCTGTATTAATTCTATTATGATAACATTACACCACCGATAAAGTCATTATTCCTTTTCTTTTCTGCGGAAGAGCACGATTACAGCGCAAACCGATGATATCACAACAAAGATAATCATCCCTGTGCATGAGTTGTCAGAGGTCTTGGGTGTGTCAGAATCGGAAATAATGACGGTGGAATGTTGTGAAGGTTCGTCAGACGGCTCAGAAGGCTCATCGGACGGCTCAGAAGGCTCATCGGACGGCTCTGAGGGTTCATCGGACGGCTCTGAGGGTTCATCGGACGGCTCAGAGGGTTCGTCGGAAGACTCAGAGGGCTCAGCGGACGGCTCTGAGGGTTCATCGGACGGCTCTGAGGGTTTGTCGGACGACTCTGAGGGCTCATCGGAAGACTCTGAAGGCTCATCGGAAGGCTCGGAGGATTCTTCGGACGACTCAGAGGGTGCGCTGGTCTCCACTGAGGGTGCTTCGGAGCTTTCTGCTTTTTCTTCTATCGTCAGGGGAATAGAAACTACTCCATCGTCAAAGACGAGTCTCATATCGTGAGCGCCTGTTTCAAGACCGATAAGCTCGGATTTTCCTATGGAGAGATAACCGTTGTTGAACACCATATTGCTCTCTAAATTTGAACCAAGATATTCATCGTCAATGAATACGGATGCGATCTTTGAAGCTGAATCTGTCTGTATGCGTATTCCCTTTTCGGCATCCTTATACCAGAGGATTTCTATTTGATCGGCGGTGATCTCCTTTTGCTCAAGGGGCAGAATCTCGTCATATTCGGCATAGGCCATTATGCGTGAGCTGTTTTGTGCAAGGGGCTGACCGTAAAACTCTTCTTCTGTGTCAAGGTCCATCTGCTTTGTGATAACCTGACCGTCGGAATTACCGTTTGAATAGGTCAGCACATGAGTTTCGGGATCGTAACTAACAACGATGGCCACATGGTCAAAATAATTTCCGGATGCGTCCCAGGAAAAGAAGATCAGTCCGCCGGGTCTGTAGGGGATCTCAAAGGGGTCAACATCTGTGTTGTAATAGGTGTTCCAGTCATAGGCTTCCAGCTTACGGGCGGCAAGCGGCGTGTACCACACGTTTTCCTGCTCAAAGCAGAAGGCCGTTATCCATGCGTCGGCATCATATTCTGCTCTTGGGTCAGCATAGTATGAATAATAGTATTTCTTGAGCTGTTCTTCGGTATAATATCCTGCCTGATACATACTCCAGCTTGCAAATATAGCACACCAGTCGCAGTCAAGATAGAGATCTCTACCGGTCCTGCCCAAGATAACACTCTGCGCCCAGCGGATATACTCCGTATTGCCTGTGCCGTCGGTCATGCGTAGCTCTTTGCCTGTCCAGAGCAATCCGTCTGTTCTTGCTGCGTCTGTGTTTATTCCATTTGTCGAATAACTCTTATAGCCCTCCTGAGATAATGCGGCGGCAAGAGTTTTTTCCATGGTGGTCTTATCACTGCTGTCCTCAAGGGCAAGAAGAAGCTTTTCATAATACGGTGAGGACATATACTCCGCAGAGTATTCACCGGTAGGGTCAGAAAGATAAGTTATCCCGAAGCCTCTTTCATAAAGAACGGTATCGGTATAGCTGTAGTTTTCGTCAAGCTTGGGAATGTTGACCGGCAGCCTTCCGGTGGGAGCATCCTCCTCGCTGAACATCATATAAAGAGCAACGGGCATATTTGGTCCGTATTTCTGTATTTCCGTTTCCTTATCCTCCGGGTCAACCGGCATTGAAACCGCAAGATAGGCTATCATTATCGCATCTGCATCCGGGAAACGTGCCACGTCATAGGGCAGATTGACAGACATTACGATGAATTTTCCGCCTCTGTCGTGGATCGTCTCACAGATCGTATCCGCCATTTTTGGTATATCCCCCTGAAGTGCGGAAGCATTGTAGAGCTCGGAGAGGAATATAACATTATCTGCGCCCTCTATAGTCGGCAGCATATCTTCAAGGGTCTTGTATCTGTAGGAATAGCTTTCCACCACTGCACCCTCCGGCAGCTTTCCATCCTGTGTGAGCTTTCTGACTGCGTAATTCATCGGGATAGTCTCATCGTCATAAGGAACAAGAATAACAGTCTTCTGGTCCGGGGTTGTAAGAGGAAGGGTTCGGTCATCGTTTTTGATAAGAGTGATGGCTTTTTTGGTGAGCTCCCATTCCTTGTCGTGGTTTTCCTTTGTTCCTACGTTGTTGATCGCATACTCCACACGCTCTTCAATATCAGAGCCGTCATAAACAGAGAAAAGACCGTTGTTTTTCTTTAGGGTGAGTATCCTTGTTACTGCGGCATCGATCATTTCCATTGAGATATCGTTGTTGTCCACCATCTCTGCAAGTGCTGATATATAGTTATCGACCTCCTCAAAGTCCTCCCTCGTGCAGGGATCAAAGGGCATCAGCATTATGTCCACACCGGCATCTATCGCAAGTTTTGCAACCTCGAATTTATCAAAATACTTTTTTATGGCATCCATCTCCAGAGCGTCTGTGATCACAACTCCACGATAGTGAAGGTTGACGCGAAGAATATCGGTAATGATAGTTTTTGAAAGGGTGGCTGGAAGATATATTTCCTCGCCTGTTAAATATGAATAGTATTTGTAGCTATCGATCTGGGGATACTGGATATGTGCCGTCATTATTATCTGAGCTCCGTTATTAATACAACCCCGGAAGGGAACAAGCTCAGAAGAACTGATCTCATAAAAGCTTTTGTTGACGCAGGGCAGCCCGGTATGACTGTCCGTTTCGGTGTCGCCGTGACCGGGGAAATGCTTGAGAGCCGGGATAACTCCTGTCCTTCCGAGCTCACGCATGAAAGATTCGGAAATATATGAAACGATCTCAGGGTCGTCGGAGAAGGAGCGTACTCCGATTACAGGATTAGCCGGATTGCTGTTGACATCCACAGACGGCGCAAAGTCAACAGTCACGCCCAGAGCCTTCAATTCGTTGCCGATAAGGGTAGCTGTATCTTCGACGGTAGGAACATAAAGCGGGTACCTTTGCGCATCGGCAGCACCCAGCGCCATATTGCCGGGCGTGACTGTTCCCTGGCCGAGACGGGTCACGTTGCCACCCTCCTGATCTGTTGCGATAAGCAGCTGCGGACGTTCGCCTCCGGCAGCATTGGCTTTTTGCATGGAGTCGATAAGGCGCACGGTGTTTTCGATGGTGGGAGTGTTCTGCCCCATAAGGATCACACCGCTGAAGCTGTGCTTTTTAAGCGTTTCCTCGATATTATCGGTGATCTCGGTGACGTTTACTTTGTTGCCTTCCTCGTCCTCTCTGTAACGGAACACGGGCATGATCATCTGACTGATCTTGTCTTCCGTACTCATGGTGGAAAGATAGTCCTCAATACTCATTGAAGACAGATTGTCCCCCTGTTCATCCGGCTCTGCATGGACAGGCAGGATAAAAGCTGATGTGATGATCAATACAGAGAGAATTGCCGATAGTACTTTCTTTTTCATAATATCTTCTCTTTCTATATTATATTTTCCGGCTGCCGCCTGATAAAAGCAGAACCATTATACCACATTACACACATTTTTTGTGCATAAAAACAAGGAAAAGCAAAAATTCGTGATTTTGCACATAAACCAAAGGAAAATGACCGGCAGACAAAAAGAGCGGCGGCTCACAAGGACCAAGCCTTTATGAACCGCCGAACTGTTTTTTTATTTAATGGTAAGCTTTTTGTCAAAGCCTGTCATCTTGAGAATGCCGAGGACATCCGGGGTGAGTCCATTCAGTATGAGGCCTCCCTTGCCTGACATTTTGCGGTGGGCACTGACAAGGACACGCAGTCCAGCAGAAGAAATATAATCTACGCCGGACAAATCAAAGAACATTTTTTCGCAGGAGTCTGCGTTTTCCTCAAATATCCTGCCCAGCTCTGGAGCGGTCAGGGTATCGATCCTGTCCGTGATCACCAGAGTGCACACATCAGCATCGTTTTTAACAGTAACGTTCATTTGCCAGTCACTCCTTTTATTTTGCCGCTTCAAAGGCGACCTCTATAACTGTGTTGTTCATGTTAAGCACACGGGTATAGGTCATCTTGTCTGCTATGGATTTTATCAGTGAAATGCCTCCAAGCAGATATTCCTCGCTTTCGTCTGCACTATACACAGTGGGATCAAATGGGACGCCGTCATCACGCATACGAAGTATCAGCTTGTCATCAGTCTTTGAGAGGCTTATGTCGATATAGCTGGGCTTGTTTCCTTTATATCCGTAATGGGCTATATTGGTGGTAAGCTCCTCCGCTGCTATGCCAATGGTTTTTGCCTTGTCCGAGGAAATGCCAATGCCGGTGCAGCACTCTATCAGCTTCTTTGATACCTCAACAGCCTGTTCGTCTGACCCCTTCACGGTCAGGTCCATAAGATTTTCTCTGTCCTTTTCGGGAATCATCAGGAAGCCCTTCTGCGGCAGCTTGCCCCGTTTTTGCTGAATGATTCGGTAAACACATACTGCGGTGAATGTAAGAGCTTCGGTCACGATGGTAGCAATACTTACGCCAAGGACACCTATTGTGCCGATGATCAGCATAGAAACAGGAACCAACAGTACAAAGCCGTCAAGCATCGTATCTATAGTAGAAAGCTTTGCCTTGAGGATGGTCGGATAATAAACCTGCACCACACGGTTAGCGGCATAGAAGCCAAAGCTGAAGCTAAACAGCCTTACGCTGAGCATTGCTTCATCGTAAAGATCGGGCTTGTTAAAGGAGAAGATCGTGAGGATGAGCTGAGGCCAGATCAGGAATACCGCCATCAGCATGGCGACAGCCACGCAAGTGAAGATTACCGTCCGCCGGACAAGTCTGCGTATGCCGTAATAGTCCTTCTCGCCATAGAGCACTCCGCCGATGGTCTGCACTACACCGATGACGCCTTCGATGCACAGCCTGACGATATTTACCGAGTTGAGACATACAGCATAGATAGACATATTATCGGCTCCGAGAGTATTCTGTATAAATGCGTTGAGGATATAGTATTTCAGGATCGTCATAATGAAATACGTTGCCTGTGGAATGCCTGCCTTTATAACAGCTCCGATAGTTTTTATCTGTCGGAATCCTTCCCGGATGCTGAAAGAGAGCATCCTCTTTTTTGATAAAGCATAGGGTATCACAAGCAGGATACCGGAAGCGAAACCGATTATCGATGAAAGCGCCGCTCCCGTCATTCCCATGTCGGTGTATGCAAGGAAAATGTAGTCCAGGATAAGATTGACGGCGTTGGCGACCACAAAGGCCGCCGCACCTAACTTTGGGTTGTTATCCACCGTCATCATATTTGCCAGCACCAGGCATACATTCAGCGCAGGGATAAAGCAGATAAAGATAAACAGATACGGTTCGAGGAGAGTCTGAAGCTCCGGTGTGGATGCCAGAAACATCGTCAGCGGTTTGGTGATGAGGAAGGACAGCACGGTAAACAGCAGGGAAACTGCTGTTACCGCTATCACGCAAACGGAAAATACACCGGATGCCTCTTTTATCTGTCGCTTGCCGAGCTTGACGGAAATGGTTATCGCACCGCCGACACCTATCGTAAATCCGAACATCTGCATGAAGCACAGTGCAGGCATACTCAGTGAGATAGCCGTAAGTCCGTCAATATCAATGAACATACTCACGAGGATACTGTCAACTATATTACCGAGCTGCATGGCAATAACCATGAGTATGCCCGGAACCAGATAGCTGTTGAATTTTCGTTTGATAAGATAGTCATTTCGCTTCATTACTCAGTCCTCCGTGAAGAATCCGAAGCCTTCGAGGGCTGAGAAAGCATTGGCAAGGTAATCCTCGTTTATGATCGGCCACTTGACTCCAAGATGATAAAGCATCTTTGTGGTAAAGCTGTTGTCGTGACCGATAAAGATCTGCGCTGCCTCACCCTGTGAGCTTCTGTATGAAATGAGCGGAGAGAGAATCTCGTTCATCTTTTCATCCGACAGTGCAGCGTTGAAGGCATCCTGGAACTCTTTGCTGGAAACGATCTTTACAGGCACACCGATCCTGTTCATAGCTTCCACCACGTCGCCCATCTGGACACGGTGTCCGTTGGTAGCGTGGAAGACTGTATACTGCTTATCCGTAGCAGAGAGGGCGACCACTGCCCTTGCGGTGCAGTCTATGGGTGAGAATTCCACCTGCTTGTCAAGGGCTGCCACAGGTATCATGCCCAGCTTTGCATAAGCACGGAGGCTGCGCATAAAGTTATTGGTTACAAAGTTGATCTGGAACTCGCCGTCACTGTAACGACTCATAAGATTTCCTACTCTGACGATCATTCCGTCAAGGCCGTCATCCTCTACGGCTTTCAGGAGCACCTGTTCAGCCTTAAACTTGGTGTTGGCGTACTTGTTGTCAAGGTTCTGACCGAAGAAAAGCTCGTTTTCACGGATTTTTCTGTCTGCACCGACCTTGTCCACGTCTCCTGTGCCTGCTACACTGACAGTGGAGACCTGTACGAGACGGCGTTTTGACTTCAGGCACAGATCAATGAGGTTCTCAACGCCGTGCCAGTTTATGCGGTCAAGTGTGTCATCCTGCACAAAGTGCTTCACGCAGGCCGCACAGTTGATGACAGTCTTGAAGTCGTAGGAATCAAGGGTGAGAATAAGCTCTCTGTCGGTGATGTCGCCCTTTATGACCTGTATGCGGTTGCCAAAGAGCTCCATCATGGGGTCTTCAAAGTAATACATGAGCATATTCTTCAGCCTGTTTTCGGCTGTTTCGCTGTTGGCACGAAGCAGACAATAGATCGTCTTGTCGGTGGTATCCAGCAGGCACTTGAGAACGTGGATACCCAGGAAGCCTGTTGCACCTGTCAGCAGGATATTGCCTGTATCCACTGTCCTTGAGGCATCCTCGTCCGTGACAAATTCAGGAGTGTTGTGAGACAGAGCGCTGTTTTCGGTGATCATCATTTCTTCCTTAGCTTCCGGAGTTACCTGCATCTTTCCGTTAATATATTTTTCCATCGCAAGAACGGTGGGATAATCAAAAACATCCTTAAACACTATGGGAAGCTGTTCCATCATTGCTTTCATAGCAATCTTTGACGCTGTGAGGGATGTTCCGCCGATCTCAAAGAAGTTATCCGTCACGCTTACTTTGTCAGTGCCCAGAGCATAGGCAAACATAGCGCAGAGCTTCTTCTGCAGCTCCGTAGTGGGAGCAGTATAGTCACGCTCCTGAGCAGTTACTACAGGCTCCGGCAGTGCTTTTTTGTCCACCTTGCCGTTGGCTGTCAGCGGTATAGCGTCGAGCTGCACAAACACCGAAGGCACCATATACTTTGCGAGGCTCTTGCCCATGTGAGACGCAAGATCATCTGTATTGACCTTTACTCCTGCCGCAAAATAAGCACAGAGATACTGACCGGTCTGCTCGCTTTCCTTGACAAGAACGACACTGCGTGTTACAGCGGGATAGGAGTTCATCACGTTTTCTATCTCGTCCAGCTCTATGCGCAGACCTCTCAGCTTGACCTGATTATCCATTCTGCCCATGAAGTAGATCTTTCCGTCCTTGCCCCAGCGAGCCAGGTCGCCGCTGCGGTAAGCGGGCATTCCATTATAGGTGATGAATTTCTCCTTGTTCAGCTTTTCGTTGGCAACATATCCCCTGCCTACACATTCTCCCAATATGGTCAGCTCACCGGGCACGTCAGCCGGCAGCTCGTGGTCATACTTATCAAGCATTACAACCTTTGTGTTGCACAGCGGCTTGCCTATGGTTATCTTGTTTGACGTGAGATAGTCGATGGAGGTGGTGATGGTAGCTTCTGTGGGACCGTAGCCGTTGTGTATCTTGGCTGTGATTCCGGCACGGCGCATCTTGTCATAGAGGGGTGCAGGGAAGGCTTCGGCGCCGATATCGATAGCCTTCATCTGGCAAAGCACCTTGGCCACCTGGGGTACGTCCAGCATATTGTTCATATATGAGGGTGTGCATTTCATTACGTCCACACCGTGTCTCTTCATCATTTCAGCCAACAGGACGGGGTTGTTTATCTCGTCCTCAGTAGCCATTGCCACTGTGCCGCCGTGATAAAGACCAAGGCTTTCCTCCAGCACAGAAACGTCAAAGGTCAGGGCTGCCAGTGCCAGAGATACCGTCATGTTATCCACAAATTCGCAGGACTGCACGTTTATAGGATCGTGATGGATGAAGTTGACCAGAGAATGATGCTCTATCATAACGCCCTTTGGCTTGCCAGTGGACCCGGAGGTATAGATGCAGTAGCAAAGGTTGTGAGGCTGGACGCCGGTGTCTGGATTGTGGGTTTTGCTGTTTTGCAGCATATCCTCCATGATGTGTACGGTGACGCCGACACTATCAAACAGAGCTTTTCTTTCCTGAGCAAGTGCGGCTGTGGTTACTACGTTCTTTGCTCCCGAGTTTTCAATGATGTAGGAAACTCGGTCATCGGGATAATCCGGAGCAAGGGGCATGAAGGCAGCGCCTGCTTTGAGTGTACCTTCACGGGCTGCATAGGCGTAGACAGTCCTGGGCATCATCACGCCTACCATCTCATCCACCTGAACGCCGTTGTCTATCAGGCTGTGAGCCACACGGTTAGCGTTTTCGTTGAGCTCTGTATAGGTAAGCTTTACATTGTCTGCAATTACGGCTGTCTTGTCGGGATGCATTGCTGCCTGTTCCTCAAAGAGCTTATTGCAGGTGGTATATGGTATCGTTACTTCGGTAGCATTGAAGCTGTCGATGAGCTTTGCGGCACTCTTGGACATTACCGAAACTTCCTTCAGCAGTGCCTTGGTCACAAATTGTTGGGCTGTCTTTTCCATGCAGGCCACAAAGCCATGCATGAAGGCTTCGGAATAGCGATCCGAGCGATAGTCGCAGACAAACAATACCTTACCCTTCCTGATGCCGACATTAATATTCAGGGGAGCCTTTGCGTCACTGAGAGCAAGGGAGATCATTTCGGCACGGGCGCCGCCTATTTCCGTGAATGAGAAGCCCTCTCCCTGATAAGCAAACATCACGTCTGCGGGGATATCATAGGCTCGTGATATCTCAGCAAAGGAGTAGATATCGTTTTCCATACTGCCGATGAGCTGTTCTCCGGTGGCCTTGATGAGGTCGGTTACCTTTATGTCGCCGCCGAGATCGCAGCGTACAGGGAATGTCTTTACAAGCATGGTAACTGCCCGGGCAAGGCGGGAGTCGTTTCTGCCGTTGTAGATAGTAGTGTAAAGGGCTTCGGCTTTATAGTTATATTTTGCAAGTACGAAGGCAAATACTGAGTTAAAGAATGCGTTGAGGGTGACGCTCT
>CACXMR010000053.1 GCA_902768825.1 uncultured Ruminococcus sp.
GTCCGGAGATCAGTTTCCGTACAGAGGCTTTATTCTATGGATATCCACAAAACAATGACCTCATATTATTATAAACAATACAAGGTCATTTCCGGTTTCATTATTTATCGCTTTGCTATTTTTTCCCTGATATGCTCCAGTCTGTTCAGTGCTTCATAGAGAGTATCGTTTTTCTTTGCAAAATGCAGTCTGATCAGATGGTTTACATCCTCTCTGAAAAAGCTTGAACCAGGCACTGCACCTACACCCACATCTCTTGCCAGCACCTCGCAGAATTCCAGATCGCTTTTGTAGCCGAATTCAGAAATATCAAGAAGAATGTAGTAAGCGCCCTGGGGCACAGTGTGCTCAATTCCGATATCGTCAAGACCCTTCAGGAACAGGTCACGCTTCTCGGTGTATTTTGCCTGCAAGGCCTTGTAGTAATCATCGCCGAAACGAAGTCCTGTTACTGCTGCCTCCTGCAAGGGTGCCGCTGCACCTACCGTCAGGAAGTCATGCACCTTTTTTGCGACCTCGATAATATCCTTTGGCGCAATAATATATCCCAGACGCCAGCCAGTGATGGAATAGGTCTTTGAAAGGGATGAACAGGAAATAGTCCTCTCCCACATCCCCGGAAGAGATGCAAAATATGTGTGCTTATACGGCTCATATACGATATGCTCATATACCTCGTCCGTAATAACAAAGGTATCATATTTCTCTGCAAGATCGGCTATGATTTTCAGTTCATCGTATGTAAACACCTTACCGCAGGGATTGGACGGATTGCAGAGGATCAGAGCCTTCGGCTTCTGTTTAAAAGCCGCCTCTAATTCATCAACGTTGAAATTGAACTCCGGCGGGTAAAGCGGCACATAGATCGGCTCGGCTCCGGAAAGAATGGTATCTGCTCCGTAATTTTCATAAAATGGTGAGAATACTATAACCTTGTCGCCCGGGTTTGTCACCGTCATCATGGCGGCCATCATAGCTTCGGTGCTGCCGCAGGTAACGACGATCTCACCGTTGGGGTCTATGCTCCTGCCCATGAGTCTTGACTGCTTCTGTGCAAGTGCTTCACGGAAATTCTGTGCGCCCCATGTTATCGAATACTGGTGAAAATCTTCCTTTGTCACCTGTGCAAGTCTGTCAAGTAATTCCCGTGGCGGCTCAAAATCAGGGAAGCCCTGAGACAGATTGACCGCTCCGTATTGATTTGAGATCCTTGTCATACGGCGTATAACAGAATCGGTAAAGCTTTCTGTTCTTTTTGATAGAGTTGGCATATTTTTGCCTCCGATTGTAGATTTTAAAACAAGACTGTCCGGAAAGCGTAAGACCTTCAGACAGCCCCATTTATTATAGCAATATCAGATGTTATATTCAAGATTTCTTTCGTCAATAACTCTCTTTGACTTGTGCTCGGAGCGTGTATTCAGTCCGCCGTCGGGATGAACAACCACTCTTGCAGGCTTGACGCCGATTCTCGCTTTAAGAGCTGCGGTCTTTGTATTATCAGCGGATTTTTCAATTTCTACTGCATACTTGTTGGTAAAGTCCTTTTCAAAGATGCGGATAAGATATTCGCCTGTAATGCCCTTATGCTCACGGACTACGGCTTCAATATCGCTGGGGAATACATTAACCGCCGAAACAATGAACATATCGTCCTTTCTGCCGAGAATATGGATCCTGCCGTGAGTTCTGCCGCAGGAGCACTTTGTGGTGTCAATGCGTCCTATATCACCTGTGCGGAAACGGATAAGCGGACGTGCATGCTTTCTCAGAGTGGTGAATACCAGCTCGCCTACCTGACCGGGTTCAAGTATCTCTCCGGTGTGAAGGTCAACCGTTTCAACAAGGATATGATTTTCTGCGATATGAAGTCCGTCCTTGGCTTCGCACATTGCGGCGCAGGCTCCGAAAATATCAGACAGTCCGTAGAAGTCATAGACCTCAGCACCCCAGATATCTTCGATAGCCTTTCTTGTGGCTTCGATAGAACCGCCAAGCTCACCTGCAACAATGATCTTCTTGATATTCAGGTCTTTCTTGGGATCAATGCCGCTTTTGAGTGCCTTTTCACCAAGCTGCCATGCGTAGGAAGGTGAGGTCCAGATGACCGTGGGCTGATAGGTTTTCAGGACGAAAAGGAGTCTTTCACTGGGGAGAGTACCTCCCCAGATGCACAGTGCACCGAGATTCTGAGCACCGATAACATCAGGACCGCCTACATACAGTGAAAAGTTCAGTGCATGAACATATCTGTCATTCGGACGCATACCGATCTGCCAGAACCAGCGGCTTTCTGTCTCCTGAAATTCATCAAAATCCTTTTTGGTAAAGGGACTCATGGTGGGAACGCCGGTTGAGCCTGAGGAAGTGGAAATGAATACAACATCCTCCTCCGGTACTGCTGCTAATTCACCGAGGAATGAGCCTACCCCCTGAGTATCTCTCTGTGTGGTCTTATTGATGAAGGGGAATTTCTGAATATCCTTCAGGGTCTTGATGTCCTCCGGCTTTACTCCGGCTTCGTCAAAGGAACGCTTGTAGTATGGCGCATTATCGTATGCAAACTTAACAATCTCCTGCAGGTCTGCAAGCTGTCTTTTTTCCAGTTCTTCACGGGGAAGGGTCTCAAGCTCCTCATCCCAGAATTTATTGTTTATATCTCTGCTCATTGTAATTACTCCTTTTTCACTTGAAATTTTTTCTTATATATTCCCATTTTGCATCACGTGACTTCTCTATTATCTCTATATCTTCGTCTGTGAGATGCCTGAAGCGGCTCTGCTTCCTGAGGTAGCTTTCAACGCTTGAAAACTGTTTCGGTTCGTGGTTCAGCGTAAAGCTGCCGTTTTCGTATTCCGCAAGATACCACAGTCCGCAGTCAACAACCTCTTTGGCTATTTCCACCGTTTCATCTGTCTTAACTCCCCAGCCTGTAGGACAGGGGGCTAAAATATGGATATACTTCGTACCTTTTATGCTTTTGGCTTTTTCGACCTTTCGCATGAAGTCATTAAGATAACCCACGCTTGCTGTCGCCGCATAGGGTATTCCGTGAGCGGCAACGATCTCAAACATATTCTTTTTTTGTCTGAGATTGCCGTGGATGTTCTTGCCGGCAGGTGTCGTTGTTGTCCTTGCTCCGAAGGGTGTCAGAGAGCTTTTCTGAATGCCCGTATTCATATAGGCTTCATTGTCATAGCAGATATAAAGAATATCATCATTCCTGTCTATCGCACCGGAGAGAGCCTGCAAGCCGATATCCGCCGTTCCTCCGTCTCCGGCAAAGCCTACGGCATGGAAATCTGTTATTCCCTGCGCTTTCAGTCCTGCCTGAACACCGGTAAGCATAGAAGCAGTTCCGGCAAAGGTGGAGATAATGGCATTATTGCCAAAGCAAAGCTGGGGATAGTTAAATCCAACCGCCGACATACATCCTGCGGGCAAAACAGCTATTGCATTTTCTCCTAAAACCTTTAATGCTATCCTGACTGCAAGACTACCGCCGCAGCCGGCACAGGCCTTATGACCATAGAAAAATTCTGTTTCGTTAAGTGTTTTTGCCGTGACTGCCAATTATCTCACCTCGATTCCCAGAAACTTAACGGATGATGTTTCCTGTTTAAGCTCCTCAAATATGTTTTCTATTTCCTGCGGAGAGATATTCTTCCCTCCGAGACCGCCGATGTAGTTTGATGTCGGTATGCTTATTCCCGACTTTTGCAGAGCGGAATTGACATTCGTATAGACCGTACCCTCGTTTCCGAAAGAAATGTCCTTTTCCAGAACAGCAATTGACTTTGCGTTTTTCACTGCCTGTGCAATTTCCTCATTCGGAAAAGGGCGCATATATCTTATTCTCAGCAGACCGACCTTTTCGCCATGCTCTCTGAGCTTGTCCACTATCTCACGGACAAGTCCGGAAATGCTGCCGAGGGTTATCAGGATATAGTCTGCATCATCTGTTTTATAGCTTTCGGTAAGCCCTGAATAATGCCTGCCGAAAATGCCTTCAAATCTGCTTTCTGCTTCGGTTACAACTTCCTTTACATTCAGCAGTCCCGTATGCTCCTTATATTTGAAAAATGTATTGGTATCGGGTCCTGCGGAAAAGCCGAGGTTTTTCGGATTACTGAGCGACATCTTGTTTTCCGTCTTTAACTGCGGCAAAAATTCATCAGCCTGCTCCTGTGTCGGAACATCAACCACCTCGTAAGTATGTGTCAGGACAAAACCGTCAAGGTTTGCCATAAAGGGTGTGCTGACATTTTTATGCTCAGCTATGTAAAAGCTCATCAGAGCAAGGTCAAGCGCCTCCTGTGCATCCTTTGCATAAGCCTGAATCCATCCGCTGTCAAGCTGGGAAAGTGAATCCCTCTGATCGCCGTAAATGTTCCATGGGAGAGCCGTTGAACGGTTGGCATTCATCATAACTATGGGGAATCTTCCTCCCGCCGCATAGGGCAGACATTCCGCCATATACAGCAGTCCCTGTGATGAGGTGGCTGTAAACGCCCTTGCGCCGACTGAAGACGCACCCATGGCACAGGACAGCGCCGAATGTTCGCTTTCCACATGGATAAATTCAGACTTTAAACTGCCGTCCTCCACAAATTCGGAAAGCTTCTCCACAACTATGGTCTGTGGCGTTATGGGATAGGCGGAAATGACATGGGGTCTTGCAAGCCTGACACCGTAGGCAAAGGCTTCGTTACCTGATAAAAACTGTCTTGCCATTACTTTTCCGCCTCCAGTTCTATTGCTTTGAGCTTGCATATCTTTTTGCAGATACCGCAGCCCTTGCAGAAATCATAATCTATCTGAACCTTGCCATCCTTTTGGAAAATAACTCCGTCCGGACAGTAAAGATAACAATTCAGACAGCCGACACATTTTGCTGCGTCTATCACAGGACGGACATTTCTCCAGCCTGCATTTTTTGTCACTAAATAACCCGCTTCATAGGAGGTGGTTTCGGGAATATCCTCAAAGCCTGTGGGGACTTTTTCTCTGAGATACGGCTTCATTTTCCTGCCTCCTCATAAGCTGCCTTTACAGCGGCTATATTTTTTTCATGCAGTCTCGGCGGCATTGACTGTTTTACTGCTTCAGTCAGATCGTCAATTGAGATGAACCCCGAAACAGCCGCCAATGCACCTAAAAGTATGGTATTGGTGATCGGCAGACCAAGATATTTTTCGGCTATGCTGTCGCCGTCAATGGTGATTACTCTTTCGTCATCAATTTCTGCTTTGGTATTCAGCAGTATTTTTCCGTCAGGCTTTAGTTCATCAAATGCCTGCTTGTTAAAAAGCGTATCATCAAGAAAAATGCTGTAATCCGCCTTAGATATTTCGCTGCGGTTGCCTATGGGCTTTTCATCAAGCTTCGTGAAGGCTCTGATCGGTGCGCCTCTGCGTTCGGGGCCAAAGGACGGAAAGGCAAGAACGAATGT
Source organism: uncultured Ruminococcus sp. (assembly GCA_902768825.1). Classification (GTDB taxonomy): domain Bacteria; phylum Bacillota; class Clostridia; order Oscillospirales; family Acutalibacteraceae; genus UBA1213. The sequence goes on from CACXMR010000053.1 coordinate 5,453, forward strand.
GTTTTCTCTCAGAGAATAAGCTTCTCCTAAAAGTCTTGCGGCGGTGAAGGCCCCCTGACCTCCTCTGCCGTGCCAGATTATTTCTTTCATCTCTGTCCCTCCGTCATTGCTTCCAGCGAAGCAGGAATTTTTGTATCCTGTTGAACAGGAAAGAAATCGCAACTATAACGATGCCTACAACGATCAGACCTACTATGGTTCTCGTATAATCGCCGAAATCGGAATAATTCTTGATATAATAGCCAAGACCGCTCTGTGCGCCGATCATCTCCGCAGATGTCAGGAGTACAAAGGATACCGTAAGACCCTGATTGCAGCCAATGAATATCTGCTGGAGTGATGCAGGAAGAATTACCGAAAAAAGCATGGTGAATTTATTGACATTCAGCACCTTTGCGGAATCTATGGTTTTCTTTTCCACGTTCATAACGCCGCTCATGGTACCGGCGAGCACCGGCCAGAAGGTGGCAAGGAAGATAACGAATACGGATACACTGCGGAAGGTGGGAAGAAGTGCTATTCCGTAGGGGATATATACGATAGGCGGTATTGCTCCTAAAAATTTTGATATGTATGTTGCCGCACTGCCGAGCCTTGCGCTCCAGCCCAAAAACAGACCAAGAGGTATGGCAACGGCTATTGCCAGCAGATAGCCTTGCAGTATTATTCCCGCCGAGCTTTGAATATTTGTTAGTATCTTGTCGTAATCGCCTATAAACTGCCAGAACACCTTTCCCGGCGGCGGAAACAGCGCAGGCTTCAATATATTGAATTTTGCCGTTGCAAGAGTCCATGCAATAAGCAGACCATAGATAAAGGCTACGATATCAACAAAGAGATTCAGGCTTTTGGGCTTTTTGATGAATGCCGAAACCACCAGCGTAAGCACTTCTACACCCACTGCGAACCATATCACATAGGAAGCGTATGTTTCTGTGGGGAGCTGATCGGGAATAAACTGTATCAGGATCAGCACGGCGAAAAGCGCATGGACTACTCTGAAATATCTGCGGAAAAACTCCGCTTTGGTCGTTGAGGATTCTTTATTATTTTCAATTTCATTTGCCGGTGCGGCAACGGTTTTTGTCTGGATATTCATTACAGCACGACCTCCTCGCCGCCGATTTTGCTTACTATGTCGCTGTAGAACATTGCAAGCAGCTCATTTCTGAATTTTGTATAATCCTTTGTCTGCACAAGCTCAGCACGGTTTCTCGGACGGTCAAAGGGAACTCTGATCTCACGGTAGACCCGGCCCGGATTTGCCGTCATCATAACGATCTTATCCGAAAGAAGAATGGCTTCATCAATATCGTGGGTTACAAACACGACAGTTTTTCTCGGTGTTGCGTTTTCCCATAATTCAAGCAGCAGCTCCTGCAAAATCGTGCGGTTCTTTGCGTCTATCGCACCAAAGGGTTCGTCCATCAGAAGTATGTCCGTATCCATTGCAAGTGCCCTTGCGATAGCAACACGCTGCTGCATTCCGCCGGAAAGCTGAGATGGATATTTATTTTTGAACTGTTCAAGCCCGACCTTCTGGAGAAATTCGTCCGCAAGCTGATAGCGTTCTGCTCTGCTTGCAGTCTTATTGACCTGCTTGATGCCAAAGGCGACATTCTTCCTTGCCGTCATCCACGGGAACAGAGAATAATGCTGAAATACAACACCTCTGTCGGCTCCCGTTCCTGTGACGGGTTTGCCGTTAATCAATATCTCGCCATCTGTGGCTGTGTTTATGCCCTCAAGGATACTCAGCAGTGTGCTTTTGCCGCACCCGCTGGAGCCTATTACGCTCACAAACTCGCCTTCCTCAATGGAAAAACTGACATCTTTCAGCGCAGTAAAGCTCTTTTTCTTTTCTATATAATCAACTGTCAGATTCTTTATCTCTATCTTGCTCATTTATCATCATCTCTTCTTTCCCCGGTGGTACTTTTGCTAAAAAGTACCACCGGCCCCCCGAAAACGAACATTAACAGGTTCATTAGCTGAACGATTCTTTCCCGAGGAGCCGGATTCTTTATTGCACTGCCTTGGCAGATTCGGGATTATTGCTGTTTATTCAAACTCGTCAAAGTGTTTTTTGAGTTCCTGATACACTTTATCATCAGGGTTTTCACTGATAAGGCTTTCAAGGGCGTTCTTGTAGATATCAGTATTATAAAGCTTGTCGATATCGTAATCCTCTGTATAACCAAGCTCTACAATGGACTTCTTGAGAGCGACTGTACCCTGCTTGTCCGGATCCGGAACGGATGTACCGTAGCCGCCGTAAAGCTCGGTCTTGATAAGGTCTTCTTCAATGTCGATGTATTTCTTTACATCCTTGATCGTCTGCTCCTGATTTTCCTGTGTAAACTTATATGCCTTGATAAGCGCTCTTTCAAATGCCTTATATGAATTGGGATATTTGCTCAGCGCCGCTGTTGAAGCGACCTGACGGCAGCAGGGCTGATTCTGGAGGAGCGGCTCCTCTGAGCAGCGGTAAACGATCTTGTAGCCCTGGCTTTCGGCAAGTGAAGTATAGGGTGAATATGCTGAAACGGCGTCAATGCTGTCATTCTGGAGTGCATTATAAGCGTCCTTCTGACTGTCAAAATATACGACATTTACCTTGTCGGCACCCTGGCCGATCTCAATGCCCTTATCCTTGAGAAGTATCTGCAGCTCGGCATCCTGTACGCTGTTTTTAACTGATGCGACATTTCTGCCCTTGAGGATACTTACATCCCATTTGTCAAGACCCTCAACAAACTGGGGCTTGATAACATAGCCGTGACCGTTTGTCATTGCACCACCAAAGATCGTCAGGTCATGCCCTTTGCTCTGGAAGGTGATCGAAGGAACAGAACCGATAAACGCAACATCAAGCTTGTCTGATTCAAGTCCTGTGGAAAGCTCCGCAGCTGATGAAAACAGTGTAAGAGTTACGTCAAGGCCTTCCTCCTGAAAATAGCCTTCCTCCTTTGCGACAAAGCCTAAAAGGTGTGCTGTTGAATTGAGATGGCCTAAATTGAAGCTTGTTTTTTCAAGTGCGCCTGTTGATGCAGAAGCATCTGACGAAGCATTTGACGAGGCTGTTGATGAATTGCTGTCTGATGAGCTGTTGCAGCCTGCCAGAGCTGTTACTGATAATGTAAGTGCAGCGGCTAACACTGCCGCAGTAATCTTTTTATTCATGGTAATTTTCCTTTCTATAAAAACAATTTTTATTTATATGTTAACCTCCGCAGCAATCGGGGATATCTGAGCTTTCCTCTTTTTTGCAGCAGTCGGGAACTGATGATTCTTTGTGACAACAGCTTTTTTCCTCAGTGCTGTTATCATCGGATTTTTCTTTGTCTTTGCAGCAGTCGGACTTTTCGCTGTCCTCGCAGCAGCTTTCTTTTTTATGGCAGCAATCCCTTTCCTCTGTGCTTACTACAGAGGACTCTGCCGCTGTCGATGCAGCTTCCTTACTGTCCGACTGCTCAGTACAGGCTGTAAGTGCCGTCAGTCCAAGGGTTACGGCAAAGAGAAGTGCCGCTGTCTTTTTATGTTTCATGTCGTTTTTCCTTTCTCTTGGATAATATCCTGGATTTGAAGTGTACTGCGTCAAGGCTTGTACCAAGTATGACAAACAATCCTGCGCCCACACCCGCCTGAACCAGATTGGGAAGTATCTCTGCTATCGCCGCCGCAGAATCATAAAGCAAGGTGTTTGCAACGAAATATCCTCCGATTGTTACTATCGTTGTGGGTATCAGCATTAGCAAATTCGGCAGGCTGATGATCTTTTCAAGCTTAGGACTGTTTTTCAGCGCAAGCCTGAGGATAAAGAACGGAAGAACATTCAGAGCCTTGATAATAGCCGTAGGAAAAGCCCATTGGGGATAACCTGCAAGCAGGTCGGCAAGTCCTCCGCCGATGGCAGCAGCCGCAAAACCCAGCGGTCCGGGCAAAACACTCGCTGCAAGGTAGATCATGCTGTCGCCTGCGTGTGCATAGCCAAGGGGAGCAGGTATCTTTATGTATGCTGTCGTTACGGTTATCAGAGCCGCAAACATTGCCGTTATCGCAGCAAACTTTATATTCTCGCTGCTTGTTCTGCTGCTTTTTAAACTACTCATTATTGGTACCTCCTAAAAATGGCAGTAAAAAAGGGAAGTCATTGCCGACTTCCCATAGTGAACCAGATACACGCAGCATCACATTCGGAAAGCGCAGCAAGCCCTGACACAGAAAACTGATTCCTGAGTCATACACATACAGTTATTCATACACATACACATTGCTTTAACAGTTGTCTTTGTCATGGTTTGTTCTCCTCTCTCTTTGATGTGCTTATTATATCATCGGTTTTCAGGTCTGTCCAATACCCTATTTATATTATAGGTAATAGGTTTTTCCTATTGCGTTTTAAGAATTTCAAGTGCGTTTTTGTTTGCGATCCTTTCAAATTCTTCTGTTGTCAGACGCAGTTTTTTAAAGGATGCCACCTCCTGCTCCGGGTTCCAGAGAGGGAAATCCGTGCCGAAAAGTATCCTCTCTGCGCCGTAGCCGTGAATGTAATATTCTACCTGCTCCGGCGGCAGGAACATCATGGTACTGGAAAAGTCAAGATAACAGTTTTCATCCTTTAGCAGCTCAAAGGCTTCGTCAAAAAGCGACCAGCCCCCAAGATGTGCGGCAATCACCTGCAAATGAGGAAAATTGTCTATAACATTTTTAAGTCTGCGGGGGTGTGAAAAGTCAAACCGCTTATCACCGCAATGCACAAGAAGAGGGAGCTTGCCCTGAATATAGTCGAACACTTCAAAAAGACGCTTATCATCCGTATTGAATTGCTGAGTATCCGGGTGTAGCTTTATGCCTTTAAGCCCAAGACTTAAAATATGTTCCGTCTCTTCAAGTATGTTTTCACAGTCCGGATGAAGAGTGCCGAAGCCGTAAAACTCCTTGTGTGCGCTGACCTCATCTGCAATAAATTCATTGATGTGCCGCACCTGATCGGGCTTTGTCGCAACAGGCAATAATACAAACCGTGAAATCCCTGCCGCTTTGCCTGATTCAAGCAATTCCTTGCTTTTACCGCTGTGAGCAGGAGAGATACTATAAAAATCCCCTGTCGCCTGAGATGCTTTTTCCGCTATCTTATCAGGATAGATATGTGCATGAAAATCAATTATCTCCACCGGCGAGCCGTCGGTGCCAATTTTGCGTTCTACTTCTATCGCTGAACAACTATCGTCCAGCGATTCTACTTTATATTTTCTTGTACCCATAAGTATTTTTTTAATTCCTCGATATACATTTTACCCACTCTGCTGAGGTGAATATTCTTCTTTGTGATATAGCCTATCTTCATCTTGCTGCCGGGATGCTCGCTGTCCGGTTCAAAGGGAACCGCTGCAAAATCACTGCCGTTGAGCTCCTCGCAGATAATTCCGGAACAAAGCGTATAACCATTCAGCCCGACCATAAGATTGAGCATTGTTGCTCTGTCGGTTGCCTTGATGGTACGGGGATACTGATGATTGCTCAGTATCTCTTCATCAAAGTACATGGAACCGCTGCCGCCCTGCTCAAAGGACAGACTTGGGTACTCGATCAGTTCATCAAAGCGTATGCTCTTATTCTGTGCAAGGGGATGTCCCTTCCATAAATATACATAGGCGTCACAGGTGATAAGCTCATGGAATTCCAGCTTGTTTGTCCGCAGCAGCTTTGTCAAAATCGCAGAATTGAAGTCACTCAGATACAGTATGCCTATCTCACTTTTCAGAGTGCTGACATCGTCTATCACCTTCTGCGTGCGGACTTCCCTGATGGCAAATTCATATTCGTCAGTGCTGAGCTGCTTGACAAGCTCCACAAAGCTTTTGACAGCAAAGGAATAATGCTGTGTGGAAACGGCAAATTTTTTCTTTAGTTCAGTATTTTCTCCGTATCTGTCGGCTATCACCTCATACTGACGGTAAAGCTCCCGGGCATAGGAAATAAATTCCACCCCGTCACCTGTCAGTGTCACTCCTTTTCCGCTGCGGTAGAATATGGTTATTCCAAGCTCCTTTTCAAGCTCTCTGACGGCCTCAGTAAGCGAAGGCTGTGAAATATACAGTACTTCGCTTGCTTTATTGAATGAACCCTTCTCTGATATTGCAATTACATAATGTATCTGTTGTAATGTCATAATATCTTCCTATTCATATAGATTCTTTGTAAAATAGCGGTCTCCCCTGTCAGGGAAAATGACAACGATATTTCCTCTTGCACCGTCTGCGATCAGCTTTTTTGCCGCCGCCAGAGCCGCACCTGAGGATGAACCTGCGATAATTCCCTCTTTTTTGGCAAGCTCCCTTGCACCGTCAAAGGCTTCGCTGTCAGTCATTTTAACCACCCTGTCCACAAGGTTCATATCCATAGTGTCAGCGATAAAATCGTTGCCGATACCCTCAATGTCATAATCGCCGTGTTCGCCGCCGCCCATAGTCGAGCCTACAGGGTCGGCAAGTACACCCACAACATTATTGTTTTTCTCTTTCAGATATTTTACAACCCCTGAATATGTACCGCCGCTGCCTGCTCCTGCCACAAGATAGTCAATATTGCCGCCAAGATCGTCATATATCTCTTTTCCTGTCGTTTCGTAATGCGCAAGGGGATTTGCAGGATTTTTGAACTGTTCAAGAGTTACCGCACCGGGAATGGAGCTGCGTATCTCCTCAGCCTTTTTCCATGCACCGAGCATTCCGCCCTCACGGGGAGTATTGATTATCCTTGCACCGAGAGCCCTGAGAAGCGTCTGCTTTTCCTGCGAAAACTTAGTAGGTACGACAAAGATGATCTCATAGCCTCTGTTTAGGGCTGCAAAGGCTATGCCAAGACCCGTATTTCCGGCAGTCGCCTCAACGATAACGCCGCCCTTTTTGAGTATGCCTTTTCGTTCTGCATCCTCGATCATGTATTTTCCGATTCTGTCCTTGACGCTGCCCGACGGATTGAAAAGCTCCAGCTTTGCATAGAGATTAACCCCCTCAGGAAGATCAAGATGATTAAGCTTTACAAGGGGCGTATTGCCGATAAGCTCCTGCATATCATTATAGAGTGCCATAATTATCCCTCGCTTTCTTTGATAGCCTGATCAAGATCGGCAAGGATATCCTCAATGCTTTCAATGCCTATGGAAAGCCTGATAAGACCGTCCGTAATGCCCACCTTCTGACGCACCTCATAAGGGATAGAAGCGTGGGTCATGCTTGCCGGGTGGCATACAAGGCTCTCAACTCCGCCGAGGCTTTCCGCAAGGGCAACAAGCTTTAGGGACTTGAAGAATTTCCTGATATCATAGTTCTCATACAGTTCAAAGGAGATCATAACGCCGCCGTTTTTGGCCTGTCTTTTGTTAATCTCATAGCCCTGTGCATCAGGCAGTCCGGGATAATATACCTTCTTTACAGCTTTATGCTCACTGAGGAACTTTGCAGCCTTTTCCGCATTTTCAACATGGCGGTCAAGACGGACGCCAAGGGTTTTTATTCCCCGGATAAGCAAGAAGCTGTCAAAGGGACCGAGAACGCCTCCGGTAGAATTCTGGATAAACGCTATCTGTTTTGCAAGTTTATCGTCATTAACGACAACAAGACCTGCCACAACATCACTGTGCCCGCCAAGATACTTTGTAGCACTGTGGATAACTATATCAACCCCGAGGGATATAGGGCGCTGTAAATAAGGGGTCATAAAGGTATTGTCAACAATGGAAAGTATGTCATGCTTTGCGGCAAGACGGGCGATTGCACCAATATCTGTGACGGTAAGCAGAGGGTTAGCCGGGCTTTCGATAAGTATTGCCTTGACATCAGGAGTTATTTTTGTTTCGAGCTCTGCAATGTTTGTGGTATCCTCAATGGAATAGCCGATGCCGAAGTGGTTGAAGACCTTATCCAGCACACGGAAGGTTCCGCCGTAGACATTGCTTGAAATTATAATCTTGTCGCCGGTGTGGAAAAGGCTCAGCACAGCGGTAATAGCCGCCATGCCCGAAGCAAAGGCAAAGCCTGCCTTACCGCCTTCCAGCTCGGCGATAAGCGCTTCGAGGGCTGCACGGGTAGGATTGCCTGTACGGGAATATTCCCACTTTGGCGTTTCGCCGAGACCGTTCTGTTCATAAGTTGAAGTCTGATAGATCGGCACATTGACCGCCTTTGTATATTCGTCTCCGTAAATGCCCCCGTGAATAAGGGCTGATTCGATATTTTTATATTCTGACATAATGATTACTCCTTATAGTAAAGTTTTTCTTCGCTGTAATTTTCAAGAACAACAAGCATTTTTTCAGCTGTTTCTTTTGCTTTTGGAAGGTCATGCTCGAGATAATTTCCGCATTCCTCTTTTTTGCTTCCGGGGATTTCACCCTCAAAATCCGCAATAAACCTGAAGCTCTCCCGCACCAGGGATATTGCCTGACTGTGGGAAACACTGTCTCTTACAAGCAGATAAAAACCTGTCCGACAGCCCATGGGACCCACATAGATAACCCTGTCCGAAAGCTCGCTGTTTCTCGCATAGGTTGCAAACAGATGCTCTATGGTATGCAGCTCGCCGTTGCCGAGATAATCTCCGCCGTTGGGTTTTTTCATTCTTATATCATAGGTCACAACATCCCCATCAATGCGGGAAATATACATTCCTGTTTCAAGCTTGTCGTGATTTACCCTAAAGCTTGCTATTTTCTCCATCAGACTGCCTCCCTGTAAGCTAACATAAAATGTATGTTTTCAAATGCTCTGATACCGTCATCCCTGTCCTCAAAATAGCGCTGCTGTATCATCTGGGGCGTTTCGTGATCCTCTATTTCAAAGCCGTATTTATCAAGCACCGAATTGATCTCCGGAAAAGAATAACCGTGCAGCATTTTTTCTCCGAGTCGCTCAGTAATAGACGCAAGGGTATGGACTCTTTCGGAACTCTTATCTGCAAGAGTGGTTTCATCAGGATAGTCAAATGCGACTTCACCTTCTCCTCGGCAAAGCTGACTGATATTTTTTATCGTCTGCTCAAATACCGGCAGAGTCAGATAATAGGAGACCCCAAGTATCGCAAAAAATGTAGGGATATCAGGATCATAGCCTGACGAAAGCAGCACCTCTGTCATATCATCTTTTGAAAAATCAATAGGAACAAAGGTCAGATTCTTTGGGATATTCCATTCAAGCTCCCTTATCCTTTCACGCTTATATCTGCCTGTATCGGGATGGTCAAGCTCAAATATCCTGATCCTTGGATCATTGTTTCTGAAGGCAAAGGTATCCATTCCCGCACCGCAGATAACATACTGACATCCGTGATGTTTCCTTGCAAACTGAAGCAGCTTTGTCTCTGCAAATGCAATTCTTGAAAGCGGAATCGGCGCAATATAGCGGTTGAGCTTTGGATATATGCGCTCCGTTTCAAAGCCTGTGAAATCAGCTTTGTTGTCAGGCTGGAAATCATTCTGTATAAGCTGACCTATTTCTTCAAACTCCTCCTTGCCCATCAGATCGTATGCAAGGTAATCATCGAATATCTTTTTTCTCCCGATATTTGAATGATAAGCACGGGCAAAGGAACAAAGCTTTGCGGTAATGCTCTCCTGTGCAGCTATCATAATATTTCTCTCCTCTCAGACAAAAAAATACCGCCTGTACTGCAAGTGTGTTGCAGACAGACGGCTATGGCAAGATAATCCCGTTTTAAGTTAAACCAAGACACCTCTGTAAGCCGCCTGTATTACAACAACACATACAGCAGCATACAGGCGCAGCAATCCTGCCGGAAACAAACGCATTGCTTTCGGCTGATACAGTATTAAGCTGTATTTTGCTGCGGATCTTCATTTCGATTACCTCTTTCATTCATTATTGCACCGAGAACATTGCCGTTGACAGATATCTTTCACCTGTGTCGGGCAGTATTGCTACGATTATCTTTCCTTTATTTTCCGGACGCTTTGCCAGCACTGACGCCGCCCATACGGCCGCACCCGAAGATATGCCCACCAGCAGACCTTCCTTTTTGGCAAGCTCTCTGCCGGTTTCAAAAGCATCCTCGTTAGTTACTTTTATAACCTCATCATAAACTGCGGTATTCAGTGTTTCAGGCACAAAGCCTGCGCCGATGCCCTGTATCTTGTGCGGTCCGGGCTTTTCTCCCGATAGTACCGGCGAACCGGCAGGCTCAACTGCCACTACCTGAACATTAGGATTCCTGCTTTTAAGATATTCACCCACACCGGAAACAGTGCCTCCTGTGCCTACACCGGCAACAAAGATATCCACCTTTCCGTCGGTATCATCCCAGATTTCAGGGCCTGTCGTATCGTAATGTATTTTGGGATTTGCGCTGTTGGTAAACTGGCTCGGTATAAAGCTGTGTGCATTTTCTGCGGCAAGCTGCTGCGCCTTTTCGATAGCACCCTTCATTCCCTTTACGCCCTCGGTCAGAACAACCTTTGCACCATAGGCTTTGAGAAGATTTCTGCGCTCAATGCTCATTGTCTCGGGCATTGTAAGAATGACCTGATAGCCTCTTGCAGCGGCAACAGCCGCAAGACCGATTCCGGTGTTTCCGCTTGTGGGTTCGATAATTATAGAGTCGGGCTTGAGAAGTCCCTTTGCCTCTGCATCATCGATCATAGCCTTTGCGATTCTGTCCTTGACGCTTCCGGCAGGGTTGAAATACTCAAGCTTTCCTAACACCGTCGCTCCTGTTTTTTTGCTGACTGTTTCCAGCTCCAGCAGCGGTGTTTTTCCGATAAGGTCTGTAATTTTTTTGTATGTTTTCATATATATCTCTCCTCAGATGTTTTAGCGGTCAGAAGGGCAGCCGCAACATCGTTTATGAGAGTGTATCGCAGTCATAGAGATTTCTCCTTGTTTGTGTTATAATCCTATATAAATAGTAGGTTTGTTCCATAAGTTATTATCTCACAGTCCTGCTGTTTTGTCAAGGTCTTTTCTGAAATACTATTTATAGGATAATCCTATTACTGCTTATAAAGAATGCTTGTATGTAAGAACCATTAAATACAAACTAC
>CACXMR010000054.1 GCA_902768825.1 uncultured Ruminococcus sp.
GCTGACCCTTGAAAAGATCATGAGGGGCAGGTATATCAAGCTCTATGACGAGGATCAGGATCTTCTTGAGGACGTACTCATCGAGATCAAGCAGGCGGTGGATATGGCAGCCATACATCTTAACATCCTTACCGGCACCATGGATGTGTTTGCGTCTATCATATCCAACAACCTCAACGTGATAATGAAGATTCAGGCTTCCCTGACGCTGCTGGTATCCGTTCCGACGGTTATTTCAGGCTTCTACGGCATGAATATCGTGACAGGTCTGCCCATAGACGAATACTGGTGGTTCCCGGTGGTGCTTTCGGGAGTATTGATGCTGGTGCTTTATTTCATACTGAAGAAAAAGGGTATGTTCTGATATGATGCCGGACACGGCAGAAAAGTTTGACAGAAGAAAAAAGAGGTGTTTTTTGTGAATGAAGAAATGCTTTACCATATTGGCATAAAGCCGGAGCAGGGTGCAAAATATGCCATCCTTCCCGGAGATCCCGGAAGGGTGGAGATGATAGCTCAATACCTTGACGAGCCGGAGCTGCTTGCGTCCAACAGAGAGTTTACTTCATGGGCGGGAAAGCTCAGCGGTGAAAGAGTGATCGTCCTGTCAACGGGGATCGGCGGACCGTCGGCTGCCATTGCCCTTGAGGAGCTGTGCAAGGCGGGACTGAGTGCCGCTATCAGGACAGGCACCTGCGGAGGCATAAGCGAAGGAGTCATTCCCGGAGACATAATAGTGCCGACGGCAGCAGTCAGGATGGAGGGCACGTCAAGGGAATATGCCCCGCTGGAGTTTCCTGCGGCTGCGGATTTTGGCATAGTGAGAGCGCTGACTGAGGCTGCCGAGAAAAACGGATTCCGTGTGCATACGGGTATTGTCCAGAGCAAGGACTCCTTCTACGGACAGCACTCGCCGGACACTATGCCTGTGGATTACAAGCTGAAGAATAAGTGGAACGCCTGGAAGAAGCTGGGTGTGCTTGCTTCAGAGATGGAGACAGCGGCACTGCTTACGGTAGCCTCCGCAAGGGGAGTAAGGATGGGCTGTGTGCTCCATGCATTGTGGAACCAGGAGAGAAAGAGCAAGGGCTATGAGGACAGCGATGATTTTGACCTGACCGCTGCCATAAGAACGGCGGTTGAAGCCATGAGAACGGTCATTGAAGCTGACAAGAGGAAGAAGCTCAGGGTTAGTGTGCCTGCTGTGCCAAAGAAAAAGATGATCGCAGTGGTGGGTCCTACGGCTTCGGGCAAGACCGACCTGGCTATAAGGCTTGCAAAGAAATATGACGGAGAGATAGTGTCTGCCGACTCTATGCAGATATACAAGGGCATGGAGATCGCAAGCGCAAAGCCTACTGAGGAGGAAATGCAGGGTGTGCCCCACCATCTGATGAGCTTCATTTCCCCCAGCGATACCTTTTCCGTGTCTGACTATGTAAAGCTTGCATCGGAGGCTATTGATGACATACTGTCCAGGGGCAAGCTGCCCATACTCTGCGGGGGATCAGGACTGTATATCCGTTCGTTGATAGACAATATCACCTTTGCTCCGGATGTGCCTGATGAGAAGCTTCGTGAGGAGCTTAACGAAAGGTATGAAAAGGAGGGCGGCGAGGTGCTGCTCAAGGAGCTTGAGGAATTTGACCCGGAATCAGCCGAAAAGCTTTCACCCAACGACGGGAAGAGGATTATCAGGGCTATTGAGATATACCGCTCAACGGGTATCACCATGAGCGAGCAGATTTCACTGTCAAAGTTAGAGCCGTCGCCCTATGATGTGACTGCCATAGGTCTGACCTTTGCGGACAGGCAGCACCTCTATGACAGGATAAACACCCGTGTGGATGAGATGCTCAAAAGGGGACTGATAGAGGAAGCGGAAAACTTCTATTCCTCGGAAAAGAGCGTCACCTCATCGGCTGCCATAGGATATAAGGAGCTGAAGCCCTATCTCGATGGCAGGATAACCCTTGAGGCTGCGGCGGAAAAGCTCAAGATGGAGTCCCGCAGGTATGCAAAGCGCCAGATCACCTGGTTCAAGAGGGACGAATACATCAACTGGATAGAGGTTGATGAGTGTGAGGATGTGCTTGCTGAGGCTGAAAAGATAATCGCAGCCCACGATAATAAGGAACAGAGCAAGGAAGAAAAAACCGTGCAGGAGGGATGAGCGCCTGAGTGCCGGAAAAGGAAGGAAATACCCCTGAGAAAGGAGGAGGAGCATGGACAAGCCTGCATTGATGAAAAAGGGAATACTGATACTGCTGACGGTGCTTATCATCACCTATGTGATATACCTCATCTATAGTGCGAATTTCAGGCAGGTAAAGACCATGAGCGCCAAGGAGACGATAGCCTACGACGCTATCAACTGCGAGGGATTTATCATACACGACGAGAAGCTGATAACCTATGACGGAGGCGGTATCATATCCTATGCCGTGGAGGACGGGGAGAAGGTCTCCCTGAACGAGGCGGTTGCGGGAGTGTTTGACAGTGCGGATTCTGCCGGAACCAAGAAGGAGGCGGAGAGACTAAGTGAGAGGATAGATGCCCTCAAGCTTTTGCAGTCAAACTATGACACCATCACAAAGACCCCGGACGTCATAGACAAGAGCGTAAGGTCTGAGCTGATAAAAGCTAATTACAACGTCAACACCGGAAGCATCTCCGCAGCGGAGCTTTGCGCCGACGACGTGCTTTATTACATCAACGAAAGACAGATAGTGACCGGCAAGATAACGGATTTTTCCGCAAGGATAAACCAGCTTGAGGCTCAGTATAAGGAGCTGCAGCAGACCCTTAACAAGGGTAAGAAATCAAAGGACATCAAGTCTCCGGCAACGGGTTACTTTGTGTCCAGCGCAGACGGTTATGAAAATATCTTCAAGGTCTCGGAGCTTCCCAATATATTGCCGGAGGATATGTCACCCGACAGGATAAAGCAGTCGGCAGTGTCGGAAAGCGTTATCGGCAAGACGATAGAGGGCGTTTATTGGTATGCCGCCTGCCCTGTGAGTGCGGAGGAGGCTATAAAAGTCAAGAACGCCGGCAGCCTGAAGATAGATATTCCCACGGTTTCCGGAGAGAAGCTTGATGTGGAGCTTGTGTCCATCAATCAGAAGAGCAAGTCCTCCGATGCTGTGGTGATACTCAGGGGCACCTATATGAATGATGAAATGGCAAAGCTTCGCAAGGGCAGCTTTGCGATAATACTCAGGACCTACGACGGAATATTCATTCCTAAGTCAGCCGTCCACGAGGGAGAGTTTACCCGCACGGTGGAGGATGAGAGCGGAAACGAGAAAAAGGAGACAAAGACTCTGACGGGAGCCTATGTCAAGATCGGCAACGAGGTGGCGTTCAGGGAGATAGTGCCTATATATTCCGGCGAGGACTATGTAGTGAGCAAGCTGGTGCCAAAGCCTGAGGAATATTTCTCAAAGAAGGTCGGCGTAGTGCAGGTCTATGACGAAATAATCGTGGAGGGAGCGAATTTGTATGACGGAAAGATTATCAACCGTGCCGGCTGACAGGCTTGAGGATGTCAGGAGAAATTACCTTGAGATCACGGAACGTATCGCAAGGGCGGCGGAGAGCTCAGGAAGAAAGCCGGAGGATATAGTCTTTTTGGCGGCTACCAAGACGGTGGAGCCTGAAATAATCAACTATGCCGTGTCTTTGGGGCTCAGACATATAGGTGAAAACAAGGTGCAGGAGCTGCTCTCAAAGTATGAGTATTACGACCTGGAGCACTGCGACCTGCAGTTCATCGGTCATCTCCAGACAAATAAGGTGCGTCAGATCGTCGGCAGGGTGTCTATGATACAGTCCGTTGACAGTTTGAAGCTTGCAAATGAGATATCAAAGCAGTCAATAAAAAACGGCATTACCACCGATGTGCTGATAGAGGTCAACATCGGAGGCGAGGAAAACAAGTCGGGTGTCAACCCTGATAAAGTAGAGGAGCTTGTCGCCCAGACGGCACTTTTGAGCAATATCAGGGTCAGAGGACTGATGACAGTGCCACCGATATGCGAAAAAAAGCCCGAATTATGTAAATTTTTTGAAAAGATGTATCATTTATTTATTGACATTTCAGACAAAACATTAGATAATGTATCTATGGACTTTCTTTCAATGGGAATGTCTGACGATTTTGAGGAAGCGATCCTTTCAGGCGCCAATATGATAAGGGTCGGCTCACGACTCTTCGGCGCAAGAATATACAGATAACGGAGGATATAAGGCAATGGCAGGTTTTATGGGAAAATTCAAGAATATGCTCAAGCAGCCCGATGAGGATATGGATTACGAGGAGTATTACAGTGCAGAGGAGGAAGAGCAGGAGAGTGACACTCATTCTTCCGATACTTCATCCGCTGATGATTTCGGCTCCATCGACGATGTCCGCAGCGAGCCTAATGACAATGTTATAAGCTTCAATGACTCGGCAAGGGTGCAGTTTGTGCTTTTCAAGCCTGAGACCTTTGACAAGGACGTTACCGCTATGGCTGACGAGTTTATCAAGAGGAACACAGTCATACTTAACATGGAGCAGACAAACAAGGATGTGGGCAAGAGGATCATAGACTTCCTCAGCGGCGTGGCCTATGCCCATAACGGCAAGATCAGCAGAGTGGCTGAGGATACCTATATCGTGATGCCCAGCAACGTCAAGCTTTCCGGTGAGGACGTAATGGACGAGGTGGAGAGCGACAATATTTACTTCTGATAAATTAACCGGATAGAAGGGAATAAGTGTATGCTTACAGTTGAAGAGATAGAAAACGTCAGCTTCCGCAGAGCAGGACTTGGCGGATATAAGATCGAGGACGTTGACAATTTCGTTGACGGTGTTATCGAGAAGGTCAGACAGCAGGAGCTTACCAATAAGGAGCTTCAGACAAGGCTCGACCAGCTCAGCAGGAAGGTAGTCAAATATGAGCAGCAGGCGGAGAGCGTTCAGGATGCCCTGATAACCGCAGAAAAGACGGCAAAAAAGCAGGTCAAGGATGCCCAGGCAAAGGCTGACGCCATAATCAGCGAGGCTCAGAAAAAGGCGGATGCTATGCTCAGGGAGTCTGAGGAGGCTGCCGCAAAGAGGACTGCCGATTCCGAGCTGAGAGCACAGACCATTGTTGACAATGCGTTGCTGCGTTCCGCCGAGAGCATCGACGAAAACAACAGGATTATAGAACAGCAAAAGCAGCATATTATTCAGATACAGTCTGAGGTGACACGCTTCAGGGACGCTCTTATCGAGTCCTACAAAAACCATCTCAGGATAATCAATTCCCTCCCCAAGGAGGAGGAGTTTAAGCAGTATCAGGAAAATCTGGATCAGGCTTATCCGGCCGCTGCCCCGATCACTCCCGGTGAGCTGGAAAAGGACATAAAGGATGTGGCCGATAAGGCCGTGGAGCAGTCAAAGACTGACAGCAGCAAGATCACCGTAGATGTGCTGGAGCCTGAAAAGGTGCAGGAGATATCGGATGAGATCCGCACAGGCGCTAAGGCCAAGGCTCAGCTTGAAAAGGAAAAGCAGGCCGAAAAGGCCGCTCAGGAAAAGGCTGCTCAGGAGAAGGCTGAAGCAGAGACGCCCATTGAGGACGGCGATAAGGACGATGACGGTGAGGAAAAGGTTATTGTATTTAAGAAGATAACCCCCACCCTCAAGGAACAGCCCGACAGCAATGCAGAGGAGATCATGGCGGCAGCCAATGCGGCAGCCCAGAAAAAGACTGACTCCGAGCAGACTGCGGCAAGCATTGACGAGACCGACATTTTCGGTACTGACGAAAAGGATCAGAAGGACAAGGAGTAATGCCGGCCGGTGCTCAGGCGCACTGACAGGCTTTGTTCCGGATTAATTATATATTAAAGATCGCCAAATGTATCCGACACAATTCAGCGTGTCGGATTTTGGCTTGTATATGATCTGCTAACTTTTAATGAAAGAGGAGAGAAAACCAATGCCCCAGGACTACAACAGTACGTTAAACCTGCCAAAGACAGACTTCCCCATGAGAGCCGGACTTCCCAAGTCGGAGCCTGACACTCTCAAGAGATGGGAGGAGGAAAAAATATACGACAAGCTTATGGAGCATAACGAGGGCAAGCCCCTTTATGTTCTCCATGACGGACCTCCCTATGCAAACGGCAATATCCATCTCGGCCATGCAATGAACAAGGTGCTCAAGGATATCATAGTCAAGTATAAGAATATGACAGGCTTCAAGTCACCCTATGTTCCGGGCTGGGACACTCACGGTCTGCCTACTGAGCTCAAGGCCAGAAATAAGGCCGGTGTTGGCAACTCTACCTCGATCTCTGTGGTAGAGCTGAGAAAGATCTGCCGTGACTTTGCACTGGGTTATATAGACGACCAGAGAAATCAGTTTAAGCGCCTGGGCGCTATCGGCGAGTGGGAGAATCCCTATATCACCCTCAACCATGAGTATGAGGCAAAGCAGATCAGGCTCTTCTCTGAGATGGCCTGCAAGGGCTACATCTACAGAGGCCTCAAGCCGGTTTATTGGTGCCCTGACTGCGAGACTGCCCTTGCTGAGGCGGAGATCGAGTACGCCGAGGATCCCTGTCACTCCATCTATGTAAAGTTTAAGGTGACTGACGATCTTGGCAAGCTCTCTGCTCTGGGTGCAGACGTGAACAATACCTATTTTGTAATATGGACCACCACTACCTGGACACTGCCCGCTAACGTGGCTATCTGCGTGGGTCCCAGGTTCAACTATAGTGTGATAAAGAGCGGAAACGAGTATTATGTCATGGCTGAGGAGCTTTATGCTTCGGCTATGCAGGAGGCAGGCATCACCGATTATGAGGTCATCGGCACTATAAAGGGCTCCGAGCTTGAATATATCAAGACCGCTCATCCCTTCCTTGACCGTACTTCTCTTGTTATCGTCGGCAACCACGTCACCCTTGAGAGCGGTACCGGATGCGTACACACTGCTCCCGGCCACGGCGTTGACGACTATGAGGTTTGCCGCAACTATAAGGAGCTTCCCATGGTGGTGCCGGTGGACGCCCACGGCAGACTTACCGAGGAGGCAGGTATGTTTGCAGGTCTGCTGACCGATGACGCAAACAAGCCCATTGCAGAGCACCTGGAAAAAACCGGCGCACTTTTCGCTCTTAAAAAGATTATCCACCAGTATCCTCACTGCTGGAGATGCAAGAAGCCCGTGCTCTTCCGTGCCACCAAGCAGTGGTTCTGCTCTGTAGACGACTTCAAGGATGAGGCTGTAGAGGCTATCAAGGGCATAGAGTGGATCCCCGGCTGGGGCGAGGACAGGATTACCTCAATGGTAAGAGAGAGAAAAGACTGGTGCATCTCCCGTCAGAGAAAATGGGGCGTGCCGATACCGATCTTCTTCTGCAAGGACTGCGGCGAGCCTCTCATCGACAAGACGGTAATGGACGCTGTAGCCGATCTCTTTGCAAAGGAAGGTTCAGACGCATGGTACGCAAAGGAAGCATCAGAGATACTTCCTGGTGGCACCGCTTGTCCCAAGTGCGGCTGCACTGAGTTTGACAAGGAAAAGGACATCATGGACGTATGGTTCGACTCAGGTGTGTCACACGCTGCGGTTTGCGAGGAAAGACCTTATCTCAGATGGCCTGCTGATCTGTATCTTGAGGGTGCAGACCAGTACAGAGGATGGTTCCAGTCATCACTGCTGACAGCTATAGCTACCAGAGGCGAGGCTCCTTACAAGACCGTTTTGACTCATGGTTGGGTCATCGACATGGAGGGCAAGAAGATGTCCAAGTCTCAGGGCAACGGACTCAGCCCCCAGGCTATCATTGACCAGTACGGTGCCGACATCCTCAGACTGTGGGTAGCTTCCAGTGACTATCATTCGGATGTGCGTATCTCCAACGATATACTCAAGCAGCTTTCCGAGGCATACAGAAAGATCAGGAACACTGCCCGTTACATCCTTGGCAACATCAGCGACTTTGACCCTGACAAGGACAAGGTGGATATGAGCGAGCTGCTTTCTATCGACAAGTGGGCGCTCTCCAAGCTGGACGCATTGAATGTTAAGGTCAGAGAGGGCTATGACAGCTTTGACTTCCATCAGGTATATCAGGCTATACACAATTTCTGCGTGGTAGATATGTCAAACTTCTATTTTGACGTATTGAAGGACAGACTATATACAGAGAAGAAGGACGGCAAGCTCAGACGTGCCGCCCAGACTACCATATATATCATTCTTGACGCAATGGCAAGGATGGTAGCGCCGATACTTGCCTACACCTCAGACGAGATCTGGCGTTTCATGCCCCATGACAGCAAGGCCAATGCTGAAAACGTACTTTTCAACGATATGCCGGAGCTTACAGGCGTAGAGCTGGACGAGAGCTTTGTGGATATGTGGGATAAGATACACCGCACGAGAGACGAAGTAAAGAAAGCACTGGAGATTGAGGTAAAGAACAAGACCATCCGTGCGTCTCTTGAGGCTAAGGTAACCCTTACGGCTGCAGGAGAGCAGTATGATTTCCTGAAGGAAGCCGAGAAGGAACTGGCTGCATCCTTCATCGTATCTGATGTTGAGATAGTTAAGTCCGAAGAAGAGGGACTTGGCGTAAAGATAGACCATGCAGAGGGCGAGAAATGCGAGCGCTGCTGGATCTACAGCAAGACCGTCGGCGAGAATCCGGAGCACAAGACCCTTTGTGCCCGCTGTGCTTCCGTTATCGACGCCTAATGTCAGATTGTCAGGGGGACTTTTGCGAAAAAGTCCCCCTGACAACCCCGAAAACGCTGTTTGCGGGGGCAGAGTGTCTGGTTTCTTAGTCGACTGCTCGCAGCTCTTAGATGTCCCAAAAGACGACAACACAAAAGTTTTGGCGGCAAGCTGCCGCACCCCTGTTCGCGGGGGCAGAATGTCTGATTTCTTAGTCGACTGCTCGCGGTTCTTAGATGTCCCAAAAGACGACAACACAAAAGTTTTGCTCAAGCTTTTTCAAAAGCTTGCGGGTTCCAAGGGCAGAGCCCTTGGGCGGCGGGAAAAGAATAAAAATGATTTACGGGGAAGCCCTGAGCCAAGGACTTCCCTTTTTCACACACCAAAATAATGGTATAGAGGTGATCTCTGTGATATTGGCAATAATACTGGCGTCGGCGGCGGGCATTGCCGCCATTGACCAGATAATCAAATACTTTATAGTGCAGGGGCTTGCACCAAACGGGAGCGTGACCGTGATAAACGGCCTGCTCTCACTGACATATGTGGAAAACAGGGGCGTGGCCTTTGGTATGTTCCAGAACCATGTGTGGGTGTTTACCGCACTGACGTCAGCTCTGATAGCTGTCTTTATCTGGATGATAGTGAGGAAGAAGTTTTCGGGCAAGCTTTTTTATGTCTGTGCGGCACTGATGATCGGCGGCGGCATAGGCAACCTTATCGACAGGATATTCAGGGGCTTTGTGGTAGACTACCTTTCGCTGTCATTCTTCCCGCCGGTGTGCAACTTTGCGGATTACTGCATAACCGCCGGCGCAGTGATGCTGGTGTTTATACTGCTCTTTAAAAGCTCCAGAGATAAGACCCTTAAAGAAGGGGACGGAGCCAAGGTGAAGGAAACTGTCAGCAGTGACGGTGCTTCGGTATCTCAGGATGAAAATGCCGGGAATAGCCCTGACGGTGAAGAAAATGGAGATTAAGGAGTTTACGGCGGCAGAGGAAAGCGCAGGTATGCGTATAGATAGGTTCCTTGCAGAAATGATGGACGGTGAACTGACAAGATCGGCTGTGGTAAAGCTCATTGAGGACGGAGCTGTAACTGTGGGGGGCAGTGCGGTGAATAAGAATTACCGTATGCGTACCGGCGACAGGATAGAGCTGGCTGTGCCGGAGCCTGTTTTGCCGGAGGCAAGGCCTGAAAACATACCCCTTGATATTGTCTATGAGGACGATGACCTTCTTGTGGTGAACAAGCCCAGGGGAATGGTGGTGCATCCGGCGGCGGGCAATCCTGACGGGACCCTTGTTAATGCGCTTCTTTACCACTGCGGAGATTCGCTGTCGGGGATAAACGGCGTGCTCAGACCGGGCATAGTTCACCGCATAGACAAGGATACCAGCGGTCTGCTGATAGTGGCAAAAAACGACCGCTCCCACAGGGGGCTGGCGGAACAGATAAAGGAGCACAGCTTTACCAGAAAATATCAGGCTGTTGTGGTGGGCAATATTAAGGACGATGAGGGCACAGTGAATGCTCCCATCGGACGTCACCCCACGGACAGAAAGAAAATGACTGTCACAATGAAAAACTCCCGTGAGGCGGTGACCCACTACAGGGTGCTCCAGCGCTTCGGTTCATATACACACCTGGAGCTAACCCTGGAAACAGGCCGTACACACCAGATAAGGGTACACATGGCTTATCTCGGTCATCCGGTGGCAGGCGACCCGGTATATGGCGGCAAAAAATATCTGGCTTCTCTCAACGGTCAGTGCCTTCACGCTTATTTTATCTCCTTTGTGCACCCAATTACCGGAGAGGTGCTTACTTTTTCCGCTCCTTTGCCGGATTATTTCAGGGATTTCCTCAGCACTCTTGAGGAAAGGCAATAACCCTTCCGGAAACTTTTGCGGCAGCGAAAGTCGGGGGGTTCTGACTTTTTGGCATTGTGCAGGAACGTCATTTATATTGACAAAGCGCAGACATAATAGTAAAATTATCATAGAGCGGTAAAATAATTATTGACGGAGGAGAATGATATGAAAAATCGTCTGATAAAGCTTATCTGCCTCAATCTTGGTATCGCTCTTCTGAACGTCATATTGTTTTCAAAGGGGCTTGTCGGACTATCGTTTGCAGGAGGAGCACTGCAGGCCGCTTTGTCTGTTACGGCAGTGGTCATGAGTCTGGTCGCCTTTTCCTGGGGCAATTATACACTTCTCTTCAGTGAGAAAAAGGAGCCTCTTGTGCTTCTTTTGAAGGGAAGCGAGCTGACAAAGCCTGCCGATTATGTGGATTCCCTGGCCGAAAAAAGAGGCAAGGGCGTCTTTGACGAGGAGATAAACACTGCAATCGAGCAGATAGGCAGGATGGAGGATAAGGACAGGGCATTGGACAGCATCCTTGAGCAGTTCTTTACTCCGCAGGAAATGACCTTCACAAGGTTCCAGAATGCTATCAACTCTGTGCAGGCAATTTTCTTCAATAACGTGAAAAAGATGATCAACAGAATGGTCATCTTTGATTATAAGGACTACAGCAAGATTCTTGAAAAAATCAAGGAGTCAGGCTACAGCACGGTGTCAAGGTCTGTGGATACACAGCTGAGCATCTACAATGAGCATATCAACTATGTGAGAGGACTTGTCAGCATGAATGAGGATATTCTCATCAAGATGGACAGCCTCCTGCTGGAGATATCAAAGCTTGATGACCTTGACGAGCAGGGTCTTGAAAACATGGCTGCCGTTCAGGAGATCAACGCTCTTATCGAGCAGACAAAATTCTACAAGGGCTGATGGTGTCCGATGACCCGTTGAGGGAAAAGGTCGGATATCGGATGCAGCGACAGGCTTTGCCGGAAAGTGAGGAAAAAGAATGAGACCTTCAAACGGAAAAAAGATCGCAATATTTGTCGGTATTGCAGTGGTTGTGTTCCTTGGTGTGTTCCTTGGCATCACATTGACTCAGGATATCGGCAAATCGGAGGAGCAGATAACCGCTGAAAAGGCTGAACAGACTCTTGGCAATTTGCTGGGAAGTATAAAGGTGGAGACTGTGACGGCAAGGAAATCTCCCATAAGCGATACGGATATCCTTTCCGAAGAGCAGGAGCTTCCCGATATCAAGAGCTATCCCCTCAGCGTTACCGGCAGAGGTGATATAAATGTGGAGATATTCTCATCTCCCGAAAAGGCAGGCACAGGCAATGACGGCTGGCTCAACGAGGTGGCAGAGAGATTTAACAATGAGATGAAGACCATCGGCGGCAAGTCCGTTTCCGTGTCTATCCGCTCCGTGTCATCAGGCCTTGCTCTTGACTATATCAAGTCCGGCAAGTATGTGCCGGAGGGTCTGTCTCCCTCAAATGAGTTTTGGGGCAGTATGCTCAGCTCCAGCGGAGTCAAGACTACCCTTATCGAAAAGAAGCTCTGCGGCAATGTGGCCGGCATACTTCTTTCAAAAGAAAAGCACAGCTCCATGGTGAGCAAATACGGCTCAGTCAACATGAAGACAGTGACTGAGGCAACAGAGGACGGTACCCTTCTCATGGGCTATACCAACCCCTTCGTAAGCTCCACAGGACTGAACTTCCTTGTTAACACTCTCTATACATACGATGCTGACGATATTCTCAGCGAAACCGCAGCTAAGGGCTTCAAGACCTTCCAGGAGAATATCTCCATGGTGTCATATAACACTCTCCAGATGAGGAACGCCGCAGAGTCCGGCGCTCTGGATGCAATGGTAATGGAGTATCAGCTCTATGTAAATGATCCCACACTGAAGAATAACTATATATTCACCCCCTTCGGCGTAAGGCATGACAATCCTCTTTATGCCATCGGTGAGCTTTCAAAGGAAAAGACAGATGCTCTCAAGCTCTTTGCAGAGTATTGCCTCAATGCAGAATCCCAGAGCTATGCCGAGAAATGCGGCTTTAACCAGAACACAAAGTATGTCAGTGAGCTGCCGGATAATATAAGCGGCGACAAGCTCCTCAGCGCACAGAAGTTTTATAAAGAAAACAAGAACAGCGGCAGACCTATCGCAGCAGTATTCGTAGCGGATGTTTCGGGCAGCATGATCGGCGAGCCTATCAACGCCCTCAAGACCTCCCTCATCAACTCAATGCAGTATATCAACAAGAATAACTATGTTGGTCTTGTGTCCTTCAGCAACAAGGTGTCTATCAACCTGCCCATAAACAAGTTTGACCTCAATCAGCAGGCATATTTCAAGGGAGCGGTGGAGGATCTTGCGGCTAACGGTTCGACTGCCACCTATGATGCCCTCGTCGTGGCTCTTGACATGATAAACAAGGCCAAGGAGGAGCATCCCGATGCAAAGCCCATGATCTTCCTGCTCAGCGACGGCGAGCAGAATGTGGGTCATTCGCTCAACGAGATACAGGCTGTGCTCAGAGCATACGAGGTCCCTGTATATACTATAGGCTACAATGCAAACATCGATGCTTTGAAGATGATCTCCGAGATCAACGAGGCCGCCACTATCAATGCTGACAGCGACGACATCGTTTATAAGCTCAAAAACCTGTTCAATTCCGAGATGTGATGCATTATTGGTATGAATGGAACGAACGCTGTTATAAGGCTTTATTGAAAAATAATCATACAGGAGGAAAAAACTATGGCTTTTACAATGGATCTGCCCGATGTGGAAAAAGTGACCGAAGAGGTCAAGGAGGAGCTTGTGCCAGCTCCCGAAACGAAAGAGAAGCTTGAAAAGGTTGCAGCGAGCAATACTGACCAGCTCTTTACCTTTGACCTGGGGTCACTCAATGACAGAAGAGAGATCGTGTCATCTATTGACACCTTCGGAAACGATATTGTGGAGAAATCTACTCAGAAGAACGAGCTTCTTAATGTCCGTCTTGTAGATCTGAGCAAGATGGGCGGTGATAACGGTGAGATCGTAAACGGTCTTTCACAGCTCCAGATGCAGATGAAGGATCTTGACCCGTCAGCTATAGACTTTGCAAAGAAGGGCGTTTTTGGCAAGGTATTCAATCCTATCAGGAACTACTTTGCAAAGTTTGACAAGGCGGACACGGTTATCGCTACTACCATACAGTCTCTCGGCAGAGGCAAGGAGATACTCAAGCGTGACAACACGACTCTTGAAGTAGAGCAGCTTTCACTCAGGGATCTTACAAAGAAGCTTTCCCAGCAGATAGAGCTTGGCACCCAGATGGATGACGCTATTTCCGCAGCCATCGAGAAGGCCAAGGTAGAAAACGTGGATGACGAGAGGATCAAGTTTGTGGAGGAAGAGGTGCTCTTCCCGCTGAGACAAAAGGTCATGGATATGCAGCAGATGCAGGCTGTGAATATGCAGGGCATCATTGCAATGGAGATCGTCCGCCGCAACAACAAGGAGCTTATCCGTGCCGTTGAGCGTGCGGAGAATGTTACGGTATCCGCACTGAGGATAGCTGTCACAGTCGCAAGCGCATTGTATAACCAGAAGATCGTGCTGGAAAAGGTCAATGCGGTAAACGAAGCCACCAACAAGATTATCGGTGCCACAGCCAAGATGCTCAAGGAGCAGGGTTCCACCATTCAGCAGCAGGCTATGGAGGCGAACATTTCCGTAGACACATTGAGAGCTGCATTTGCTGATACATTTGATGCACTGGATTCAGTGACTGAGTACAAGAGCAAGGCTCTGCCGCAGATGAGGTCAACAATTTCTGAGTTCAGGAAGCTTGCAGACGAGGGAGAGAAGCGCATCGAGAAGATGGAAGCAAGAGAAGCCCAGCTTGCAGCTAAGTCAGGACAGTAATAACCGGTCTCGCCTGTCGGTACCCCAAGGGCACCCATGTTCGCACTGATTGTCACTCTGACAAAAGAATTCCGTGTCCGTGTGATGATACAATTCAAGTCCAAAAAATTAAGCCTGATTCCTTCGGAATCGGGCTATTTCTTATTCCTATTTATCAGGAGCTAACGTTTCTCACCTTTCGGCACCCCAAGGGCACTTGTTTCACTGTGCTCGGTCGGTGCTTCTGCTTCGCAGAGGTCTCCACCGGAGACCCTCACCCCCGAACCCCACAGCCTTTGAAAAGGCTGCCAAAACTTTTGTGTTGTCGTCTTTTGGAAGACTATGAGCCGCGAGCAGCCAACTTTGAGTACGTTTTTCTGCCAACGCGAACACGGGAGCGGCAGCTTGCCGCCAAAACTTTTGTGTTGTCG
>CACXMR010000055.1 GCA_902768825.1 uncultured Ruminococcus sp.
ACCCGGAGTGTTTCGCTCTCTGCGGAGAGCGAGCAGGGACGCCGTCCCTGCACCCTGCAAGCTTTTGAAAAAGCTTGACCAAAACTTTTCTGTTGTCGTCTTTCGGAACAACTACGAGCCGCGAGCAGCCAACTAACAAGTCATTTTCTCTGCCCCCGCGAACACGGGAGCGCAGGCTCTGCGCCGGCAGCTTGCCGCCAAAACTTTTGTGTTGTCGTCTTTCGGAACAACTACGAGCTGCGAGCAGCCAACTAACAAGTCATTTTCTCTGCCCCCGCGAACACGGGAGCGCAGGCTCTGCGCCGGCAGCTTGCCGCCGGGGTTGCAAATTCGGAGAAAATGTATTATAATGCTTTTGACGACCTATCAGGAGTCAGTAATTCATTATCGAAGGGATTTGAAAATATGGCACAGATCACTAAGGACACAATTATCGGAAATATCCTTGACATCGACCCCACCACAGCACCTATCTTCCTCTCTATAGGTATGCACTGCCTCGGCTGCCCCGCTTCAAGAGGAGAAACAGTAGAACAGGCTTGCATGGTTCACGGTGTTGACGCCGATGAGCTTGTTAAAATGGTAAACGAACATATCAAGGACAAATAATGGAAAGAGATAACCCACACAGGTTCCCTGCCCCTCTGGATAACAGACTCAGGCTTTGCGCTTCCTTTGTCAGGGATGGCACAAGGCTTGCAGATGTGGGCACTGACCACGCTTATCTGCCGGTCAACCTTGCCTGCAGAGGAAAAATTCTCTCAGCGGTGGCATGTGACGTGCGCAAGGGTCCTCTGGAAAACGCAAGGGCTAATATCCTGCGCTTCAATGTGGAGGATAAGGTAAAAACCCTGCTGTCCGATGGACTTGATGAGGTGGATCCGGATGACGCACTGGACATCGTGATGGCCGGCATGGGCGGCGAGCTGATAGCGGATATCATCGGAAGAACGCAGTGGCTGTACGACGAAAGCAGGAGACTCATTCTCCAGCCTATGACCCGTGCAGGAACACTGCGGTCATTTTTATGCGGCAGCGGGTTTCGTATCGTGCGGGAAAAAGCCTGTTTATCCGGCAGGAAATGCTACAGCGTCATGCTGTGCGTCTATGACGGCAAAAAGCGGGAATGTGATCATCGCTTTGAGTATATCGGTATGCTGGGAGAGGACGATTCCCCTGAGGCGAGGGCTTATATAGACATGATAATGTCCAAGCTCAAAAGAAAGATAAACGGACTGCGACAGTCCGGCAAAGAAAACGAAGCCGCATACTATCAGGATATCTATAACAGTATCGACAGGCGGGAGGATTGAGGAATGGTAACAGCAAAACAGATCTATGATTATATCGACGGCATAGCTCCCTTTGACACGGCCATGAGCTTTGATAATGTAGGTATCCTCACAGGCAGCCAAGACACGGAGACAAGCCTTGTTTTAGTGGCACTTGATGCAACAGCCGCAGTGATCGAGGAGGCAGCACAAAAGGGTGCGGGCATAATTGTGACCCACCACCCGGTGATCTTCCACCCGCTGCGCACTCTCAGCTGGGATAATCCTGCCTACCTTGCCGCAAAGCACGGCATCACCATAATTTCGGCTCACACAAACCTCGACATCTCACGAAACGGCGTCAATGCGACTCTTTCCCACAGGGTAGGGCTGCAGGAGGAAAAACGCTTTGAGGAGCATTGTGCTATTCTGGGCACAGTCAGCGGTTACGATAGCGCAGAGGATTATGCACTTTACATCAAGGAGAATATGAAGCTTCCCGGACTGCGCTACACCGACAGGGGCAGCTGCAAGCGTGTGCTGGTATCCTGCGGTGCCGGAGGCGATAACGTGGAGCTTGCGGCTTCTCTGGGAGCCGACACCCTCGTTACCGGAGAGATCAAGCACAGCCACATTATGTATGCAAACGACCACAATATTTCCGTGATCGATCTTGGGCATTTCGGCTCAGAGAGCATGATAATACCCATAGTCACCGCCCTTCTCACCGTGAAGTTCCCGGGAGCCAGATTCACAAGGGCGGAGTCAGACACAGACGGAGTAAAATATCTGTAAACGATCATTCTTTTTTTGACAAAACGGAGGAGCTATGGCACTGGACGGAGCATTTTTAAGACACATAAAAAAGGAGCTTGAGGAAGCCCTGATAAACACCAAGGTGGATAAGATATATCAGCCCACAAGGGACGAGCTTGTTATCTTCATGCGGTCAAGAGAGGGAATGAAAAAGCTCTACATTTCCGCAAGGGCAGGCAGCTCAAGAATCTGCCTGACGGAATCCATTCCCGAAAACCCAAAAACTCCGCCCATGCTGTGTATGCTGCTGAGGAAAAGGCTGTCCGGAGCAAGACTCAGGGATATAAGACAGCCGGGACTGGAAAGACTTTTGTTTCTGGACTTTGAGGGCACCAACGAGCTGGGAGACACGGTCACCCTGACCCTTGCCGTGGAGATCATGGGACAGTATAGCAACGTGGTTTTCCTTGACGGTGAAAGGATAATCATTGACGCCTTCCGCAGGGTTGACGCTTCCATGTCATCCCAGAGACTTGTCCTGCCGGGCATGAGATATGAGCTGCCGCCTGCTCAGGACAAGCTATGTATCCTTGACAGGGACGCTGATGATATTATCAGTGCAGTATCCGCCGCACCCAAAAACATGGAGCTGTCAAAGGCACTTCTCGGAGTGATACAGGGAGTGTCGCCTATTCTGTGCAGAGAGCTTGAGCACCTTACCGGCAGAGGAAGGGACGTTTTTTCAAAGGAGCTGGACGAGGAGCTTGTTACAAGGCTGAGGTTCTTCCTGAAAAGGATGATAAAGTCTGTCAGAGAATGCAGCGGCGAGCCGTATATGATAACAGATCAGACAAAAAAGCCCATCGACTTCACCTTTGAGGACATACAGCAATACGGCAGCGGCAGGTCAGCAAAATGCAGCGGAAGCTTTTGCGAGCTGCTGGAGCGCTACTATGCAAGGCGTGACGCAATGGAAACAATGCGCCGCAGGAGCGAGGATCTCAACAAGCTGCTGAATACCGCCGCAGCAAGGCTGATAAGAAAAATATACATCCAGAAGGACGAGCTTGCCGCCTGTGCGGACAGGGAAAACTATCGGATATGCGGGGACATAATACAGGCCAATCTCTACAGGATAGAGAAGGGCGCAAGCAGGCTGAAGGCGGAAAACTTCTATGACGAGAGCCTTGCGGAGATAACAATAGAGCTTGACCCGGCACTCTCCCCTGCAGCCAATTCCCAAAGGTACTATAAGCTGTACCAGAAGGCAAAAAACGCCGAACAGATACTCAAGGTACAGATAGAAAAGGCGGAAAACGAGCTTGATTACATCTCGTCGGTGCTGGACAGTCTTGCAAGAGCCGAAAGCCTGAGAGAACTTGCCGAAATAAGGGCCGAGCTGACCGAGCAGGGCTATATCAAAGCCAAAGGAAAAAAGCAAAAGGCCGAAGCCTCTCTGCCACCCTTGGAATTTACCTCCGAAAGCGGTTTCCGCATCCTTGTGGGCAGGAATAACCGTCAAAACGACAGGCTGACCATGAAGCAGGCCGACAAAAACGATCTATGGTTCCACACAAAGGACATACCCGGCTCACATACTGTCATCCTATGCGACGGCAGGACCCCCGATGAGGAAACCGTCCTCTTTGCAGCCTCCCTTGCTGCAGGTCACAGCAAGGCAAAGGACGCAGGCAAGGCTCCGGTGGATTACACAAAAATACGCTATGTGAGCAAGCCTCAGGGGGCAAAGCCCGGCATGGTCATCTATACAAACCAAAAGACCCTGTTTGTAGCACCGTGGAAAAAGCCTGAAACAAACTAAAATACAATGAATAACACCCTGATATCGTCCCATACTCTTGTCAACAAGCGAGAGGAGAGATCGGTATGAGGGTGTTTTTTAAAGCTATGGTCTGCGGTGTGCTGTTGTCATTGGTGTTCTCTATGGCAGGCTTTTTTGGTGCCTGTGAGGAAATAAGAAACGACGTCTTCAGGCTTCATGTCATCGCAAACTCAGACAGCGAAGAGGATCAGGCTCTCAAGCTCCGTGTGCGTGACGCAGTGCTGGAATATACCGGAGAGCTGTTCTTTGAGTGCAGGGGTAAGGGCGAATCAATAAACAGGGCAGAATCACGTCTTGGTGAGATAAAAAGCCTTTGCTGCAAAACAGTCCGGGAAAGCGGCTATACCTATCCGGTAGATGTATACATCACAAAAATGTATTTTGGCACAAGAGTATATGACAGCTTCACCCTGCCGGCAGGAGAATATGACGCCCTGCGCATCGTTATCGGCAAGGGTGAGGGTCACAACTGGTGGTGTGTGCTTTTTCCCGCCCTGTGCCTGCCGGGAGCAACCGGCGATGAGCTGCGCACCGTTATGAACGACAACGAGGCGGATATTGTTTCCTCGGGAGAAAAATACGAGATCCGCTTTAAATTTGTAGAATGGATAGAAGGGCTGTTTTCGGTTTTCTGCCGGTAACGCCCTTGCACGACACAGCAAAAGACCGGCAGCTCAGCAAGGGCTGTCGGTCTTGAATTATTGTATAAAAATGAGGCGCATTATTTGATTATCCTCAGGAAGCCCAGGATCGGGATCTCCTTTGCCTTTCCGGCACGGATATTGCGGATGGCAAGGACAATAACAAATATCGGGATCGCATAGCATATTGCAAAGAGAAGGAAATCCATGATCCAGCCAGCGGGGCTGAGTCCGGTTGCCTCTCCAGCGTAAGAAGCCGTCTGAGTGCAGGCAAGGTTAACTATACCGCTGAAGATAAGATAAAGGATAGTAAAGGGTATCTGGAAAATCAGGAACAGAAGGCCCTGATTTGCATAGAAACGTGAGAAAAGGGATCTTGGGCTGAAAGCAAGGGGCACCCAGAATGTAATGCCGAACATGGCCACAATAGACGTAATTTTGTTCTGAGCAGCCTCTGCGGGGTCATAGTCGTCGGTATGATCGGGGGTGTTAACAAAGAGACCAAGCACCTTCTTGAGCCCTTTGAAGTAATCCTTTCTCTCATCCTCTTCCTCATCGTCCTCCTCGCTTTCTTTGGTCTTTTTCTCGAAAACGAAGTTTTTGGACACCTCGTATGGATTTACCTTAGGCTGTTCAGGCTCCGGCTCCGGCTCTGGTTCAGGCTCCGGCTGGGGTTCTGGCTGAGGCTCAGGCTGGGGCTCAGGCTGGGGCTGGATCGTCGGCTCCGACTCGGGCTCGGGCTCGGGAATTGGCTCAGGCTCAGGCTGAGCGTACTGCTCAGGCTGTGCATACTGCTCCTGCTGAGCGTATTGCTGGGGATACTGCTCCTGCTGGACATACTGCTGCTGGTACTGTTGGGGCTGATCATATTGCTGGGCATACTGTCCCTGCTGCTGATACTGGCCGTTTTGTGCATAGCCCTGATCATACTGCTGGGCATAGCCGTTATCATACTGTTCCTGCTGATACTGCGCCTGCTGCTGATACTGATTCTGCTGGTACTGGCCCTGCTGAGCATAGCCGTCATCATACTGCTCGTCATAGCCCTCATCATACTGCTGGGCATACTGTCCCTGCTGCTGATACTGGTTCTGCTGGTACTGAGGGTGTTGATACTGATTCTGCTGATACTGGCCCTGCTGAGCGTAGCCGTCATCATACTGCTCGTCATAGCCCTCATCATACTGCTGGGCATACTGTCCCTGCTGCTGATATTGGTTCTGCTGGTACTGAGGGTGTTGATACTGATTCTGCTGATACTGACCCTGCTGACCATAGCCGCCATCATACTGCTCATCATAGCCGTTATCATACTGCTGGGCATACTGTCCCTGCTGCTGATACTGAGCCTGTTGATATTGACCCTGCTGGGCATAGCCTTCATCATACTGCTCGTCATAGCCCTCATCATACTGCTGGGCATACTGATCCTGAGGTGCATAACCGCCGTTATACTGATTGCCGTAGCCATAGTTTGGAGCAGTAAACTGATTTGAACCGCAGCGCACACACCTTTGTGCCTGATCCGGCAGTGATTCTCCGCAGGAAGCGCATATTTTCATAATCTCCACCTCTTTCATATCTCTTCCGTCTCCCGGAAATGTCGGCAACAAAAGACTCTCCCGGTCTCAGTCAAGGACACACCGTAGACAATCCGTACAATGCTTTTCACAGGCGCACCACACCCTAAAAAGCATAATATTTTCTTGTATCATTATATAATATCACAACTTGCATTGTCAATATTAACTGTGAACAAAAAACAAAGTCCCCCAAAAAGGAGACTTTGTGTGAGAGCTATATACAAAACATCAGCAATAATTCCACATTGCGTTATAACCCGTAATAAACCCGTTTCCGAAGGCGATCTCATGGAATCCGTCGTAGCCGCCGGAATATTCCTCCATTTCCTTCTTCATTATATCCTTGGTAAGGATCCTGAAGGGCACATCCTGCTGATCCGGAAGAGCAAGACCTCCCAGGACTCTCAGAACATAGTCTATCATGCCATAGGCAGTCCATTCATAGCTCTGAGCCACAAGCATCTCAATGCTTCCGCTCTGGGCATAGTCCATATCCTCCGACGAACCGCCGGTGGCAATGATCTTTATATCCACGCCCGCCTGTATTGTAGCGGAAACAGCGTCGTTGATAGCCGCATCGTCAAACACGAAGATATAATTGATCTTGGGGTTGTTCCTGATAGCGTTCTTAATCTTATTGGCAAGACCGTTGCCCACCTCGATAGATGTGGCATTGATGGTGGTGCAGCTTCCCTCCGAAGATGACACATATTTTTCAAACTCAGACTTGAAGCCCTTAAATATCGCAGGTGACAGCTCAGAATCCGAGCTGTTGACGGCAAGTGCGTTTATCTTTCCCTTGGTTTTGACTATACCCCAGTCAGCCATAAGCTCACCGATAAAGCTATAGTTAATCGGCACCGTATAGTCAACATATCTGTCTGACTGGCCGATACCCCTTGATCCAGCGGAAAACACCTCAATGCCGTTTGCCTGTGCATACTCTATGCCCCCGGCAACAAGATCCTTGTTTATGTCGCCCGAAAGAACGATCAGATCCACCTTGTCCTTGACAGCCTTTGCAAGGGCGTCGTTCATTGAAGACGAGGTGCCGTCTGTCTCGGCAACATCAACATTCTCAAAGCCTATCCTCTCCGCACCCCTCTTGAAGTTATCGTTCAGATGGTCATGATATGAATTAGAGGAATTCTTTGATATCAGGGCAACCCTTTTTTTATTGGATATTTCTCTTGAGTCGAGCTTTTCCGATGTGCATACAAACTCAGGTATACTCTGGTTAACGGTAACCTTTTCATTCAGCTCCGTAAGCTGAGTCTCGGTAATGCTGGGCTTTGCGTCGTCAACACTTACCTCAACCTCTTCGAGAGAAGCCTCCTTCGGACGCAATATATCCGAAATATCATCCATTTGCTTTGAAGAAGATGACGACGGCTGCTTTGAATCAGTGCTGACAGTGCTCTTTCTACTGCTGTCTTTTCCGCAGGCAGAGAGCGCTATCGCAGAGGCAGCAACAGTCAGAGCCAGCATTAAGGACATAAGTTTTTTCATTTTATCATCCAACCTTATTTCTGTTATTCCTCACTCCTAATCATTATACCATATTGTTTCAGGCTGTCAACAAGCATTTTTGCCGTAAAAATGTGCAGTTTGGCAGTTTTTTTGTTTTCCTTTCTGAATACTGCCCTAAGAAAAAAACAATAATCCGATCCGTTAATTCCCGCCCTGTCCGGCACGAAAAATGAACCGATAATTTAATCTATAAACCTCCGATTTAGTTCTCTAAAAGCCAAATTGTTTGCTTCAATGTCGTTTTTGTTGTAGAATATGTGTCAGAAAAACAAATTATTTCAAAAGTATCTTTTATTCCTTATGGAAATATGTTATAATCAGACTGTCGGGTAACCGATAATGCTATTGTAAAAGGAGTAAGAGAAATGGACATAGTTTGTTTGGATCTTGAGGGCGTGCTTGTGCCGGAAATATGGATCGCATTCTCTCAGGCAAGCGGCATTCCTGAGCTCAAAAAGACCACCAGAGATGAGCCTGATTACAACAAGCTCATGAATTTCCGCCTTGGGATTCTCAAGGAGCACGGCCTTGGTCTTAAAGAGATCCAGGAGACCATTGCAAAGATCGACCCCATGCCGGGTGCTAAGGAGTTCCTTGATGAGCTTCGTTCACTCACACAGGTCATCATCATCAGCGACACCTTCACACAGTTTGCAAAGCCTCTTATGGAGAAGCTGGGCTGGCCGACTATCTTCTGCAACACCCTTGAGGTGGCAGAGAGCGGAGAGATCACAGGCTTCAGGATGCGCATTGAAAACTCAAAGTACACCACTGTCAAGGCTCTTCAGTCCATCGGCTACGAGACCATCGCAAGCGGAGACAGCTATAACGACCTCGGAATGATCAAGGCAAGCAAGGCAGGCTTCCTCTTCAGGAGCACGGATAAGATCAAGCAGGACAACCCTGATCTTCCCGCCTTTGAGAGCTATGACGAGCTTCTTGCCGCAATCAAGGCAAATCTTTCCTGATATCGTTACCGTCAGCTCCCCGGTGGCCCGCTTCGCAGATGATCTTTGTGATGGCAGCAGACACCCGGGGAGTTGTTGTATCCCTTAATGTGAAATTTCTCTTACAATTCAGCAGCATTATCATAAAAAAACTCCGTCCGTCAACAATCATGATTTATGAAAAGGAAGTGTTTTTATGCCCGATTTCAGCCTGTTATACCCCAAGGGCGTCAAGCCCTCAGGAAAGACCCTCAGCGATGACGCAGTAAACGACCTTTCTGTGGAGCTTATATGCGAGAAGCTCTCCGGTGAGCTTTTTGAGCAGAACATCATCAGGAACATCATGATAAACATTGAAAAGGATCCCCGTGTCATCAGCTACCGCAGGGATGTATTTGACGATCTTTACCGCTTCCCGGATCTCCGTGAGAGGATAAAGGGGCTGCTTGAAGAGCTTGCCTATCTCAAGGATCTGGAAAAAGCGACCAAGGATCCTACGGCTTCACCGGTCTGGCAGCTGGTCAACAGGCTGCACGAGCTTGATATTTATGTAACCTGTATTTCCGAGATACACAAGTCCCTTCAGGATCACGATATCCGCTCAGACGGACTCCTGCAGCTCAAGGAATTTGTAGGGTCCGTATATAACGAAAACGGCTTTGAACACCTTCATAACGACATCAAGGAGCTTGTGGGCGAGGTCTCCCAGGTCAAGAGCCTGTCCCTCGGCGTAAATCTTGACAACAGGCTCATGCCCGTAGAGGTCGGCATCCTTGCCATAAACGATAAGCAGTTTACCCGTCCGGGACTCCTTAACAAATTCCTGGATTTTTCCTCAAACAAGAAAAACGGCATCCATATCGGCACTGACGTCAACGGCATGACCAAGATCCACACCGTGGGCAAGGTCACCGGCGACGATCCTCTCATGAACAACCTCAGCCGTGTGGTTACTGAAATGCTGGCTTCAACCGTAAAGCAGCTCAAGAGCAAGCTTGCAAAATATACCAACGTCAGCGGCTATGGCCTTATCAAAATGATACCTGAGTTTATTTTCTACATCCGCTGGGCAGATTTCATGCAGCAGCTCATGGACAAAAATGTGCCCCTCTGCAAGCCTGAAATCATAGATGACGGCAGCCGTGACACCTATGTCAAGGGGCTTTACAACTTCAAGCTTGCCATCCGCAGGATGACCCAGAGCAAGGATGAGGAAATCATCCTCAACGGCTTTGAGTTTACCAGGGAGCACGGCATTTATATTATGACCGGACCAAACAGAGGCGGCAAGACTACATTCACTCAGGCAGTTGGACTCATGTTCCTTATGGCTCAGTGCGGCATCTATGTTCCCGCCGAAAGCGCAAGGCTTGCCCCTGTGGACTGCATCTACACCCACTTCCCGGCTGACGAAAACAAAACCGTTGACCTCGGCCGTCTCGGTGAGGAATCCCAGCGCATGAGCGAGATCTTCTCAGAAGCGACTAACGAGAGTCTCCTTCTCTTCAACGAATCCCTTGCCACCACCTCATTTGCAGAGGGTCTTTACATAGCAAAGGACGTTGTCCGTGCCCTGCGCTATCTCGGCGCCCGCACCATATTCAACACCCATATGCACGAGCTTGCCATGTCCTGCAACGAAGTAAACAAGCAGATAGAGGGCGATCTTGACATTGCAAGTCTTATCACGGGCATCCACGAGGGCAAGCGTTCCTACAAGATATTCATTGCTCCACCTGAGGGCGTCAGCTATGCTCAGGACATCGCCAAGAAATACGGCGTAACCTTTGACCAGCTCTCTGAGCGCATCCATCCAAACGGATGACACTATGCGGGCAGGTCAGCAAAGCAATATGATCACAAAAATTTCAGGCACGGTATGAAGCAAATCATACTGTGCCTGATTCTTATTTGCAAAGGTAATCGAACAATGCCCTGCAGCCTTTTTCAATGTCAGTATAAGCTCTGTCAAAGTCTCTTGTATACCAGGGGTCGGAGACAGTGCCGCCTTCTGGCGTATAGCTCATAAGCAATGACAGCTTGTTGTCAGTATCGTTTGTAATGATCCGCTTGGCATTTTTCATGTTGTTGTTATCCATCAGTATTATCATGTCGTAATAGTGATAATCCTCCAACGTCATCTGTCGTGCCGTCTTTCCGTCACAACGAATGCCATGCTCAAGCAGCTTTCGTCTGGCAGGAGGATAAACAGGATTTCCAAGCTCTTCTCTGGATGTGGCCGCAGAGGCTATCTCAAAATTCCTCTCCCTGTGGTGCTTCTGGACAATGTCCTTCATTACAAATTCAGCCATAGGACTGCGGCATATATTACCGTGGCAGACAAAAAGTATCTTTATCATAATTTTTCCTTTCCGTGTCTGCGTGACACAGGTATTGTGAAAATTCCGCCGTTCTGTTAATGTAACGGCAAATTACAATTCGATATAATAAGGACAGATATTTTCAAAATGCCCGTCCTTCATTCTGAAGCCCTTGGGTATCACCCCCAACTGCCTGAAACCTATTCTCTCATAAAGGTGCCTTGCGTGGATATTCGTTTCTACAACCGCATTGAACTGCAATATCCCAAAGCCTATCCCCTTTGCCTTTTCTAAACAATCCCTGACAAGCATTTCACCGATATGCTTTCCTCGGCAATCCGATGAGACCGCATAGCTTGCATTGCATATATGTCCGCATCGTCCCACATTGTTTGGGTGAAGGATATACAGACCTACGATGTTTCCGCTTTGGTCATCTGCTACTCCGCAGTAACTCTGAGATGAAAAAAATTTCTTCCCCGTTTCGCTGTCTAACAATTCTTCCTGCGGGAAAGCATTGCCCTCAAGGACTACTTCGTTCCATATTGCTATCATTTGTCTCAAATCACTCTCATTATATTCTCTCATCAGCATATCAGATCTCTCCATATTTCATATTAAACATATTATACCACAACCGCACCTGCATAGCTACACCTTTTATTTTTCACCAAAGAAATTAGCACTGCCCTTTTTGAGACAATTATCACATTTTTATAAGGGCCCCAAGAGAATGACTTGACAAAAACAGAAAATTTTCTTTACGTGATTGTAATCGGCAAAAATAGTTGTTATAATGAGAACAACGGAAGAAAACAAGCCCCCTTGCCCGAAAGGAGTGGTCCATATCAAACGCAGATCATTTATTGCCTTGATCGTTATTTGTCTGTTTATGCTTTCAGGCATAACAGCCTATGCTGCCAACCCCGTTACTCCAAAAACGAAATTCAGCTATAGAGGCACAGACATCACCGCTTCCATCGAGAGCGTTTATCGCAGTGACAAAGCCTTCTTTAAGGATGAGGCCGAGCTGCTTTCATCCGCTCAGGAAAGAGATCTGTGGGAAAAGCTCCAAAGCACCGCCGACTATCTGAATGTGAATTTGGCTGTGTTTATCGGCGGCAACTACAGGACAGACGAGGAAACAGTTGACTTTACCATCGACTGCACCGCTCAGCTCTTCGGCGCCTACTCGGACACGCTTTTTGTGTATATTGATTTTGAGGGCTATTCTCCCGCATACGACTATGTAAGAGCCTTTAACAATGCAGATACCATCTACCCCGAAACAAAGCGCAACAAGATACTCAATATCATGTATCAGGATCTTCCGGCAAGCACCGAGCCGATATATGCTGATTCAATAAAGAAGGCTATCGCCAACGGCATTGATGAAATCAAAAGTCAGGGCTATGTCAACAATGCAGCCACTGTAAATAATACATACCCCGACAACGGATACAATACATACGACCCGGAGCCTATGCCGCCCCGTCAGGAGGATCATAAAACAAACGACCCCATCGGTGAATTCTTCGCCAAGGTTCCCGGAGCCGCCATCATCGGTGTCATTATCATTCTGGTGGTGCTGCTGGTGATTTCGTCAATAGTCAGGTCCATCAAGCGCAAGGTCAGCGGCATCGGCAGTTCCTTCCGCAGAAATACCTACAATACCTACAACAGCTATAACGATCACGACACCTATTACGGACGTGGAAGCAGCTACTATCATGGTTATTCCCATTCAAGGCATAATCCGCCGCCCCCTCCTCCGCCTCCGGGACACAGTGCTCCTCCGTCTCACTCAAGCAGACCTCCCAAAAGCCATTCTTCTCCCAGCAGGTCTTCATCCAGATCATCCGGCACTCCCCACAGCTCAGGCAGCGGACATCACAGATAAATATATCATAACACCAAAAAGCAGACCGATGAACACCTCACCGGCCTGCTTTCTTCATGTACTGAAAAAAACGCAGTATAATCCTGTATTTGTCTCACTACGATTATTTATTCCGTCTTATAAAGCATCAACTATTTTCATAGCCGACCAGAACTTGTCCAGAGAATGATTTGCGCTGCCAAGTCCGCTGGGATCATATTCCTCCCCGTCAAGGGTGTCCCCTGTGACCAGAAAGCAGTACAGCTCTATGCCATAAAAATCACATACTGCCTGTAACCCCGCCGCCTCCATCTCAACGGCGATGCATCCCTCGCTCTTTCTTTTCTCAACAGCACTGCAGGTCTCCCTGTAAGGAGCGTCCGTTGTCCATACCCTGCCGGTCACGTAGGGGAGCCGGTGCTT
>CACXMR010000056.1 GCA_902768825.1 uncultured Ruminococcus sp.
TGTGATAAAGATCAAAGCAAGCAATTATTGCAGTGCTGCATTAACCGAGAACAACAAAACTCTTTTCGCCGGCACATTTGAGTCCAATACCGGTTCCGTGCAAAAGAAATCTATCCATACTGATACAGAAAATACAACTGCCGTTTTCGACCTCATTAAAAGATTGAACACCAGATATGTCGTTGACGACTGCAACGGAAAAGTGATAAACGAATATGTCTGTTCCGTTTGCAGAAGCAGCTATAAAGAAACAAAACCGCCGCAAATGTGCAGTCATTGCAGAGCGCCCGGTCAAAAATTTATCTCGTACGGTGCCAAAAATCAAAACACCAGGATTATAAAGGGCCGCATCCCCGTGTTGTTTTCGGCGCCATACGCTGTTCGCTATCTGAGAAACGGCGAGACAAAGGCGTCTGATGCCTATACAGGCGCCATCGTAGAGTATTTGTGTCAATGCTATCATGTTCATGGCATAACCAGAATTTTTAACAATAATGATGATCCGAATTCCAGTAAGGATGTAGGCAACTATAGAAAAATGCTGGAAAACTATATCGATACACATAATATTTGCGTACTTGTCGATCTGTACACCAATAGCAATGATTATCCGTCTGTTGAGATCTTTACCAACAACGGAAAGAACCTGAATACGAAATATGATATGGTGAAAGAACTGACAAGTCACTTGGCCAAGATTTGTCCGGTGTCTGTTGATAAAAAGAATGGGATCGGCAGAAATATGATCTGTAATTATATTCACAGAAAGAATAACCTTCCATGCTATAAAATCGAGCTGAGCCAACCGTTGCTTGGAAATCCGGAAATTCTTTGCAGAATTATCAATGAATTGGGAAAAACATTTCAGAATCGGTACAGCGGCAGATTGATAGAGAAGGACGAGAGTTATTGAGCGCTTTCTCTGGAAAACCTTCCTGGGGTGTTTCACTTTCTGCAGACAGCGACTTAGGGGCACTTTTGCGAAAAAGCCCCCCCTAAGGTTCCGCCTGTCGGCTCGGTCTGTGCTTCTCACCTTTCGGCTGAGAGGTCTCCACTGGAGACCCGCACCCCCGAAAACGCTGTTCGCATTGGCAGACAAAATGAACACGGGAGCGCATATACAAAAAAGGACCGCCGTAAATGGCAGTCCTTCAT
Source organism: uncultured Ruminococcus sp. (assembly GCA_902768825.1). Taxonomy (GTDB): domain Bacteria; phylum Bacillota; class Clostridia; order Oscillospirales; family Acutalibacteraceae; genus UBA1213. The sequence continues at coordinate 1,156 of CACXMR010000056.1, forward strand.
GTGCAATAATTTATCCGGTTTTGCAGCGGAAATCGGTCGGAAGAGAAACGCTACGGGTGCGCAAATGATATCTTCACTGAGCTTTTGGGATCGGAGTCTTACTGATCATAATTGTGGCTGTCCACAAGATCTCTGGAGTATTCCGCTACCTTAGTCAGTCCTTCGTTGTTGAGCTTTGCTACGTTCTCAGAAATCTGAGCCTTCAGCTCTATGTCGGAGCTTTCCATCGGTACAAGATCACCGTTGACTTTGATGTAAGGACTCAGTCCAAGAAGATAGTCAACGGAAACATCAAAATAATTTGCAAGCTTCATCAATGTTTCGCCGTTTGGGATGCCGCCGTTTTTCCATTTGCTGATAATGCCAGATGAGAGACCGATCTCTTTGCCGATAGGATTAGGCCTTTTGCCGCTGCGCAAGCATAAATTATAAAACCTTTTCCAAAACATAATATAACCCCCTACACATTAAATCGTTGTTACTGTTGCCAATTTACGTATACGCCATGGATCCGCCGGATGGAATGTGAGAAGTCTCTAATGCCGTTTTTACAGACCCATTGTTGACAGGTCTGTGAGCCTTCTGACAATCTGTTTTAATGCATAAATTATAGTGACTTGAAGTATCATTTTTCGCCTTGAGTTGACTGCGTGATGTGGCAACAGCTTGGTATAGTCCAAAATATTACCGTTTAATTCTAAGACCATATTACCACACATACTATGCAAAAACAAGTCTTTTTTGTGACAATTTTCAATATTATTCTGCATATTTCTGATTTGCACAAAATAATTTTAGATAATTTGCTGTAAAGTTGTTTAATTATTGCAGTATAGTTTTGATTTTGAATTACTTCCTTTTATTGGCAGAAATTCCTTCGGATTTATTTGATAATTCTTTTAAAAAATTACTGTAAAGAAATATGAATAATATCTATATGTGCAGAGGAATAAGGCCTATTGATATTTTTTTGAAAATAATATATTATTAATACTGTGCTTGTCTCTTGACAAAGCCGGAATGATATGTTATCATAATGCTACATTATCGAATTATCACATTAGCACTCTACTGCGATAAAGTGCGGCGGCCATCTGCAAAGCATTGCCTTTGTAAAAAAAGCCTGGGTGCAAGTGTGGCTGAGGATAATTTTAGAGGAATGAGGAAAATAAAATGAAAAACAACTCAAAGATAACTCCGGAGGGCACCAAGGATCTGTTGTTTGAGGAATGTCTTGCAAACAGAACGGTTTCTTCCATACTGGGAGGAGTGTTTTCTTCCAGGGGCTTCCATGAGGTGCTGACTCCGGGAATTGAATTTTACGATCTTTTTTCGGAGGATATTTCGGGCATCCCCATGGAGAATATGTTTAAGATGAGCGATTCCAAGGGGAGGCTGATGGTCATGCGGCCGGACTCTACCCTTCCTATCGCAAGGATGGTCTCAACCAGGCTCCAGGGCTCCGACAAACCCATCCGGCTTTACTATAATCAGCGTGTCTATCGCTACAATCCCGGACTGACAGGCAGAAGTAATGAGGTTATGCAGACGGGCATCGAGCTTATCGGCGCAAAGGGCATGAGAGCCGACCTTGAGGTTATCACCACTGCGATTGACGCACTCTCAAAATGCGTCCCGGATTTCCGCATCGAGCTGGGTCATGCGGGTTTCTTCAGGGCACTTGCGTCCAAGCTTCCTGTCAGCCCCAGAAAGCGTGAAAAGATCCGCTTCTATATCGAGAGCAAAAACTATTCGGCTCTCAATTCCACCCTTGACAAGCTTCCGCCCTCAGATTATGTGGATGTCATCCGCAGACTGCCCAGGCTTTTTGGCGGCGTAGAGGTGCTGGATGAGGCTTGCAGGATCTGCTCTGATGAGGAAGCTCTTGCGACTTTGGGTTATGTGCGTGAGATATATGACCATCTGTCAAAGTATGGTCTCGGTGAGAGGCTGATAATTGATCTGGGTCTTGTACAGCGCAATGACTACTATAGCAGTATAGTATTTAGCGGCTATGTTATGGGGTCCGGTGAACCGGTGCTTATCGGCGGCAGATATGATAATCTGCTGGATAGCTTTGAAGCTCCGTCTCCTGCCTGCGGCTTTGGAATAAACGTAGACGCCCTTGCAAGGGTAATGCTCAGCAGGGGCAACGTGCCTCAGAGGCGAAAAGCAGAGGTGCTGGTCCATGCCAAGGCAGGCTATGAGATAGAGGCGATCAGATATACGCAGACTCTCGCTCAGGCAAATATAATCGGTGAAAACAGCGTTTTTGACACTGAGGAAGAGGCACTGCAATATGCGGTATCAAAGGGAATAAAGCAGCTTGCCATTGTGGGCAGCGAAATCAGGACAAAGGATACGGGGGTATAACAGGGAATGAAGCCTTTAAGAATAGCCCTTACAAAGGGCAGACTGGAGAAGGATACATTAGGCCTTCTGGAGCAGGCGGGCTATGACTGCACCGCTGTAAGAGAAAAGGGCAGAAGGCTTATCCTGCCTATAGGAGACGGTGAGATAGAGGTAGTGCTTGCCAAGGCAGCCGATGTGATTACCTATGTGGAAAACGGTGTCTGCGACTTAGGCGTAGTGGGCAAGGATACTATCATGGAAAACGGCAGGAGCTTTTATGAGATATTGGATCTGGGCTTTGGCAGGTGCAGGTTTGCACTGGCAGGAAAGTCTGGAACGGATTTCTACTCCGGCTATAACGAAAAGACCATCGCTACAAAATATCCCAATGTCACAAGGTTTTTCTTTGAGGGCAAGGGCATGGATATCAGGATAATCAAGATAGAGGGTTCGGTAGAGCTTGCGCCGCTGCTTGGTCTGTCGGACGCAATTGTGGATATCGTGGAGACGGGCTCCACTCTAAAGGAAAACGGCCTTGTAATCATCGAGGATAACGTGGCGCCTATTTCGGCAAGACTTATTGCTAACACCGCAAGCCTCAAGCTGAGAAAGGCTGAGATAGAGGAGCTTGCAAACAAGATGGAGGAGACTCTGAAGAGCAGGCAGTAAAGCACCAAAAGAAAAGGGGAGAGAAAAATGATAAGCGTAATAAAAGCAGACGGCCGCACTGAGGTGGAGTTCCTCAAAAAGGTAGAGGAAAGAAACCGCAGCAGCAACGACAACGTGTCTGCCATAGTAAAGGATATAATCGAAAATGTAAGACTCAATGGCGATAAGGCCGTAAAGGAATATACCATAAAGTTTGACGGCAAGGCTCCGGAATCCGTTGAGGTGCCCAGAGAGGAGATCGAGGCGGCTGCGGCACAGTGCGACCCGGAGTTTATAGAGACTCTCAGGAAAGCAGCTGCAAACATCAGGGATTTTCACCAGAGACAGAAGCAGCAGAGCTGGCTCACCACCAAGGATAACGGCGTTATCATGGGTCAGAGGATAAGAGGTCTTGCAAGGGTAGGACTCTATGTGCCCGGCGGCACAGCGGCTTATCCTTCGTCAGTGCTGATGAACGCTATCCCTGCAAAGATTGCCGGAGTCAAGGAGCTTATAATGGTTACACCGCCCCTCAAGGACGGCAGACCTAACCCTGATATTATGGCAGCCGCAGCCATTGCAGGTGTTGACAGAGTATTCCTTATGGGCGGCGCTCAGGCAGTGGCGGCTCTTGCCTATGGCACTGAGCTGGTGCCCAAGGTGGACAAGATCGTAGGCCCCGGAAATATTTTTGTCGCTACCGCCAAGAAGCTGCTTTATGGTGTTGTGGACATCGACATGATAGCAGGCCCCAGCGAAATACTTGTGCTGGCTGACGAAAGCGCAGAGCCAAAGTTTCTGGCAGCCGACCTAATGTCCCAGGCAGAGCATGACAGGCTGGCTTCGGCTATACTTGTCACCACCTCTCAGGATATCGCCGACAGGACGGTAAAGGAGCTTGAGAGACAGGTGCAGAGCCTTTCACGCCGAGAGATAATTGAGGAGTCCCTGACAAACTACGGTGTTATCATCGTGTGCGACACTATGGACAAGGCTGTGGAGATGGCAAACGAGCTTGCGCCTGAGCACCTTGAGGTGTGCTGCAAGGATCCTCTTGAATATGTGGGCAGGCTGGATAATGCCGGCTCTGTATTCCTTGGCAGCTATTCACCTGAGCCCCTGGGAGATTATTTTGCAGGACCCAACCACGTCCTTCCCACCAGCGGTACAGCCAGGTTCTTTTCACCGCTGTCCGTTGACAGCTTCGTGAAGAAGAGCAGCTTTATCTATTATACAGACGGCGCCCTCAGACAGGACAAGGATGACATCATCCGCTTTGCAAATACCGAAGGTCTTACGGCACACGCCAATTCAATAATCGTTCGTTACGAGGAGTGAAATAAATGCCATATCAGCTATGCGACAAAGTGCGCAGCCTTGAACCTTATGAGCCTATCAAGGGGCAATACAAAATAAGGCTTGACGCAAACGAGTCCTTTTATTCCATGCCGGAGGAGGTTCTCTCTGAGATAAGGGACATTGTCAATACACTTGATTTTAACCGCTATCCCGACCCAATGGCGACGGAGCTAATAAGGAGCTTTTCGGACTTTTACGGCCTTGACCCGGACACTGTTACAGCTACCAACGGGTCGGATGAAATGCTTTATCTGCTTGCTTCTGCCATGCTCAAAAAGAACAGCACCGTAGTGGTTGCCGACCCTGATTTCAGTATGTATAACTTCTATTCCTTTCTTTCGGAAAACAAGGTCATCACCTACCGCAAAAACGAGCTTCTGGGGATAAACGTGGACGATCTGATCAAGACCGTCAATGATAACTCAGCCGACATGGTTATATTTTCAAACCCATGCAATCCTACGGGTCTGGGCATCAGTGCGGATGACGCAAGGAAGCTCGTCCGCTCGGTGAATGCTCTTGTGGTGCTGGATGAGGCGTATATGGATTTCTGGGATCAGTCCATTCTGACCGAGGCTTCATCTTATGATAATCTCATTGTCCTCAAAACTGCTTCAAAGGCAGTGGGCTGTGCTGCCATAAGACTGGGCTTTGCGGTGGCAAACAAGACTATCACCAATGCCCTCAGGGCAGTAAAGTCTCCATATAATGTAAATTCCCTTTCCCAGAGGATAGGCACCTGTGTTTATGCACACAAGGATATGCTCATTGAGAGACGGGACACCATCATCAGGAACACAAAGGAGCTGTATAAGTCAATCCTTGCGCTAAAGGAACGCTACAGCCTGGCTTTTGATATAGTCGAGCCCTGTGCAAATTTCGTATTTGTCAGGACGGAGCTTGCCAAGGATATCTTCACATACCTGCTTGAAAACGGAATAGCTGTAAGGTTTTTTGGTTCTGCGGGAGCACTGCGCATCACCACCGGCAGTGAAGAAGAAAACGCAGAGGTTCTCAGGTGCATAGAAAAGTACATAGCGGCAAGCTGCCGCACCCGTGTTTGCGGGAGATAGAATGCTTAAACTCACAGTTTGTCATTCGTGGTTCATAGTTTATTATCATCTCGCGGACACAAAAGATTATTGTCAGAGTGACTTTCAGCGCGAATATGGGGGCGGCAGCTTGCCGCAAGTTTTGGTCAAGCTTTTTCAAAAGCTTGCGGATTCCAAAGGCAGAGCCTTTGGTCAGGGGTTTGGGGAGCGAAGCTCACCAATATAAAAGATAAAAGCCTGATTCCGGCAGGAAGCAGGCAATAAAGCTCCTCCGCCCGGCAAGCACTGCGCCAGATAGCAAGCCTGTCGCAGAGGTTCTCAGGTGCATAGATCAGGTGCATAGAAAAGTACATAATAGAAAAATATCTTTCTGAAAATTGAGGATTTTTAGCGTAATCATCAAAAATCTGATTCAGAAACAATTCCTGTTCAAAATTTGTTTACAAATTCAAAAAAAAGAGTTATACTAAGGGCAACATGACAGTAAAAAAACTGCCGTGTTGCTCGTTTTTTGATCGGATAATATTCAGACAAAATCGGGCATAAAACCTGCTCCGCAAAGTTGCTGCGGAAAAGGACGTTTTGAGGTGAAACAAATGCGTAAGGCTGTCATCGAAAGAACTACAAGGGAAACACAGATCAGTGTGACCCTGTCCCTTGACGAACAGTTTACAGACATCGACACAGGCATAGGCTTCTTTGACCATATGCTGACTGCACTCTCTGTCCACGGAGGATTTGGTCTGTCAGTAAAGGCAAAGGGAGATCTGCACGTCGATTGCCACCACACCATTGAGGATACGGGCATTGTCATAGGCAAGGCTCTCTCAGAAGCTCTCGGAGATAAGGGCGGCATTGCCCGCTTCGGTTCCTTCTATGTTCCTATGGATGAGGCACTGGGCTTTTGCTCACTGGATATCAGCGGCAGACCCTTTCTTGTTTTTGACGCCCAATTCCCTGAGGAACGCATGGGTAATTACGACAGCTGCATGACAAAGGAATTTATGAGGGCGTTTGCCTTCAATTCCGGCATTACCCTTCATCTCAGGGCACTTTACGGAGAAAACTCTCATCACATTACTGAGGCGCTTTACAAGGCGCTGGGTCATGCTCTTAGTCAGGCGGTCAGACCCCTTGAGGGAAAAGCCCCCCTGTCAACAAAAGGAGTGCTTTGAGAGTTTGCTTATGGGTGATGAGGAAAAAAGGAAAAACTACCTTATCGGAAGGATGAAAATATTATGCTTATAATCCCTGCTATTGATATCAAGGACGGCAACTGCGTCAGACTGTACAAGGGAGACTATTCCACTGTGCACAAGGTGGCTGAGAGTGCTGTCGATACTGCAAAGAAATTCCAGAGCGAGGGCGCCCAGTGGCTCCACATGGTTGACCTTGACGGAGCCAAGGACGGCAAGAGGGTCAACTCAGACCTGATACTTGAAGTGAGAAAAAGCTGCGATCTCAAGATCGAGGTGGGCGGCGGCATCCGTGACATGGAGTCGGTTGACTTCTATCTGGAAAACGGCATTGACAGAGTGATACTTGGCTCTGCGGCTATCAAGGACCCTGACTTTGTCAAGGCTGCCGTAAAAAAGTATCCTGACCAAATCGCTGTCAGCATTGACGCCCTTGACGGCATGGTCTCCGCAGAGGGCTGGATAGATACCTCTGAGGTGGGCTACATAGATCTTGCAAGACAGATGGAGGATATCGGTGTCAGATATATAATCTTTACCGACATTTCCAAGGACGGAATGCTTTCAGGGCCGAACCTTACAATGCTTGATGAGCTGAAATCATCGGTCAAGTGCGACATCATCGCATCCGGCGGTGTTGCAAATCTTATGGACGTCGTAAACCTTGCAAGGCTGAACATTTATGGTGCCATCAGCGGCAAGGCCGTATATACAGGAAACCTTGATCTGACAAGAGCGATTGCTGCTGCGGATGCTGTAGCTGCTGCCGAGGTCAAGGAGGCTGAGGTGACGACATGAGTGACAAGTTTGCTTTTATCGAGGATTATTTCAAAAAATCCGATCTGCTGCCTGCCATTGTTCAGGAGCGTTCGACCGGTCAGGTGCTGATGCTTGCCTATATGAACAGGGAATCCATGCAAAAGACCTTTGAGACAGGCTATACATGGTTTTACAGCCGCTCAAGGCAGGAGCTGTGGAACAAGGGAGCTACCAGCGGACATCTTCAAAAAATTGTGGATATCAAGGGCGACTGCGACAAGGACACACTTCTGGTGATAGTGGATCAGACAGGGCCTGCCTGCCACACAGGAAGTCACTCTTGCTTTTTCAATAACCTATGGGAGGAATATAACAATGGCTGACAACAGAGAGCTTTATGATCTTTATGAGACAATCCTTGACAGAAAGGCAAACAAGCAGGAAGGCTCATACACCTGCTATCTTTTTGAAAAAGGTCTGGACAAGATACTCAAGAAGGTTGGCGAGGAGTGCTCCGAGACCATCATAGCAGCAAAGAACGGCGACAACAAGGAGACGGTTTTGGAGATATCCGATCTCATCTATCATCTCTTTGTGATGATGGCGGATCAGGGCATCACGGTTGACGAAGTGATGGCAGAGCTTTCAAAGCGCAGCCAGAAGACCGGCAATCTCAAGCAGTTCCATCAGGTAGATAAAAATACCTGACAGGTGATCTATATGAATTAAGACACGGTGAGTCACAGCAGGCTCATCGTGTTTTTTTCTATTTTATGCGGGTGCAAAATGTCGATTATTACTGTTGATAAAAGCCTCGTAATATGCTATGATATAAGATACTGCGTTGTAATACCGCAGAATCGCTATAACAGGAGGGAACACTCTTGCCTCAGACCAATAAGACAGAGCTTCTGCCGAGGGAGCAGGAGGATTATATAGACCGTCTTTCGGAGGTGCTGCTTTATCGCTATGGCACCCAGCACCCCAAAGTCTTCATCCATACCTACGGCTGTCAGCAAAACGTGGCCGACAGCGAAAAACTCAAGGGTATGCTGGAAAAAACCGGCTGCGGCTTCACCGAGGATAAGGAAGAGGCTGACATCATCATTTTTAATACCTGCGCCGTGCGTGAACACGCCGAGGACAGAGTGTTTGGCAATGTGGGCGCTCTCAAGGCCCTCAAACGCCGCAAGCCCTCACTTCTGATAGCTCTCTGCGGGTGTATGATGGAGCAGGAGCATATCGCTGAGAAGATTTATAACAGCTTCCCCTATGTGGGGCTTGTGTTTGGCACCCACGTCATCCACAGGTTCCCGGAGCTGCTCTATAATGCCATGACCACCGGCAAAAGGCTCATTGAGCGGGGCACTGACGACGGCAAGATCTATGAGGGCATACCCGTCAGGCGTGACGGCAGCTTCAAGGGCTGGCTGCCTGTGATGTACGGCTGTGATAATTTCTGCACCTACTGCATAGTTCCCTATGTAAGGGGACGTGAGCGCAGCCGCAAGCCGCAGATAGTCATTGACGAAGCCCGCAGCATGATAAACGCCGGCTACAAGGAGATCACTCTTCTTGGTCAGAACGTAAACTCCTACGGCAAGGGTCTGGAGGAAAGTGTAAACTTTCCCAGGCTGCTCAAAAGCGTTGCCGATATAGAAGGGGATTTCTGGCTGAGTTTTATGACCTCTCACCCCAAGGACGCTTCAAAGGAGCTTATCGATGTGATTGCCGATAACCCCAAGATTTCCACTCACCTGCATCTGCCCTTCCAGAGCGGCAGCGACAGGATATTGAAGCTGATGAACAGGCACTATGATGTGGCAAAGTATATGGATATAGTGAACTATGCCAAAAGCCGCATCCCGGATGTGGACCTTACAAGCGACGTGATAGTAGGCTTCCCCGGCGAGACCGAGGAGGATTTTCAGTGCACCCTCGATCTCATAGAGAAGGTAGAGTTTACATCACTCTTTACGTTTATATATTCGCCAAGGGTGGGCACCCCTGCCGCAAGGCTTGAGGATCCGGATAGCCATGAGGTCAAGGCTGAGCGCATGGGCAGACTGCTCAGGCTACAGGAGCGTATATCGGCAAAGCGTACCGCCTCGATGGTGGGCAGAAGGCTCCGGGTGCTCATCGAGGAGCAGGCAAGAGAGGGCATACTCAACGCAAGGACCCACGGGGGAGTAGTGGTAGAGGTGCCGGGCAGCACTGACCTGATCGGAAGCTTTGCCGAAGCGGAGATCACCGAGGCAGGGAATTTCATCCTCAGGGGAAGGCTCGTGTGATATACTATAATATTGGAAATTGTCCGTTTGCCTCATAAATGGGGCAGGACGGGTGATGATATAATCAAAAGGAGAAGGATAACCATGGAAAACAAGAATGTAAATGACCTTGACGTAATAGCTCTCACAAGGGAGCTGGGCAAGAAGATACAGGCTGAGGACGTTTTTGTCAAGTATCAGCTTGCAAAGCAGAACGCCGACAATGATGCTGATTTGCAGAAAATCATCGGTGCCTTCAGTGACAAGAGGACAGAGCTCAGCGAGGAATCAGGCAAGCCTGAAAATGAAAAGGATGAGGAAAAGATCCGTCAGATCAGCCGTGAAATGCGCCGCTGCTACGGTGAGATCATGTCAAACCAGAGCATGATTAACTATAACGAGGCAAAGGATAACTATGATGTACTGATGAACCGTATCAGCGCTATCATCCAGAAGTCCTTTGAGGGAGAGGATCCTGAGACAGCGGATTATTCTCCCGAATGCACAGGAAGCTGCGCTACCTGCGGCGGCTGCGGCTGATCGGCTTAGTAATACCTGAACAGAGGGGTGAGAAAAATGGCAGCACTTTCTCCGCTTATGCAGCAGTATCTCAGTGTAAAGGAAAAGAATAAGGATACCATAGTGTTTTTCAGGGTGGGTGACTTCTATGAAATGTTCTTTGATGACGCAAAGCTTGCCTCAAAGGAGCTGGAGCTGACCCTCACCGGAAAGGACTGCGGCCTTGAGGAACGTGCGCCAATGTGCGGAGTGCCCTTTCACAGTGCCGAGACCTATATCGCAAGGCTTGTGGCAAAGGGCTATAAGGTGGGCATCTGTGAGCAGACCGAGGACCCCGCCAAGGCAAAGGGTCTTGTCAGGCGTGAGATAATCAGGGTGGTCACTCCCGGCACGGTTACGGAATCCTCTATGCTGGACGACAGCAGCAATAACTTTATCTGCACGGTTGTGACCGAGAGACAGCAGACCGGTCTTGCCTTTTGCGACATTTCTACGGGTGAGCTTTATGCCACCATGCTGGAAGGTGACTCTCAGGAAAGTGAGATAAAAAATGAGCTGCTCCGCTTCAAGCCTTCAGAGCTGCTCATCGGCGGTGAGGCTATTGGCTTCAGGTCTCTTGCCTCTTTCATAAAGGACAAGCTCACAGCCTTTGTCAGTATGCTTGATGACGAGGAGCTGTCCTTTGCCGATGCAAAAAGAGTAATCCTCGATCACTTCAAAAAGATCGACCTGAGCGACATGGACCTTGCCGAAAAGCCTCAGATCGTTACCGCTCTGGGCGCATTGCTTTCCTATCTCAAACGCACACAGATGAACGGCCTCGAAAGGATAAGCAAGATAGATCTTTACAGGGAGGAACAGTTTGTCAGGCTGGACTACAACACCAGGAGGAACCTGGAGCTGACCGAACCCCTCAACAGCAAAAACAAAAAGGCCTGTCTTTTGGCTGTCCTGGACAAGACAAAGACCTCTATGGGCAAGAGACTGCTCACAAGCTTCATCGAAAAGCCCCTGGTGAATTTAGCTTCCATTATCAGCCGACAGAACGCCGTTACAGAGCTTTATGACAATGTGATAATGCGATCTGACATCAGAGAGGCTGTTGCGGGCATCACGGATATCCAGCGCTCTGTGACAAGAGTGGTCTACGGCACCGCAAACGCCAGAGAACTGCGCTCTATGTGCCAGTCCCTTGTGCGCATACCTGCGGTGAAGAAGGCTGTCAGTCAGGCTTCTGCAGGTCTGCTGAGGTCTGTTTTTGACGACATAGACCCCCTTGAGGATATCTGTAAGCTTATTGATGATTCAATAGTGGAGGATCCGCCTTTTTCTGTCCGTGAGGGCGGGATGATAAAGGACGGCTACAGCAAGGAGCTTGACGAGTTGCGCTATGACATGAACAACAGCTCAGAGGTCATGGCGGGAATAGAAGCCCGTGAAAGGGAGCGCACCGGGATACCAAAGCTGAAGATCGGCTATAACCGGGTGTTTGGCTACTATATCGAGGTGTCAAATTCCTACAAGTCCCAGGTGCCGGAGGATTACATCCGCAAGCAGACCCTTGTGGGGGGAGAACGCTTCATCACTCAGGAGCTCAAGGAGCTGGAGCAGCGCATCCTTGGGGCAAAGGACAGGAGCTGCGAGCTGGAATACGCCATTCTTGAGGATATCCGCTCAGG
>CACXMR010000057.1 GCA_902768825.1 uncultured Ruminococcus sp.
ATTTCATCACCGACAGCAAGGAGGAGCTTTTCAAAGCTGACGGAGCAATACTTCCCGGAGTAGGCTCCTTTGGCGATGCAATGGACTGTATGAACAGCTCGGGCGCTGCACAAGCTGTGCTGGAATTTGCAAAAAGCGGCAAACCCCTTTTAGGTATCTGTCTCGGACTGCAGCTTCTCTTTGACGAGAGCGAGGAAAGCCCCGGTGCTAAGGGTCTGGGTCTGCTCAAGGGAAGCATCACAAGGATACCAAACGCCGGCGGCACTCTGAAGATTCCCCACATGGGCTGGAATTCCCTTGACATAAAAAAGCATGACGCTCTTTTTGAAGGCATAGACGGAGAACCCTATGTTTACTTCGTACATTCATACTATCTAAAGGCCGATGATGAGAGTATCGTTTCCTCACGCACTAACTACGGAGTGGAAATAGACGCCTCAGTGAGCAGCGGTAACATATACGCCATGCAGTTCCATCCCGAAAAAAGCGGCAGGGTCGGACTGCAGATACTCAGGAATTTTGCCAAGCTTTCAGGAGGTAATTGAAATGTATGCAAAAAGAATAATACCCTGCCTGGATGTTAAAAACGGCAGGGTAGTAAAGGGTACAAACTTTGTGTCACTCAGGGACGCAGGGGATCCTGTGGAGTGCGCAAAGCAGTATGACAGAGAGGGTGCGGATGAGCTTGTCCTGCTGGATATCACCGCATCAAGCGACGCCCGAAACATCATCGTAGATATCGTCAGAGCGGTGGCTGACAGTGTGTTCATCCCCTTCACTGTTGGGGGCGGAATCAGGACAGTCGAAGATTTTGTGGCAATACTCAGGGCAGGCGCCGACAAGGTGTCGGTCAATTCCGCTGCTGTACACAGACCTGAAATTATTAACGAGGCTGCATATAAATTCGGCAGCCAGTGCGTGGTAACTGCCATTGACGCAAAGCGCAGGGATGACAAAAGCGGCTGGGATGTTTTTATCAACGGCGGCAGGATCAATACAGGCAAGGACGTGCTGAAATGGGCTGTGGAGGCCGAAAAAAGAGGTGCCGGAGAGATACTTCTCACCAGCATGGACTGTGACGGTGTAAAAAATGGCTATGATATTGAGCTTACAAGAGCCGTATCCGAAAGCGTCGGCATACCTGTCATTGCATCAGGCGGTGCAGGCAGTCTTGAGCACTTTTATGATGTGTTTACTGCCGGAAAGGCGGACGCCGTGCTTGCCGCTTCACTGTTCCACTTTGGTGAGATATCCGTCGGCGAGCTGAAGGATTACCTTTCGGGCAAGGACATCCCTGTGCGCAGGGTGTAATAGCTTTGGAGATCAGTCAGACATGATCAGGGCGACACAATGAGCCGAAATGCCCTCAAGTCTGCCGGTAAAGCCCAGCTTTTCCTCAGTGGTGGCCTTGATGCTTATGCAGTCTGTGTCGAGGCCCATTGCCTGGGACAGGCGGGTGCGCATTTCTTCGATATACAGCTTGAGCTTGGGCTTCTGGGCGATCACGGTTGCATCGATGTTTGAAACGGAATAGCCCTTATCCTTTATCAGGGCGCAGACTCTTTTGAGCAAAAGTATGCTGTCGGCTCCGCTATATGCAGGGTCGGTGTCGGGAAAGTGGGTCCCGATATCTCCGAGGGCAGCCGCTCCCAACAGCGAATCCATAACAGCGTGAACCAGCACATCCGCATCGGAATGTCCCAGCAATCCCTTCTCATAGGGTATCTCCACGCCTCCTAATATCAGTTTCCTGTTTTCGGCAAACCTGTGGACATCATATCCGTGTCCGACTCTGATTTTCATGCTTGTCGCTTCCTTTCTTATTTCATGCTACTGGTATAAATTTTATTCACAAAGAGGTGCCGTCCATGACCTTCGGGCAAAAGTGCAAAAAATACAGACTGCTTGCCGGTCTGACACAGCAGGAGACAGCCAAGGCTGCACAGATCAGCCGGCGAACCTATATCTATTATGAGACAGACGAAAAGTTCCCACGAAAAAGGGATACGATCACGAGCCTTGCAGAGGTTTTTGAGATCGAACCTGACAGCCTCATGCCTGAGGATGACGAATACATACTTGAAATGCAAAGAAATCTGCCTGAGGAAGAGAAGATCAGCCATGTCCTGTCTGAAATAAAGGAGCTTCTCTCCGACGAGGACATAGATGACAGCAGCAAGACAGATCTCATCTCAGCACTCTCGGCACTTTGCAGTGAATACTCCCTGGCACTTCACCCGGAGACCGATGATACAATCATTCCCCAGCAGATATGATATTTAAGGCAATGCAGCACTACTGACGAGGTGTGCCGTATTGCCTTTATTGTTTTCCTTTTGACAGGCCGGCGCAGAGCACCCCAAGGGCATTGTTTCACTGCGCCTGCTCTCCCGATTTAGCGGGGACAGAATATCTGATTCCCAACTTGACCGTTCACGGCTGGTAGTTCTGCCCAAAACGACAGCACAAAAGTTTTGCTCAAGCTTTTGGAAAAGCTTGCAGGGTGCAGGGACAGCGTCTCTGCTCCCTCTCCGCAGAGAGCGAAACACTCTGTATGCAAGTGCCGTTGTGTGCTTTGTATGGTCATCCGAGACAGGTGCCGCAGGCGGTATAGCCCTGATTCAGCAGTGAAAACAGAGTGCTCTTGACGGTCTTTTTGTTATTCTCACTGATAGCTGCAACAGAGCTGCATTCTGGGAGATGGACCTTTTTGTTCCTGAGATTTATCACATAGGTCTTTTCCTTTTCGGTGGTAGACTTAGGGTCATCCGCAAGGCGGGCGTATCCGGTAGTATAATTGATGACTACTCCCGGTTGGACATTATAAGCATAGACATTGAAGCTCACTCCGTCACCGCTGTCCTCAACGGAATATGCTTCCATCTCCACACCTCTGCACACAAGCTCATCGCCCACAAACACAGGGGTTACCCTGTAGAGAACATGATTGTTTGTTTCCTTTACATAGTCGGCAATCATATTTTCAAAGGGGAGCATACCGTCCACATTCAGATAACGTGTCCCTGTGACGAGGTTCTTTGAATTGGCGTTTTCGGCAGTAAGCTGATAGCCGATAAGGTGGCACCGGTTGTAGAGAGACTGTCCGTCCACAAAATCATATCTGATGCTGTGCCAGCCGGTGGGCTTTACCGAACTGATGTCTCCCCTCTTTTCTGTGGGCATAGTCTCACGGCACACATTCGCATAAGCCACGCCGCAGCGCCCCAGTGAATCAAGCTCGCTGTAGCTCTCAAAGGCAGTCTCGGTATAGTCTGCGCTGTCAAAATATGGCACGTTGCCGTTTATCTCCACATAGGATATCCCGCTATATTCTGGAATGCTGTCGAGGGTGAACATACTGCTCTGGGAGACCTGTGACGGAGCCTCTGACGCCTTGACCGATGACTGCTTTTTGTCAGAGCTTTCCTGTTCCTCAGAATAAGCCGATGAGCTGAAGGTCTCATTGATGGTATCCCTTATGTTGTTGACCGTTTCCTGACAGGAAGAAAAGGAAAACAGCATCAGAAGAGAGAGCAAAAGACCGAAAGCTTTTATTTTTTTGCCTTTATTCATCTTGTCATCTCCTCTCTTGTTATGCACTCGTGTGAACTTCCCTCAAATTCCTTGACAGATACCGTCCTGAAGGCTGTTGTGTCAAGACTCAGCCACTTATCCGACGGGTAATGCCTGTTCCAGCGATAGATGACCAGTCCGCTGATCCTGTCAGCGTATGGCGCAGGGTCAACATTCTCAAGGAAGCAGATATCATCCTCCCCTGCCTCATCAAGGAGATTCTCTCTGATCTCGGTGTTTACTTCAAAGCCGGAAAACAGCGTAGCGGAATAGCCGGAGATCAGGATTTTCCTGCCCTGAGAGTATTCCACAAGGTCTGCAATTAGCAGCCGGTCACGGCTCTGACGGCGCCGGTTAAAGCCGATTCCGTTTTTATCGTCTACACAAATAACTACTATCATTTATTATCCTCCGTTAGTTTCGTTGAAAGATATGACAGCCCATGTTGAAAAGACTGTTACATCTCTGTGTCCATTATATCATTTTTTCAGAAAAAAAGCTCTATAAAACGTTAAATCTATCAAATTTTTTATTGACACGAAGAAAAATTGATTTTATACTATTATCATAAAAAGAATAAAGGAGTTTTGACCATGAAAACAAGGATAGGCATATTGGGCTACGGCAATCTTGGCAAAGGCACTGAAATAGCAGTCGCTGCTGCTGAGGATATGGAGCTTGCAGCGGTATTCACAAGACGTGATCCCGCAGGCGTCAGCATCCTTACCAAGGGTGTTCCCGTAGTAAACGTAAACGACATCGAGGACTGGAAGGATAAGATCGACGTGCTCATTATCTGCGGCGGCAGTGCTACTGACCTGCCTGTTCAGACCCCGAAGTATGCGGCTATGTTCAACGTGATCGACAGCTTTGACACCCATGCAAAGGTGCCTGAGCATTTCAGGAACGTAGACGAGGCAGCAAAGCAGAGCGGTCATATCGGCATGATCTCAGTTGGCTGGGATCCCGGTCTTTTCTCTCTTAACAGGGTCTATGCAAACGCTATACTCCCCGACGGCAAGGATTATACCTTCTGGGGCAAGGGCGTGAGCCAGGGACACTCAGACGCAGTGCGCAGGATCAAGGGCGTCAAAAACGCAAAGCAGTACACCATTCCGATCGAGAAGGCTCTCGATGCAGTGAGAAACGGAGAGGATCCCGATCTTACCACGAGAGAGAAGCACCTCAGAGAGTGCTTTGTGGTTCTTGAGGAAGGCGCAGACGCTGCCGAGGTGGAGAGACAGATCAAGGAAATGCCCAATTATTTTGCTGACTATGACACAATTGTTCATTTCATCGACGAGGATGAGTTTGCAAGAGATCACAGCGGCATGGCTCACGGCGGCTTTGTGTTCAGATCCGGAAGAACGGGTCTCAACAAGGAGAACAAGCACATCATCGAGTATAGGCTCACTCTTGACTCCAATCCGGAGTTTACCACAAGCGTACTTGTCGCCTATGCCCGTGCGGTCAAGAGAATGGCTGACGAGGGACAGACCGGCTGCAAGACAGTCTTTGATGTTCCCCCGGCATACCTCTGCACTCAGTCCGGCGAAGAGCTCAGGGCTCATCTGCTTTGATAAAACCGCATATTCCATATCAGGAGCTGTCAGTTTTGGACAGCTCCTTTTGTTATGCAGGAAAATACTGACTATGCTCTCAGGTTTTTACAGGAATCAAAACGCTTTGTATGAAGATAATAATTTCGTAGACTTGATCCTGATATTCAAAATGAAGCAAAAAATCAAGGTCAAGCCTTATCTTAGTTGAATCAAGGAGTAACGGCATGAAAAACAAGTTAATGATGGTCTTTGCGGCTGCCTTGCTCTCTGTTTGTCTGACAGGCTGCAAGGGCAGTGAAGAAAACAACACCGCAGCAAGAGATGGCAGTGCATCCGTGATACCCAACGCAAACAGCGGCTATTACGTATCGGAGGAGCCTGTGAATAACGGTATCGTCACCGACAGAAACGGCATCATCGGAGACGATGACACCCCAAGGGACAACAAAAACGGTTCCATGGGCAAAGCTGTAGAAAACATCGGCGATACTCTGGACAACGCAGCTGACAATATCGGTAATACCGCTTCAAACATTACCAGCAACGCCGGAAACGTAGTTTCCAACGCCGCAAGCAATATCGGAGACAGTATCTCAAACATTGCCGACAACGCCGGTAACGTTGTAGAAAACGCTACCGACAAAGCCGATACCTCAGGCGACAACAGATAAGCACCGACCCGTCCGTGATATCATCATGGTATTCATGGGCGGGTTTGCTTTTGTTATTTAGCAGTCACCTGCTGCATATATTTTACAAATATGTAAAGGCGGTGACAGCATGATCTACACTCTCAATGTAGAAAGATTCAGACCAAGGGGGCTATCCGACAGGATAAGCTCGATTTTTAGTCCATGCAGGCTGAGTGCGAGGATAAAAAAGCACCACCACATTTCCGTGCTGCAGCTCAGATATACTGCCATGCGTGGAAAAATTCGCTTTGGAATGATATATCCCTATCTCAAGGGCAGCAGCGGCGTCGTGCTGTGCGATGAGAGCACCGATCTCAGCGGGAGCAGACTGACACGCTTTGAGAGCGACGACTTTTCTGCCGTGATGATGACAAGCTTCCTTCGTGCTGCCCTTAAAGACAACCCCAATAAAAGCGGGCTGAGATGTGCCTATTATGACCCCATGGGAAAAAGGCCTGAGATTGCCGAGCAGCTTCTGGAGTTTTTGCCAGAGCTGACAGTCGTGACTGAAATGCCGAAATACTATGAGATCTTTGCTGACAGCCTGATGGACGAAAAGGGTCTGTCCCTCACTGTCAGCAATGACCCTCAGCTCCTTGCGGAAAGGCAGCTGATAGTCACCTCATGCGCCATAGACTGCGAGTTTCCCATATCCTCAGTCAGTCTTGTGTTTTCGCCGTCAAAGCCCCTTGTCCCCTGCAGATTCACCCTGCTGTGGGATTATCATGTTGAGGCACCCTATAAGTTTATGCGGCTCAGACCCGACGGTCTTGACGAAATGTACTTTCTTTCTGCGCTGTACAGTCTTGGAAACGCAAAAGAGCTTGAAAATCTGATACCCGACAGAGCCGGCACAGGACAGGATGTCTTTACAAAGGAAAGGGTCCTTCACAGGCTTTTACCCCGGAGAAGGACCGCATAATAGTATTTGAGCTGCTTTTTGAATAAACTATGAACCGTGCCGGCGAGCCGCCGAGGAACTCCCCCTGTCAGCATTGCTGACATTCCCCCTCTTTGAGAGTGACTGAGATTGCCTCCCTCAGGGAGGTGACACGGCGCAAATCGTGGCGGAGGGAGTGCTTATCTGTGTATAGCGTGGAAGCAGATGCCAACCGTAGAGGGGCCGCAATGGCTGCCGGCTGTGGGGTTAACATCGGCAGTCTCTATCCAGAGATCGTCACCGAACCTTTCCTTCAGCAGCCGTATTGCCTCCTCCACAAGCTGGGGAGCGTCAGTCTGGCCAACGATTATCCTGTGGTTCTTGATATCGTCCCCAAGATCCTCAACGTATTTTATCAGTCTTGCAAGAGCCTTTGTCCTGCCCTTTTCCTTGCCGATATTGACCATTTTTCCTTCGTCGCTCATGTAAATGATGGGACGAATGCCAAGAAGAGTGCCCATGGTGCCCGCAAGACCGCTGACACGGCCGCTTGCCTTGAAGAACTTGAGGTCATCAGCAAAGAAGTAGACCGCAAACTTATCCACCTCTGTTTTTGCCCAGTCGAGGATTTCCTCCACGGTTTTGCCGTCCTTATACATCTGACCGACTTCCAGGACTATGTTCAGACTGAGAATGGTGATCGCCTTGGTGTCTATGGTGTAAAACTTTCTTTCCGGATATTTCTCCAGAAGCTCCTTGACTGCCACGTCCATTGCGTTGAAGGTAGCCGTCATGGCTCTTGAAAAGTGAACATAGAGAATATCATCGCCGTTTTCAAAGTGCGGCTCAAAGTAATTGCGATAATTCTCGATGCTGATGCCGCTGGTCTTGGGAAGCACACCGCCCCTGAGACTCTCATAAAAGCCGTGAGCGTCAAACTCTTCAAAATCCTCGTAGGGATATATCTCCTTTCCGTCAATGCTGTAGGGCATACTGATTAGATGATAGCCATACTCCCTGGCCTGCTTTGGTGTGATATCGGTGTCGGTATCTGTGAATAGTACAAGCATTTGCTTATCCTCCCTGTGTTATTACTCAAGTATCAATATATAATCATAGATGGGCTGTCTGCCGTCTATCATTATTACATCCTTAGTCCTGTAGCTTTCCGACAGCTCCTTATAAAGTGAATCGGATTCCTGCTCAGTCACGCTTTCACCGCAGACCACTATGAGTATGTCGCAGGAGTCAGCGTCAAGCTTTTTTGCAAGCTCACTGAGAGCGGTGTTTTTGTCTTCAGCAACCGCTATGATCTCGTCCCCTGCAAACCCGATATAGTCGTCCTTCCTGATGTCGAGATCGTCCTGTCTGGTATCCCTCACAGCCTGAGAGACCATACCGGTGATGACTCCGGAGATGATTTCCTCCTGTTCGGAAACTATCTCTTCATCCGTCTTGTTTTCGGTATCAAGCATGGATATGGCGGCATAGCCCTCGCCTATGGTCTTGCTGGGAATAATAATGATCTGCGCATCCTTATACAGAGACCCTGCCTGCTGTGCGGTAAGGATTATGTTCCCGTTGTTGGGATAGACCAGGATCTTGTCGGCGTTTATCCTTCTGAACGCCGATATGAGATCCTCCGCAGAGGGGTTCATGCTCTGGCCTCCGTCAACCACCACGTCACAGCCCAGAGAGGTAAAAACCTCCTTGATACCGCTGCCGGCAGCCACGCTGACTATACCGTAGGCTTTGTGGGGATTTGCCGTGCCGATACCGGTTTTTTGCATAGCAGGTGATTCGTTATGCTGCAGCGACATATTTTCTATCTTTGTTGTCAGGAACTCTCCGAACTGCTGGCAGTAATTCAGCACATCTCCGGGCTTCATGGTATGCACATGAGCCTTTACGATGGTTCCCTCACGGAACACCACCACTGACTCCCCCACGCTGTTGAGGTAGCTGCGCAGTGCGTCTACGTCAAAGCTGTCAGGAGAACACTTGGATTTTTGCAGCCTGAGAAGAAATTCCGTACAATAGCCGTATTCAAGAACGCTGTTTTCATCAAAAGCGGAAAGATCCACCTTTGTCTGACGGATATAGCCTGATCTGTCAGCATCAAAGTCCTGTCCTCTGAGGGCACTCTGCATTCCCTCAGCGATGTAGATAAAGCCTGCTCCTCCGCTGTCCACGACCCCGGCCTTCCTCAGCACATCCAGCAGCTCAGGCGTCCTCTCAAGGGAACGCTTCAGCTCCGACAGGAAATTGTCAAAGTAGCTTTCAAGGGAGCTGTCCCGCTTGATCCTTGAGCCGGCAAAGCGCACTGCGTCCTTGTAAACCGTAAGTATAGTCCCCTCCACAGGAGTGGAAACTGCGCTGTAGGCTTCGCTGATACCTGTTTCAAAGGCCTTGTCCAGCAGGGTGACATCAGCCTGCTCAACTCCCTCCAGACCTCTTGAGATGCCCGCAAATATCCTCGACAGGATAACTCCGGAATTACCCCTTGCACCAAGCAGCATTCCCTGAGCAGCAATGGATGCGCTTGTAGAGAGAGATGGGTATTCATCGTTGCAAAGTGCAGCCACGCCGGAATCAATTGTCATGAACATATTATCACCTGTGTCGCCGTCCGGGATGGGAAATACATTCAGGTCATTGACCAGCTGCCTGTTGGCAGAAAGGGTAGCAGCACCGCCCCTTATCATGTTGGCAAACATGATACCGTCCATTGTTTTTGTATTCATAGATCATAACCCCATTAAACTGTATTATTTCAATCAAGCAAGTCTCTGTCTGAGCTTCATGATAATCTCGATCATCTTGTCCGCCGAATCGGAGCAGATGTTCCTGTATTGCATCTGTATCACCCTTGCAGCCATAGCCTTTTGCTCGGCAAAGCACTTGGCCTTTTTGATGGTGTCGCATATATTCCTGCCGATAACGGCCATCTCGTGGCTGGCAAAGAAATCCCTGACAGGGTTTTTATTGCCCGTATCGAGAAAAAGGTGCACAATGGGCACTCCCGCAACAGCGGCCTCGGTGCTCATCAGCGAATCAGGCTTTAGGAGCATTGCGTCTGCACTCTCAATATAGAGATTGAGCTGCCTTGTATAGGTGATTATCCTTATATTTCTGCTACCTGCGGAATATTCCACCAGCTTGTCCCTGAGCACACTGCACCTGGGAGTGGGAATATAGAGCACATAATCCTCTTTTTCACTCCTGCCCAGCTCCTCGCACAGCCTTTCCACATCCTTCAGCTCAAGGCCCTCAGGAATCAGCAGGTATACTCTCCTGTTTCTGGGAATGACCAGATAGTTCCTTGCGGCGGCCTTGCCCATGTGCTCACGGAAGCTCTTCTTTACAGGGATCCCGGTCACGAAGATCCGATCACCGTCAAGACCCTTTCTGACAAGCCCTGCCCTGATATCCTCATGGGGCACAAAAAAGCAGTCCGCATCCACATCCTGCAATTCGGAGGCAAGGGAATAGTCGCTGACCATACAGCACACAAGAAAGCCCAGAGACTCCCGGCTTTTCGCCTCTGACACCAGCCTCAGGCCCTCAAAGCCGGTACATATCACAGCGTCAGGCATTTCCTCCCGCAGGGTGACTGTCAGCCTGTCAAGACAAGCCTCCCTGTCCTGCCCCGAATGCTCCAGCGTCAGATCAAAGGCATCCACATATTCACAGCTTATGTGCTTTTCAAGAGCCGCAAGTATCACGGCGTCTGAAACATACCTCAGTTTTTTTGAGTTTTTGTCGTTTATCAAGAGTATCTTCAACGGCTTTTCACTCCCTTTGCAGAAAAATCATCTCAAAGAGAACAGAAAAAATACACATCTGTTGATTTTCTCTGTTTATTAAATTATAATATAAATGCGCATATCTGCCAACGGTCATAATTTTATATATATGCGGTAAATACCACACTTTATCAGGTTTTGTGGTATTAGCAACATGATTGTCGATTTTTGTAGAAAAAGGTGATTTTATTTGGAAAAGACACTGGACAGAAGAGTTATAAAAACAAAAAAGGCCATCCGGAATGCCTTTGCAAAGCTGCTTGCAGTCAAGGACATCAACGACATTACCGTCAGTGACATTGCAGAGCTTGCGGACATCAACCGAAAGACCTTCTATAATTATTATCCGGGAATACACAGTGTTATTGACGAAATAGAAAACGACATCTCGGAGGCATTCAGCTCCGTGCTGGGAGAGATCAACTTCAAGGAGGAGCTGGAGGACCCCTTTTCCATTTTTGAAAAGCTGACCTCCATCATCAATACCGACATGGATTTTTACGCCCATTTTTTCACCATGAACGGCAACACTAACATGACAAACAAGATAGTTAACCTCCTCAAGGAAAAAGCAAAGCCCGCCATGATCTCTCAGACCGGCATTGATGAGACTACGGCATCCGACCGGAAGCGCTCCATCGAAGACATCTCCGAAATGATAAGCATAATTAGCTTCAAGGGGCTTAACGGGCTGATAAACTGAGCTTATATCAATATCCCGTTGCAGTGGTCAAGCTCGTGCTGTATCGCCTGTGCGGTAAAACCGCTGTAGCTTGCCCTGTGCCTTTTCATCAGCATATCGGCATAATCCACCTCGATTGTCTGATACCTTGTGGCGGGTCTGACACCGTCAAGGGAAAGACAGCCCTCCATAGCATCATACTTTTCGGATGAATGGGACACGATAACCGGGTTGATCATCACTATGGGCACCGCTCCCGCAAAAACGGCAATGATGCGCTTGTTGACTCCGATCATGTTTGCCGCAAGACCTGCGCAGCTCTTGAAGTTTGCGATAAGCGTGTCCAGCAGATCCTTTGCAGTGGAAAGATCCTCCTTTCCTGCGGGCTGGGCTTTTTTGTTGAGAAGCATCGTATCACGGACTATTGGCCTTATCATCGTTTGTTCTCCTTTATGTGAAAGTTAGTCTCTTGTTGCTTTACGGCATAAGCTCCTTCATTCAGGGGCATAATAATACAAAACCACCAGAAGGAGTGACATTATGACACTGATACCCTGCAGTGAAAGATGTATCCACCAGGCAGAGGGTATGTGCACACTTGACACAGCAGCGGCAGCTACGGATCTCAGCGGTTCCGGCTGCATCCACTGCGTGAGACCCGAAAGCCCTATCCGGATGCTCAACCGCCCAGAGCGGAAACCGCATCCCTGATATTTTTGACAGGGATGATCTCTATGTCGCAGTCCTTCGGAAGGTTGAGGGCTTTGAGGTTATGATAAGGAATTATGCAGCGCTTAAAGCCAAGCCTTGCCGCCTCTGTAACACGCTGGGAAGCGTGGTTGACGCTCCTTATCTCGCCGGTAAGACCCACCTCACCGAAGGCAAGGAGATCCTCGGCTACAACGATATCCTTGAGGCTGCTGACAAGGGCAAGGGCAAGGGCAAGATCGGTAGCCGGTTCGTCAAGGCGCAGACCTCCGATGACGTTGACATAAGCATCAAGGCTGGAAAAAAAGTAGCCGCAGCGTTTTTCCAGCACTGCCAAAAGCATTGACATACGGTTATAATCAAAGCCTGTTGCCATTCGCCTGGGGTTGCCGTAGCCGGAATTCGTCACAAGTCCCTGTATCTCGGCAAGAATGGGACGGCTGCCCTCCATGGTGCAGGCTACACAGGTGCCGGAAACGTTCTTTGGCCGGCCCGAAAGAAGCATCAGCGACGGATTTTCCACCTCGGAGAGTCCGTCGTCGTTCATCTGAAAGACTCCTATCTCGTTGGTGGAGCCGTAACGGTTCTTTACCGCACGGAGAATCCTGTAGGACATCTGGCGGTCGCCTTCAAAATAAAGCACGGCGTCTACAATATGCTCCAGCACCTTTGGTCCTGCGATGGCGCCGTCCTTATTGACGTGTCCCACAACAATACAGGGGATATCCAGGGCCTTAGACGTGCGCATAAGAATGTTCGTACATTCCCTGACCTGGGTAACGCTTCCGGGAGAAGAGCTTAGCTCCCTGTAGTTCATGGTCTGTATGGAGTCGATCATCACAAGATCAGGTGACTCCGACTGTATCTGATCCGCAATGACACTGATATCGGTTTCGGTCATGATGTAGAGGTTGTCGCTGTTAACCCCTAAGCGCTCTGCCCTGAGCTTTATCTGGCGCTTTGATTCCTCGCCGGAAATATACAATATCCTCAGTATCTTTCCCAGATGGCTGCATATCTGAAGAAGTATGGTTGATTTGCCAATGCCCGGATCGCCCCCCAGAAGTATCAGCGACCCCTTGACGATACCGCCGCCAAGCACTCTGTCCAGCTCCTTTAGCCCTGTATAATACCTCTGCTCATCTTCTGTGGTGATCTTTGAGATCTGCACCGGTAAGGAGGAGGGCTTCCTGCGCTCCGCAATAACCGATGTTTTGACGCTCACCGCATCCCTTATCTCCTCGTTGAGTGTGTTCCAATCACCGCAGGAGGGACACTTGCCATACCATTTTGCACTTTCATATCCGCACTCAGAGCATACATATAGGCTCTTTAGCTTTGAACCTGCCATTTTATCATCCCTTGCCTTTTGAAAAGCTTGCAATGCCGCAAAAAACGGCAAATGCCATTTGTTTTCTGTATTCCTCATCCGAGAGCCTTTTTGCCTCATCCTCGTTGGACAGGAAGCCGCACTCGACGATAACCGCCGGCACCTTTGCCTTTGACAATATGAATATACTGTTGTCCGCAGGCTTTAGCTCTCTCTTGTTTTCGGGCTGCAAAAGCCCTGTCACTGAACGCCTGATCTCCTCCGCAAGCTTAAAGCTCCTTGGATCGTTCTCCGAATAGAAAATCTGCGCTCCGCTGTATTTGCTCTGCTCAAACTTATTCTGGTGTATGCTCACAAGAATATTGTTGTCGCTGCCGTTGATGAGCTTTACACGGTTATTGAGATCAGAGACCTTCTTCTCTCTTGTGGTGGAGGCGCTGCTGTCGTAGATGGACACGTCACTGTCCCTTGTCATCACCACTTTATAGCCGCCCGCCAATAGCATATCTCTCAGGCGGAGGGCGATGTCCAGATTTATGTCCTTTTCCAGCAGACCGTTTGCCTCTGCTCCCCCGTCCTCGCCGCCGTGACCCGCATCTATCACGATCACCGTTTCCTTCTCCTGGGGAACGGCCCCCACTGTCCGGGACTCAGACTCAGTAAATGCTGTATACAGCAAACCACCGAAGAGAAAAGCACACAAAAGCGATACAGAACAAATAAGATATACCCTCAGTTTTTCCATGTCCTCACCTCAATACAGTGTATGAAGGCTCGGCTCTGTTGATAACTGTGCAGCAAAAACAAAAGCGGTCTGACGACCGCTTCACTTCATCCCGGCGCTGAAAGCATACAGCAAACCGTCTGCTTTTGTATCGATACCCTCAGTCCTCATCCTCGTTCCTTTCAGTCTTGATGGGAGGATTTATATTCTCCGGATAGAAAATATACGGTGCATCTCCCGATGCCGGAACAGGCTCGTCCAGCGGCAGGGAATTTACGACATAAAAGCTCTCCTTAATAGCCAGCAGCTTGTTGAGATTTTTAGTCAGCCTTACATCCACATTATCCAGCCTGTCATCAAGTGTGAGTGTGCCGATCTTTATGTCACGGCGCAGGAAGGTAAGGTCTTCCCTGAAAAGCTTCATTTCCTTTTCGATATTATCTATGAG
The DNA here is from genome assembly GCA_902768825.1 of uncultured Ruminococcus sp. Classification (GTDB taxonomy): domain Bacteria; phylum Bacillota; class Clostridia; order Oscillospirales; family Acutalibacteraceae; genus UBA1213. The sequence goes on from CACXMR010000057.1 coordinate 14,406, forward strand.
ATTGACCGCATCCATGGTCTTTTCCTGGGCGTCATCGATCATTTCATGGGCCTTGATCTCAGCCTTCATCTTGATCTTGATAATGCTTTCCTGCAGCTCGTCATATCTCTTTGCCTTAATCACCACGGAATCATACTGCTCCTGTAGCTGGCGTTTTTCCTTCAGACAATTATCAAGCTCCCTCTTATAGGACTCTACATCGTTTTCATACTGACCTGTAACCTCAGCAAGGCGCATCTGAGCCTCCTGCAGTGAATGATACAAAGCATTTCTGCCGGCTGTCATCTCTATCAGGGCAATGCCTTTATCGGTGGCAGTTATTTCCGCCTGTTCAAGCTTTTTTTGCAGGATCTCGACCTGATCCTCCAAGGAGAGCTTTTCCTTGCTGTTTTCGGAAAACTCTGAAAGCTTTACGGTTGTTTCGTCATTCATTTTCAGCACCTCATTCCCTTTGAAATGATTATAGCATATTAAGTGTCAGAAAATCAATAAATTTATTAAAAATGTCTGATTTGTAACATTATAATCACTTATAGAAATCCAGCCCAAAAACTAACCCGATATCATCACCTTTATCCCAAGGAGTATGAGTATCATTCCGCCGATGATACAGGCACGAAAGGGCCTCACCCAGCGGAACCTTCTTCCGAGATAAAAGCCTGCAAGGGACAGCACAAACGTAACCGCACCAATGATAAAAACTGCAAGTATCATCCTTGCGGGAGTGTCGGCCCTGACCGCCAACGGCAAAACCGTTCCAAGGGCGAGGGCGTCAATGCTTGTGGCAAACGCAAGCATCACAAGCTCCTTTATGGCAATGTCACCCATAGCTGAAACCTGTTCACTGCGGGCGTCATAGATCATCTTTATTCCAAGGATGAGGAGTATCCCAAAAGCAACAAGCTTCTGACCGGCCCCCAGCGCATTGCTGCCCACCCTGCCTATGCTCCAGCCCAAAACCGGCATGAGCATCTGGAAAACGCCAAACATCACCGCCGCAGTGAAAGCCGTTTTACGGAAGCTTCCTCTGCTTTTCAGTCCGCAGCAAACGGATACAGCCATAGCATCAGCCGCCAGGGACAATGCCGCTGCAAGGGCAGACAATACATCCATGTCTATTCCTCCTCCAAAAAATAAGGCATAAAGCACACGTCTCTATGCCCTATTCTATGAGAAAGCGGGAATGGTTATGATAATCAGTCAAGAGGGACATCTGTTTCCTGAGCAAGAGAGATGGAGTATATGCAGCACTTCTTTACAGGAAGATCAAAAAGCTGATCGGCAGCCCTCTTATAGAGCTTTAGCTGCAAAGCGTATCTGTTGCAAAGCTCTGACATACTCTTCACTCTGTCGGTCTTGTAATCCACTATTATTATTCCGTCCGGCTCAAATATCATGCAGTCAATGGCTCCCTGCAGGATCACCTTTTCATCCTGCGGATATGAAGGGTCGATGTCCGATGCCGGAATATTGACAGTAAACCTGTGCTCCCTGAGTATTCTCTGGCAGGAGATGATGTGTCTGTAGATCTCTGATCTGACAAACCCATCAATATCCTGTTTTTCTATGACGGACGCCTGCACCGGCGTCAGGAAGCCCTCTCTCACGAGCCTGTCAAGCTCTCCCTCTGGGTCAGCACCAAGGGAATAAAAATCAGCGTGCTGCAGGAAGGTATGCACTGCCGTTCCCTTTTCTGCGCCGGTGAGAGCGCCCTCCTGCATGAAGGCAGGCCTTGAGGATGCAATGTGCCTGTCAATGAGTACCTTATGCACAAGCGCCGAAGCCGAGACCTTGGAAAGGATAGCAGTTCTCTGACTGTGGCTGTATGTATGGCATGATCTTTCACTGAGAAGAGTGCAGAGCCCTGTATCATATTCGGCCCGATCATCTGAGATTACCTCCGCCTGCTCATCCTCCGGAAGCTCTCGGATCCTGTGGTATTCCCATCGTGAGGCAGTAGGCAGGAATGCAAGCTCCGGTCTGCCTGCATCGGCACGAAGCTCCTTCATGTCCGGGTGTATAAGGGCACACATCACCATCCAGTCGGCAAGGGACAGGGTTGAACCCACGGTCATTGGGGAAATCCTGCCGTCAGCAATACTCAGTGATGAAGCTATGGCCTTAATCTTCTTGTCAATGCTGCCTGAATTGAGTCTTGGATAGGAAACAACCGAGATAATCTTTTCCTTTGCCCTGGTCAGCGCTACATAGAACACACGCATGGCTTCGCTGATCTCCTCCGACGCTTTGAAGGAAGCGATCACATTCCGCTGCAGGGTGTTGTATCTTGTAAGGTCGCTGCGGTCAAGTCTCTTCAAGCCAAGGCCAAGATCCGCATGACACAGCACCTCATCTGCTCCGGAATTGCCCTTTGCATTCATTCCTGCCATAATCACCACAGGATATTCCAGTCCCTTTGAATGATGTATCGTCATTATCCTGACGGAATCCACCGGGGCGCTGTCCTCTGCAGTGATGTCTGTGCCGTTTTCCTCTAAATAATTGATATATCGCACAAGGTCAGCTATGCTGCTTTTGCCGCTCTTTTCATAATCATTCACGAAGCTCATAAACTTGCGAATGTTATGCACTCTTATCCCGCCGTTTGATGCAGCGCTGAGGATGCAGATGTAGCCTGTCTGCTCAAAAAAGCCGTTGAGCAACCTGCTTGCGGATACCGTCACGGACAGTCTTCTCAGACCAGCAAGAACATCACTGAAATATCGGCACTTAGCATAGAGAGATGAGGCCTTTTCCTCATCCTTGTCAAGGCACCTGCACAGCCTGTTAAAGATAAACCTGCCCTTATACCCGGTTTTAAGGTCGGCAAGGTCGTCGGCAGTAAAGCCAAACACAGGACTGAGCAGCAGTGCAAGCATGGGAATATCCTGCAAAGGATTGTCAATTATCTTCAGCAGTGAAATCAGGATATTCACCTCATAGCACCCGAAAAGACTGTAGGGCTTGTCGATGTAGGCGGGGATGCCGCAGGAATTGAGCACATCGGCATATTCCTGACCGTGAGAGCTGAGAAAGCGCATGAGCACCGCAAAATCCCCATAGGTCACAGGTCTCTGCCTGTCGCCGTCCTTTATCAGCATACCCTCTGCAACCTTTTTCTTTATGATTGATGCGATGTATCTCGCCTCTCGCTGATATGTGTTTTCTTCCTCGCCCTCATCCTCGGTGCCGTCCTCAGTTGATTCTATGTCAAGGAGATGCAGTTCGAGGGAAGTATCGTTTGTTTCAGGGTAGTCGGCTCCCACGGTAAGCTTTTCCTCATCGTTATACTCTATCTCACCCACCCTCTCCGACATGACGGAGCGGAAGATAAAGTTTACACTGTCGATTATTCCTTCCCTGCTGCGGAAATTCCTGTCAAGAATGATCTTTGCCGGAAATGCAGGTGCATTCCTGTCATAAAGGGTGCTGCTGCTCCTTCTGCGCTTGAATATCTCCGGCATTGCCTCTCTGAAACGGTAGATGCTCTGCTTTATGTCGCCAACTACAAACAGATTGCTTTCATCCCTTGAAAGAAACCGGAATATCGTTTCCTGGGTCTCGTTGGTGTCCTGATATTCGTCAACCATGATCTGGTCGTAATGCTCAGAGAGCGCCTTTGCAAAGGGAGTCTTTTCATAGCCCCTGTCCGTGACATCCACAAGCAGCTTCAGCATCAGGTGCTCAAGGTCCGAAAAATCAAGGACTCCCCTTTCCTTTTTTGCACTGAAATATCTGTCCCCGAAATCCTTCAGCAGCGAGCACATGGACACAACCGCAGGATAAAGCTCCTGGGTTGAGCTCTGATAGGTCTCCCTGCTTATCCCGAAAATCGGTCTCAGACCGTCTATAACAGTGTTGTCAATATAGTCAAAGACATTTTGTATTATGATACATTCCTCTTCGGTAAAGTCCAGCTTTTTGCTCCTGGGCTTCATATATTTGTATTTCCCAAAGGAGCTTATGCAGTCGCTGATAGTGTTCCAGTTATCGCTTTGGACACTCCGGCTGAGGGAATCAAGAAAGGACCGGAGATAATTAAGCTTGTTTTCTGCAGAGGTGGCGGCTCCGGTGCAAAAAGCCGGATTTGACATGATGACCTCCTGGGCAGTGCAAAGCATTGAACTCATATCCGACAGCGCAGCCCTGAGCTTATCCATTGCCACCATGGCATAGCGGGTGTTTTCAAGAGGAATGTCCGGGTCATAGAAGCCGGAAACCGTACTCAGCCAGATATCAGGGAACGGATGTGAACAGGCACTGTCATATACGTCAAGGAGTATTTTCTCCATATTCCTGTCGGTGCGTGAGGATGAAAGCACCTCAGACAAAGCTATAAAGCCCTGATCGCCGGATGCAAGCCTTTCCTCGATCATCTCCGACAAAAGCCTCTGCCGGAGAATCGCAGCCTCTCCCTCCGTGATAATGCGGAAATCCTGGTCAATATCGAGAAGATAAAAGTTTTCCCTGATGATCCTGCTGCAAAAGCTGTGAATAGTGCAGATGTCCGCATTTGCAAGGAGCACCTGCTGACGCCGGAGCATGGAATTGTTTGGCTCATAGAAGAGCTTTTTATCTATGGCATCGGATATCCTGCTTCGCATCTCATCGGCTGCCGCTTTTGTAAAGGTCACCATAAGAAGCCTGTCCGCTTCCAGTGGAGAATCCGCATCCGTCAATAGCCTTATCACTCTCTGGACAAGAACTCTCGTTTTGCCGGAGCCTGCCGCTGCGGAAACGATCACAGACCCGCCAGTGGCATTGACAGCGTCCTGCTGTGCCGGTGTGAAAGTCATCTCACTCATTTTCCTCATCCTCCTCTGTTATGGCCTGAACGGCTGCGCTATGATCGAGCCTTAAGTTTTTCCTGAAGGGCTTGCCCTTTTCAAAGCCGCAGACAGTCTTATAGTCGCAGTACCTGCAGGCGTCAGTGCCGCCGCCCTTGACAGGCTCCCTCCTGACATCTCCCTCATAGAGAGACTGAGCCATTGAGGTGAGCTTTTTGTTTACATAGCGGAAGATCCTTCCGTAGGTCTCCAGGGTCGCAAGACAGTTGTCCGACTTCACCGGCTTGCCCTCCTTGTCAAGCTTTGCCGGAATGAACACTCCCTCTCCGTCCTTCTCCATCGCCGCAAGTATCTCCGGATCGTTTATCAGCAGTCCGTTCATGCGGAAGCCTTCAGCACCGCCTCATGTATCTCCTTTGACTCATACTGACCGGGCTTTGACTCAGGGGTTGCCGGCATATAGAGAATGCCTGCCGGAGCAAGCCTGTATTTATCCTCTTCGGAAAAATGACTGCCGCCGTTTTTTTCGATTATGGAAAGATAAAGAAGCATCTGCAGGTTAAGACCATAGATCACATCCGAAAGACGGAAGGTCTTTGTGCCTGTTTTGTAGTCGATTATCCTGATATATTTGTTTCCGCCGCTGACAAAGGTATCCACCCTGTCAACCTTGCCCACAACGCTTATCGTCTCACCCTCAGGAAGGGCAAGCTCATACTGAGGGATGCCGCTTTCCTTGCCGATCTCCAGCTCAAAGTCCGAGGGCTTGAAGCTGCACACCTCAGACTCCTCTATCAGGTGCCCCAGAAGTATCAGAATATTCCTCTCGATAATGCCAAACTGTGCCATGAAGCGTTTTGTCCTGTCGCCCCTGCCGCCTATGGTATCTATGTATTCATCGATGTATTTCCTGATAAGCGAAAGTCTTTCGGAGCGGTCCTTTTCACGCAGCTTTGACAGCTCCTCCTTTGAGAGTATGCTCTCAAGGATGTAATGCACCGCACTGCCATAGATTCCGGCATTCATGTCGGCTCTTTTTCTCGGAGAGGCTTTGAGCCCGTAACGGCAGAAGTAAAGGAACGGACACTGATAATAGTTTTCCACCTGGGAAGCGGAAAGTATCATTTTTTCTCCGAAAAGCCTGTGGGTCCTTGATCGTGAGGTTATGCGATAAGGCTCGTCATCCACAAGCCTTGATATAGCGGAAAGTCTGCCGGAGTATTGGGGGGAAGCCTCAAAGTGCCTCTTGAGGGAAGCTGACAGGGAACTGTTTTCTCTCCAGTGCAGGGCACATTCCTCAAAGGTCTGGGCGTCAGTACAAAACAGCTCCTCCAGGGTCAGGTCACCGTGCCTTCTGACCCTCACATTTGGAAGTATTGCCTTTACCTCTTTGATGATGACCGATTCCTCACAGTGGGCGCCCTTCAGATTAGTAAGGTATCTGCTTATGTATAATTTTTCCGACGGAAGTGACAAGGCTGCATAGGCATTGAACTTTTCCTTCAGCGCCATCCCGAAGGATGAATCATAAAGGGGCAGCTCTATGCTCAGGAGTGCCGTTCGCTCGCTGTCGCTGAACAGCCCTGTCGTTGCCGGAACCGCCGGAAAAACCCCTTCAAGAGCGCCTAAAACGAATACCGCTCTCTGGGAGAGATTCCTGATGTTGCCTGCCGTACCGATGACCACATGATCGAGGGTCTGAGGTATATCGGAAATGGGGTTCTTTCTTATCATAAGCTTCAAAAGCTCAAGATATCTCCGGCTGTCAACGGGGATGTCCCTGAGCACTGTATACATCTTGTCAAGGATGGTCATTGCTATATCCCATACCCTTGCCTCAGTCTCCTTTTTGTGAAGCTCCTCCGGCCGTTCAAAGCTCCTTGCCAGCTCCTTCAGCTTCTGATCCGTACCCTCCCTGCACAGCAGCTCATAAACTGCCCTTGTGATATCTCCTCCGCTTACCGAGTCGGACAGCTTCCGGGAAAACTCCACAAGGGGCGCTATCACCATTTTTCTCATAGCCTCAATAGACTCCAGCTCAGATGCGTCAAGCTCCTCCACGTTTCCATCCGGGTTCATGGTGAATGGAGATTTCCAGCGCACACCTCTGATATCCCACATATAGGCGTAGTTTTCAAGGCGGCAGACCTCCTCGTTTGAAAGTGTGGTCAGTCCGGTTTTCAGGAAGGTCATGATGCTCTCGGTATTGAAAGAGGAATGGACTATATCAAAGGCGGATAGTATGAGCCTGACAAGTGCCTTTTCTTCGAGAGACTGAGCCTGTGACATAAAAAAGGGTATGCCGTATTTCGGAAACTCCGATTCTATTATGCTGCTGTAGGTCTCCGGGTCACGCAGTATTATGGTGATGTCATTGTAGGCATAGCCCTCGTCTCTCTCTAAAGCACAGATGGATCTTGCGGCCTGCTTTACCTCATCAAATTCATCATCCGCCTCGTATATCTGTACAGCTCCGTCATCCGTATAATAGGGATCTCCGTCAAAGCGGAAAACCGATTCCTCAATGGCGGCAAGCGACGGATTTTTAAATCTCGGTGCGTCGGTAAGCCTGCATATTTCACTGACCTCAGTATCGCATTGCTTTGCAAGGGACACAAGACTCCTCAGCGTGATGTCCGGCTCTCTGAAAACAGAAGAATCCACCATCCCGGAAGGACTGTCATCGCAGCACAGGGCAACCACTACCTCCCTTGCCTGCATCAGCATCAGACGGATTATGCGCATCTCCTGACCGGAAAAGCCGTTGAAGGAGTCAATATATACCACCTTGTCCCGGAAATAGGGATGCTCCTCAAGGATCCTTTCAAGCCTTGCAAGGTCATCGTCCGGGTCGATATAGGTGCTGCCTAATAGTGCGTTATAAGCCTCATAGATAGCCGCACTCTCGCTGAGCTTCATTCTGAGACGTTCGTTGCTTGTTTTTTCTGATGCCGCTGCAAGCTGCGCCGGAGTGATGGCACACATCTTAAACTCATTTATCGCCCTCGACATAAGCTCAGCAAAATCACCACGTCTGCTTCTGCCTCCATACATCACAAGCCTGTCCCCAAGGCTCTCAGCCGCTATGCTCATAAGCACTGTGCGCACACCCTCATCGATCTGCTTGCCTTCTCCTCCTCCGTAAAGCTCACAGGCCGTGTCATACAGTCTTTTAAAGCTCCTGACGGAGACAGCGGAGGCTTTTCTTGCCCCGAGGTCATCAAGCATTCTTTTTTCATACTGAAAGCTGCTCTGCTCCGGCACTATCAGGATGATGTCATCAAGCCCTGCACGGCTGCAAATCTCACGATGTATCAGCTCTGTCTTGCCGCTGCCGCTCCTGCCGGCGATTATTCTCAGCATAGACTCACTCTCCTTTTTATTGACTAACAGTATTATACCACATTTCAAAAAAATGAAAAGCCATCATTTTCACATGGGGTAATTTCCTGTACATAATTCAGACAAAACAAAGGGCCGGTAAATCCTTACCGACCCGGAAAGACTATTTATCTTTCATTCCTCAGAATAGTTTTCATTAAGCTTATTGAGACTTGCCGCCTTGAGATAGGCATTGATAAATCCGTCAAGGTCACCGTCCATGACCGCATTGATATTACCCGTTTCAAAGCCCGTCCTGTGATCCTTGACCATGGTGTAGGGCATGAACACATAGGAGCGTATCTGTGCGCCCCAGGCGATCTCCTTCTGTACGCCCTTGATATCCTCGATCTTTTCCAGGTGCTCCCTTTCCTTGATCTCGATGAGCTTTGATTTGAGCATCATCATAGCGATATCTCTGTTCTGGAACTGGCTTCTTTCCACCTGAGAAGCCACCACTATACCTGTCGGGATGTGTGTCAGTCTTACAGCGGAGGAGGTCTTGTTTACTTTCTGACCGCCGGCACCCGACGCACGGTAAACATCCATCTTCACGTCCTCAGGGCGTATCTCCACATCTATGGTATTATCCATCTCAGGCATTACCTCAAGGGATGCAAAGGAGGTGTGCCTTCTTCCCGATGCGTCAAAGGGAGACACTCTCACCAGACGATGGACTCCCGATTCGCTTTTGAGGTAGCCATAGGCATTTTCGCCCTCGATGAGAAGCACTGCACTTTTCAGACCAGCCTCATCGCCGTCAAGATAATCCACGGTCTTTGCCTTGAAGCCGTGCTGATCTGACCACTTGTTATACATCCTGTAGAGCATTTCCGCCCAATCCTGTGCCTCAGTGCCGCCTGCACCGGCATGGAATGTAAGGATGGCGTTTTTGGAATCATATTCACCAGTGAGAAGAGTCTGGAGCTTCTGCTTGTCAAGCTCACGGACGACTTTGTCAAGCTCCTGCTGAGCCTCCTCCAGCAGAGAAAGATCCTCCTCCTCGTTAGCAAGCTCTATCAGCGCAAGGGTATCCTCATAAGCGGAGACAAGACCATCATAGGCTGCGACCTTGTTTTTGAGCGCTCCGGTTTTCTGGAGTACCTTCTGTGAGTTTTCCACATCGTCCCAGAAACCGGGCTGGGCAGCTCTCTGTTCAAGCTGCTCGATCTCCATTTTCATCTTTTCAAGTCCGAGAGCCTTTGACAGCTCCTCGATGTCAGGCTCCAGCGCAGTTAGCTGCAGCTTCAGCTCTTCAAATTGTAACATATCAATTCACCGTTTCCTATCAATAGTAAAAACAATATCAACTTATCTATTATAGAATAAAAATCCGTTTTTGTAAATACCCTTTAAGAACTTTCCCACCAGTCAGGGGAACTTTTGCAGCGCCAACTAAGGAATCAGACACTCTGCGCTGGGGGCTTTAGCATTGAGATGTCATGGGGCTGCGCCCCCCCGAACCCCTCAGAGTGTTTCGCTCTCTGCGGAGAGCGACCAAAGACTCAGTCCTTGGATCCTGCAAGCTTTTGAAAAAGCTTGACCAAAACTTGCGGTAAGCTGCCGCTCCCCCATTTCGCGATGAAAGCTACTCGGACAATAAACTTTTGTGTCCGCGGAATGGAAGATAGCAAGAACTGCAAGCGGTCAAGTTGCAAGTCAGACGATGTTACAATGCGAAAAGGGACCGGCGGCTCGCCGCCTATTCTATGTTGTTCAGGAGATTCCTGCACAGGAGGAAGATCATAAACGAAACGAAGATGTTCCACGCCGTGACGGGAAGGGTCAGAATGGTGGCTGCTATAACGGTCAGCTCTGCTCCTACAGAGGATAGCAACAATACTCCTGCCACAATGCCCGGAATCATCAGCAGGACGATTATGCCCATGTAGAACGCAATGAAAACTCCCCTGTTGCCGCTGATGCCCACGATCCGCTGGGCAAGGATGTTTGAGGATATGTAAATGCAGCCAAAGCTTCCGTAAGCAAGGATGCAGGCCACCGCATCTATAAAATGCCCGCCAACAAGCACATAAAGCAGCAGAAACGCTATCGTTCCGTCAATGAAGGGCTTGATTATACTCGTTGCACCTGCCATGATAAGCTTTTTAACAGGGTCGTCCGGGATAAGGAAGATATAAGGCTTGTTGAGCTCCTTTACCCAATCCCCTGCCGCACTGAAAAAGAACTGCACATAGGCGCAGATCACGGCGGTGCCTATGTAAATAATGGTTGCTCTGTCCTGACTGCCAAAAAAGCTCTTCATCGCAAGGCCTATCACAGCCGACAAACCGATCAGGACTATGGTATTGATGTTAAAGAACATCAGCCTTGAACGTCTGGAGCCTTCACGCAGGTGCTTAAAGAAAATAGCCGAGGCTCCGCTGCCCCTCTTAATGCCTGTTTTGCGCACCCTGAAACGATCCGATAATAGTTCTCGGCATTCTGCAGCACATCCTCATAGTAGTCAAGCTTTGTGAGCCGGAAGGCAATGACAGAGACAAGACAGCTAAAAAGCAGCAGTGACAAAAAGATCAATGCCCTGACTGTATCCCCCCAGATGGCACCGAAAACAACTCCGTGCACCCAGCCGATAAATGGCACATATTCAAGGAAAGGCAGGGTTATTGCAGAGTAGAGGTTCTCAAGGGTCATGCCGTTTATAAACATATACGCAATGACGGATGCCAGGGCATAGAGCGCAAGGGAGTAGATAAAGTATTTGAAATAATTAGTAAGTCCCGGTCTTGCACTGCATAAACAAAAAATAAGCAGCGTCACCATTTGCACTATAAACAGCATGAGCGCTATCCCGCCCACAAGAAGCAACGCACTGCCCAGTGAAATATCAAACATTTTGATAGCCATGCTGCCGTAGGCCGAA
>CACXMR010000058.1 GCA_902768825.1 uncultured Ruminococcus sp.
TCAAGCACTGAGCCGTCTCCGAATATCCTGTGCCTGACACGCATACCTACGGTAAAGGTCTGCACAGGCTTGTTTTCGGTCACGGAGGTGATGATCTTGCTGGCGGCAAAGTCGGCACGGCGGGCGGATCTCTTGTCGGGAATGTCTATTTGCGGCAGATCTACGGGAGCGATGACCCGGGATACGGTTTTTTTGAGCTCATCGGGGATCTCCCCAATGAACCTTGACGGGCGGTTCCGGTTGGTGTGTCCGAAAACCATTCGGTTTGCGGCGTGGATCAGGGTAAGCTCCTTTCGAGCCCGTGTTATTCCCACATAGGCAAGGCGGCGCTCCTCCTGCATTTCGTTGGGGTTGAGTGTGGACTGATATCCGGGGAAAACATTTTCCTCCATGCCCGGAATATAGACATTGTTAAACTCCAGTCCCTTTGCGTTGTGCAGTGTCATCATAACGGTGCAGTCACCGTCGTTGTCAAGGCCGTCAATATCCGTCAGCAGTGCGCTCTCCTCAAGGAAGCCCTGGAGGGAGGGCTTTTCTCCGGTCTCCGTAGTGTCGTTTTCATACTGTGAAATGCTGTTTGCCAGCTCCTCTACGTTTTCGACCGCCGTTTCGGTGTAGTCGGTGGACTTTATGAGATAGTTCCGGTAGTCGAGCCTTTTCAGCAGCTCGGTATAGGTGTCGCAGACTGAGGTGCTTTCTGACATTTCGGTCAGCTCGTCTATCATAGAGCAGAATTCCTTGAGCTTTTTGCTGCTCTTTGCCAGAGCCTCAAACTCATCTGAGCGGCGCATTGTTTCGATCATGCTCTGTCCGAGTGCAGAGCTTATCTCCTCGATAGTGCTTACGGTCTTATCCCCTATGCCTCGCTTGGGGATGTTGATTATCCTTTTCAATCTTATGTTATCGCTGTGATTGCTTATGACGGCAAGATAGGCGATCATGTCACGGATCTCCCTGCGCTCAAAGAAGCGTCTGCCTCCCACTACCTTGTATGGGATGCCTGCATAGATAAAGGCTCGTTCTATGCTCTGGGACTGGGAGTTCATCCTGTACAGGATCGCATTGTCGGAATAGCTGCCGCCCTTTCTGACTCTCTCCTGGATATCCTTAGTAATGTAGTCGCTTTCGTCTCTTTCATCTGATGCTGAGTAGACGGTGATCTTGTTGCCCTTTTTGTTTTCTGTCCACAGGGTCTTTGACTTGCGCTCACTGTTGTTGCTGATGACCCCGTTTGCGGCGGAAAGGATGGTCTTTGTTGAGCGGTAGTTCTGTTCAAGCTTGATCGTGCGGGCACACTCAAAGTCATCCTCGAAGTCAAGGATATTTCTTATGGTAGCGCCTCTGAATTTATAGATGCTCTGATCGTCGTCGCCCACAACGCAAAGATTGTGGTGCTTTGAAGCAAGCAGGCGCACCAGCTCATACTGTATCCTGTTGGTGTCCTGATACTCGTCCACCATGATGTATCTGAACTGCTCGCTGTAGTGCTCAAGCACGTCCGGGAATTTTGTAAAAAGCTCAACGGTGTGCATAATTATATCGTCAAAATCCATGGCGTCGGATTCGGACAGCCTTTTCTGATAAAGGGTGTAGACCTTTGCTATGGAGTTGAGCCTTGAATCCGAAAGTGCCATGCTCGTGTAGTCTTCGGGGCTTGTCATAGAGTCCTTGGCACTTGATATCTCCGACATTACCGCCTTTACCGGCAGGAATTTTTCGTCTATGCTGAGGGCCTTCATGCAATCCTTGATAAGCCGCTTCTGGTCGTCCGTGTCATATATGGTAAAATGGGACGTAAAGCCGATGTTTTCACCAAACCTGCGGAGTATCCTTGTGCAGCAGGCATGGAAGGTGGACGCCCATATATCAGACCCCTGCTCTCCTACCCTTGCGCATATCCTTTCCTTCAGCTCGTTTGCGGCCTTGTTTGTAAAGGTAATGGCGAGTATTCTCCAGGGGTTGACCCTTGATACAGAGAGCTTTTGTGCCAATTCATCAGACAGAGTTGCAGTGCCTTCCGCAGCCAGCCTGATAAGCGCAGTTTCCTCCGCCGAATACTCACCGAAGACACTGTCGCTCTCGTATGCCTCGCCCCAGCGCAGGATATGTGCCACACGGTTGACGAGCACAGTGGTTTTTCCGCTTCCGGCGCCTGCCAGGATAAGCAGCGGCCCCTTTACCGTCAGAGCGGCTGTCCTTTGCATATCGTTGAGGTTTGAAAACTCGTTCTCAATAATTTTTTTCCTGAGGGATATTATTTCTTTCCTTGTTTCTTCTGTCATTGTGAGATCAGCCCTTTTAAACTTGTATAATATTTCAGCTCTATTATACAACAATTTGCGCATTTATTCAAGCCCGTAGGAATTGGTTAAATAACGGTTGAGATACCATAAAGCGGCAGGCATTGAATATCACCGGACAGTGTGGTACAATAGATGAAAAATTACCGGGAGATGGAAAGCTTGAAGAAAATCGTGTGCTTTGGAGATTCCAATACTTATGGATATGTGCCTGCGCTGGGTGACAGGTTTGACGAAAACACAAGATGGGCGGGCAGACTGAAAAACAGCCTTGCAAAAAGGGGAATGACCGTCATTGAGGAGGGTAAAAACGGAAGGACCACCGTTTTTGATGACCCTGTAGAAGAGGGCAGGAACGGCAGCCTTGTGTTTGACAGCGTGCTGCGTGAGCATGACCCGGTGGACTGTCTTGTTATCATGCTGGGCACCAACGACTGCAAGATCAAATTTGCAGCGGACGAGGAAGTGATAACCAAAGGGCTTGAGGTGCTTGTGTCCATGGCGAGGGTCTTTGATCCGGGTATTCGTATCCTTATTGTGTCGCCTGCTGTGGTCAACGAGGGCGTAAAGCTTGGACGTTTTGCGGAAAACTTTGATGACCGCAGCATTGAGGTGTCAAAGCGCCTTGCAGTGAGATACAGCGAGCTTGCCAGAAAATGCGGCTGTGCTTTTCTTGATGCCGCAAAGTATGCTGAGACAGACCCATCTGACGGCATACACCTTGGTGCACAGGCTCACAGCCGTCTTGCACAAGCCGTTGAGACCTGCTTGCTGAATATGCTTTCTGACGGTACAGAGTAAGTAATAATTTGCCTGATTCCTGCCGGAATCAGGTGGGTGTCTTGATAAGTTGGTGGACTTCGTCCCCCAAACCCCTGACCAAAGGCTCTGCCTTTGGAATCCGGTCAGTGGAACTTTTGCGAAAAAGTTCCCCCGACACCCCCGAAAACGTTGTTGTCGTCTTTGAGCAATACTGACAGCCGCGAGTAGCCAACTGAGAAATCAGACGCTCTGCCAGCGCAAAGTTGGGAGCGCCGGCTCTGCGCCTTTTTTGGGAAAATGACTTGCAAAATCGGAAAAGGTGTGATAATATAGTTTTAGTATGAATATGGTTATTGACAAAAGAGTGGGGCGACCCGCTCTTTTATCGTTAATAGGGAGGTCTGCTTTTCTGACAGACCGGAAATGGGAGATAATATGGCTGAAAAGAAAAACAAAAAGGGTAATACCGTAGAACTGGTAACCGGACTTGTTAAACCTATCGCCGAAGAAATGGGTCTGTCCCTCTGGGATGTGCGCTTCCTCAAGGAGGGCGCAGAATGGTACCTGAGAATATTCATCGATAAGGACAGCGGAGTTACCATAGAGGACTGCGAAAACCTGACAAGAGCTGTGGATCAGCCCCTGGACGAGCTGGATCCTATCGAACAAAACTATATCCTTGAGGTGTCGTCACCGGGTATCGAAAGAGAACTCATTAAGCCGGAACACTTTGATGCATTTCTCGGTGCTGAGGTAATGATAAAGCTGATCCGACCTGACGACAGCGGTAACAGAGAGCTTTCGGGCACGCTTGTGGCACATGACAAGGATACGGTCACCGTCGTCTGTGAGGGCACCGAAAAGGTGATAAACAAAAAAGACACGGTGTATATCAAGCTGGATGACTTTGAGCTTTGATGCTTCTTTTGAAATATGAGGGCTGCGGCCTGTCTTACAATTAATAACGGAGGGTTACTCATGGCAAAGGCAAAGAAAAAAACCGAAAACGAGCAGGAGAACAGAAACAGGGAGCTTTTTGAAGCCCTTGCGCTTATGGAAAAGGAAAGAGGCATTCCTGTGGATTTTATGATAAGCCAGATCGAGAAGGCTATCATCACCGGGTGCAAGAATACCTACGGCGGAAATGAGGATGTGCTTATCGATATCGACCCTGTCAAGGGAAGCTTTGAGGTGTATCTCAGAAAGACCGTGGTGGACGAAGAGGTCACTGACAAGAACAGGGAGATCTTCATCGATGACGCAAGAAAGATATCAAGGACTGCAATGCCCGGAGACAAGGTGGGCATAAAGCTTGACCCGAGAGACTTTGGAAGAATAGCAGTGCAAACGGCAAGAAACATCATCCGTCAGGGCATTCGTGACGGAGAGAAGGGACAGGCACTTGCAGAGTATCAGAGCAAGCTCAGAGAGATAGTCACCGCAAGAGTCGAGCAGGTAGATCCCAAAACCGGCAATGCGACCCTGCGCCTTGGCAAATCCATAGCAGTGCTTCCGAAGAATGAACAGATAAACGGCGAGGTCATCACCGAGGGCAGTGATATTAAGGTGTTTATCGTAGACGTAAAGACCGGCGGCAAGGAGCCGAGAGCGATTATTTCAAGAACACATCCTGACCTGGTAAAGAGACTGTTTGAGGCTGAGGTGCCTGAGATATTTGACGGAGTGGTGGAGATCAAGGCAATATCAAGAGAGGCAGGCTCCAGAACGAAGATCGCTGTCTTCAGCCGTGACGAGAATGTTGATGCAGTGGGCGCCTGCATTGGTCCGAGAGGACAGCGTGTCAGCACCATAGTCGAGGTGCTGGGCGGAGAGAAAATAGATATTATTGAATATTGTGACGATCCTGAGAAATATATCTCCGCAGCGCTGTCGCCTGCTGAGGTAGTCAAGATAGATATTGATCCCGACAACGAAAAGGTCTGCAAGGCAACGGTGCCTGACAGTCAGCTCTCACTGGCTATAGGCAACAAGGGACAGAATGTCCGTCTGGCAGCAAAGCTTACCGGATGGAAAATAGATATCCGTCCCGAAAGCGGCTTCTTTGGAGAGGACGAGGAGAACGAGCCGGCACCTGCTGCCGATGTGGATGCAGAATTGCCGGAGGAGACAAATGACGTCATCCCTGCGGATGAGGAAACACCTGCCGAATAATGCTCACGAGAGCGTTGTCAGCATATAAATGGAGGTGGGTGAATGAAGCAGAGAAAGGTGCCCATGAGGAAATGCACTGGCTGCGGAGAAATGAAGGAAAAAAAGCAGCTTGTGAGAGTCGTCAAGGCTCCGGATGAAACCGATGAAAACGGGGCTGTTATCAAAAGCGGCGAAATAAGCGTGGACCTGACGGGCAAAAAGCCGGGCAGAGGCGCTTATGTCTGCAGGAGCAGGGAATGTCTCAGAGCGGCAAGAAAAGCAAGACGATTTGAAAGGGCGTTCAGCTGTAAAATACCCGATGACGTGTATGAGCGGCTGGAACAGGAGCTTGACGGAGAATAGGCTGCGGTTTCCGGAGCATACAGAGTATCGGAACGGAGGGATCGGCATTTATGGATAACAGGCTGTTGTCCCTGCTTGGTCTGATGAGACGGGCAGGCAAGATCTCCATGGGCTTTGACGCAGCGGCGGATTCGGTGAGAAATGGAGAAGCTGCACTGGTGCTGCTGTCACAGGAGCTTTCGGAGAGAACAGAATCAGCGATAAGAAAAATAGCGGAGCAATGCGGGACCTGCGTATTGTCATGCGGTTATGGCATGGAGGAGATAGGCCACGCCGTAGGACGAAGGAGTACCGGAGTGATCGCCGTGAACGACAACGGCTTTGCCGATAAGATAAAGTCCCTTTGTGCACAGAACAGTCAGGAGGAATGTATATGATAAAATATAAGCTTAGTGAGGTAGCCAAGGATCTGAATGTATCCAACAAGGAGGTAGCAGACGTACTCAAAAACCGTCTGAATGTTATCAAAAAGCCTGCAACGGCTCTTTCGGAGGAGGAGCTGAATGTGGTTTTTGAGCATTTTACACAGGCAAACGCTGTAAGCAGCTTTGACGAGTATTTTGCTTCTGCCACTGACCGTGAGGAGGAAAAGCCCGCTCCGGCAGAGGTAAAGGAGACTGCAAAGCCGGAGACCAAGGCTGAGCCGGCAGCAGCCGAAAAGCAGCCGGAGAAGGCTGCAAAGCAGAAGAACGACAAGCCTGCGGATAAGCAGCGTCAGCCAAAGCCTCAGCAGGGCAAGCCCCAGGAAAGCAAGCCCCAGCTCAAGGACAAGAAAAACGTCAAGGATGCAGGTGCGCCCCAGCACCAGAAAGCAGCTCCTGCAAAAACACAGCAGGGCGCCCAGGCCAATGCCGGCAACTCAGACGATTCCTTTGGCAGCAGGAGCCGTGTTATCAACACCCGTTCATCAAATGTGGATATAGAACGCTACAACGAGAAGTATGACCGTCTCGCCAGCGAAAAGATGCACAATGTCAATACCGTTTCCAAGCAGAAGATCACCCAGCGCTCACAGCAGAAGGGCAAGCCCAGAAATTCCCGCAAGGAGACGGAGCAGGAAAGACTGCGCCGCATTGAAAAGGACAGAAAGAACAAGCCGATCACAGTGCAGATCCCGGATGAGATCACCGTGGGCGAGCTGGCTCTCAGACTCAAGGCAAGAGCAGGCGAGGTCATCACAAAGCTCATGGGCTTCGGAGTGATGGCAAGCGTCAACAATGTGATAGATTTTGATACGGCTTCTCTCGTTGCTATGGAGTTCCATGCAAAGGTGGAGAAGGAAACCATAGAGACCATCGAGGAGAGGATCATCGACGACAGTGATGATGCAGATGAGAACCTCGTTACCCGTGCCCCTGTTGTTGTAGTAATGGGTCACGTTGACCACGGAAAGACATCTCTTCTGGACAGCATAAGGAACGCTCACGTTACCTCAACCGAGGCGGGCGGCATCACCCAGCATATCGGCGCCTATCGTGTTGACATAGACGGCAGGGAGATAACCTTCCTTGACACTCCCGGACACGAGGCGTTTACCACCATGAGAGCAAGAGGCGCTCAGGTGACGGATATAGCAATACTTGTTGTTGCCGCAGACGACGGCATCATGCCACAGACCATTGAGGCTATCAACCATGCCAAGGCCGCCGGCGTATCCATCATCGTTGCGGTCAACAAGATAGACAAGCCCGGTGCAAACGTCGAGCAGGTCAAACAGCAGCTCACTGAATATGAGATCGTGCCTGAGGAGTGGGGCGGCGATACACCTGTTATCCCGGTATCCGCACATACCAAGGAGGGCATAGACGACCTGCTTGAAATGGTTCTTCTTGTGGCAGACATGAAGGAGTTGAGAGCTAATCCTGACAGAGCCGCAAAGGGTACTGTCATTGAGGCAAGGCTTGACAAGGGCAGAGGCCCCATTGCGACTGTTCTGGTGCAGAACGGTACTCTCAAGGTAGGCGACATTATCGTGGCCGGCACTACTGTTGGTCGAGTAAGAGCCATGATGAACGACAAGGGTCAGCGTGTAAAGAGTGCAGGGCCTTCCGTGCCTGTTGAGATAACGGGTCTTGACGACGTGCCCACAGGCGGAGATATCTTCAACTCTGTTCTTGACGAGAGACTTGCAAGAGAGCTTGTTGAGCAGAGGAAGAATACCGAGAAGGAAGAGCGCTTCAACAGCCGCACCAAGGTAACCCTGGACAATCTGTTTGACCAGATGCGCCTGGAGGACATGAAGGAGCTCAAGATCATAGTCAAGGCTGATGTGCAGGGTTCTGTAGAGGCTGTAAGGCAGTCTCTTGAGAAGCTGACCAATGAGGAGATCAGAGTAAACGTCATCCACAGCGGCGTCGGCGCTATCAGAGAGAGCGACGTTATGCTGGCATCTGCGTCAAACGCTATCATAGTAGGCTTTAACGTAAGACCCGACCCGGTTGCCGAGGAGAATGCAAAGCGTGACGGCGTTGACATGAGACTTTACCGCATTATCTATGACTGCATTGAGGAGATCGAGGCAGCCATGAAGGGTATGCTGGCTCCCAAGTATAAGGAAACTCAGCTTGGCAAGGTCGAGGTAAGGCAGACCTACAAGATCACGAATGTCGGTCTGGTATCCGGATCCTATGTGCTCAGCGGCAAGGTGCTGAGAGGAGCGCAGGTGAGAGTAGTGCGTGACGGCATAGTTATTGCCGATGACGTAATTGCATCCCTGCAGAGGTTCAAGGATTCCGTCAAGGAAGTGGCCGCAGGCTTTGAGTGCGGCATCACTCTTGAAAGGTTCAGTGACATCAAAGAGGGCGACATCTTCGAGATCTACCAGATCGAAGAAATCAAACCAGCGTGACGCCGGGCGGCAAGCTGCCGCTCCCAATTCGCGTTGCACGCTGCACTACGTTACGCTCTGTGTACAAACCGAAACTGCACCCTCGCGGCTGATACTATCGTCTCGCGGACATTTAACTGTCGCATCGATGTGACTTTCATCGCAAAATGGGGACCGGGGCTCGCCGGGCGGCAAGCTGCCGTTCCCAATTCGCGCTGCACGCTGCACTCCGTTTCGCTCTGTGTACAAACCAAAACTGCCCCCTCGCGGCTCGAAGTTCTTCCGAAAAACGACAACACAAAAGTTTTGCTATCAGCAGAGCCTGATTTATAGAGATTCATGCCTGATTCCAGTAGGGATCAGGCTTTTTTTGTATTATTATGAGACCTCAATAATGTCTCGGAAATCAATAATTCTGCCGCTGCTAAATTATTAGTAAGGGCTTGTTTTTTTTATTTAGTTAAAGTATAATGTACTATGTGTAAATGTTGATATAGGACAATCGGAAAAAGGAATTTGCATACCCGATGGGAGGAAAATACATGAAAAGAATAACAGCTATCCTTGTATCTGCACTTGTGATGCTGTCAATGTCTGCTACTGCACTGGCTGTACCCGATGACAGCGACGATCAGCAGAGCAGCCAGACGGCAGTTTCGGAGCAGTCTGAGGACGGCGAAAACAGCACTTCTGAGACGCAGGATGAAAGCACTGCCCAGGAGAGCGATACAGATAGTACAGAGGAAAACGACCCCCAGGAAGGCTCTCAGGAGGAAAGCACTGATGATGCGTCGGCGCAGGATGAAAGCACTGACGAGACTTCAGCTGAGTCGTCATCCACCCAAAGCGAAACGGTGAGCCAGGTCAGCACTGAGGAAAGCAAAACAAGCGCTCAGCTTGAAAACAGCAAGGAAGGCTCAGAGATAAGCAAGCCCGAAACCGTGACTCCGGTGGAGTATAGGATAGAGGCTGCAGGGATGTATATATCCGTACCGTCGGATATGTACGTTATCACAAGGGATACGGATAAGGATGATCCTGTGCTTGCGCAAAACAGGACCACCAAGGAGGAAATAACAAAGACCTTTGAGGAAAACGATATCTACCTTAGGGCTTATCCCAAGGATTTTTCCTTCGTGGTGAATGTTACGGTCAACAGCACCGAGGATACCCAGGCAATCGGAGATCTTTCGGCACTTGACGAGGGTGAGCTTCAGAGCATTGCCGATAAGCTCCTTGAATCCGATGTCTATACCGGCTGTTCAAGGAACAGGTACGGCGGAGCGCTTTTCCTTACGTTTACGATAGAGTATGACAGCAGCGGTACTAAGATCGAGGGTCTGCAGGAATATACCATCAACGACGGCAAGTGCGTAAAGATAACATACCAGAGTGCGGGTGACGGAGACGCCGCCAAAAACAAGCAGGTCTTCGGAAGCATGATGGATTCCCTGAGATTTGACGGTATCGTGGTGGAGAAAAAGACAGATCAGCAGGAGGAAAGCTATCGCCCGCTGACCCTCTGGGACGTGGATATCAGATACATCTACATAATCATCGCTTCGGTGTTAGGGATCATTGCCCTGGCGGTAATGATGATAGCAGGCATCCGCTATAAGAGGAGCAAGGCTCTGGAGGCAAGGAGGAAGGCCTGGGAGGAAGCAAAGAAAAAGAGGAAGGTCAGCGTTACCTTTGTAGATCACGACGAGGATCAGAAGGAAATTTTCTCGGATACTCTCAAACAGAAGGAAAGCGAAAACGAAAAGCAGAGAGTTGAAATGAAGAAGTCCGGCAAAAAGGACAAGGAAAGTGCAAAAGGAAAGCGGGCTGATGCAGACAGCTCTCCTGACCTTAAGGACGAAGCCGATCCTTCACAGGGCAAGCCCATGACCTTTGAGGATGTCAGTGGCAGTGAGGGCGGAGACGGACTGGATATGTTCGGCAGACCGCTTATCACGAGTGATGAACTGACATTGGAAGCCGACTCCGCAAAAGAACAGGCCGGGCTTGAAACTACAAAGGTGCTGGATCTGCCGGATAATCTCAATGACGAAGGACTTGCTGAGGCGGCAGCCCAGGCAAGGAATGCTTATGACGACAGCGGCGAGCCTGATGACAGTAAGCTTTTCAGAGCTATTGAGGAGGCGGAGCACAGCGATGATACGTCTCGCAAAGAGAAGAAAGACGAG
>CACXMR010000059.1 GCA_902768825.1 uncultured Ruminococcus sp.
AGCACCGCATCGCGGGAGTACCATTATGCTCCTTGCAGGTTATGGCGGAATCGGGTGCTGCCCGATATTTTAAGTCGGTGGTTGTCGCTCGCTGCCGGTGGGCAGATCATGGCGTACCGCTTTACACGCTGTTCTATTTCAGATCCACAAGGAGGACGTGTTTGACGAATGGTGTTCAGTTTTCAAAGTACTGCTCACTGCTGTCAGCCACACTGCATCAGCAGCTTGTCCGGGATTATCTCCCTTCACTATGCAGTCATTGGGAAACCTCATTTTTGGACACCTCCGGAAAGATTTTTATATTTTGGCATTCTTACTAAATGATCACAGTGTATTTTATGAATTACAACATAAAAATAAAGCCGTAGAAAAACTACGACTTTGCAGCAAAAAAACGATAGACACCCCATATGGACAAACGATAAAAAACATGGTATAATATGAGAAACACCTACAAATATACAAAGATGTATTCCGGCGGAGAACCACAATTTGTGGAGGGAGATGTTTTCCGCATCACAATCCCACTTACAGCAGTGGCGACAGCTATCGTTGGACTTGAAGTTATCGCACCAAATGATGATGCGATAAATGATGCAATAAATGATGCGATAAACCTTTCAATAAATGAACGTAAATTGATACAGTATCTTAAAGAAACCCCGTGCCACCAAGACAGTGATGTCACTTCCCTTGAAATGGGGGTTGCTACCATTGATCGTACAATTAAAAAGATAAAACAACTTGGATTGCTTGAACGGCTCGAATAAAACGGGATATTGGAAAGTGCATTTATGATAGAATAAAGAGACAACAAATCCTGACAGGAGCGTGATACAATGGGCGAAAATGTCAACAGCCGTACCCTAAAAACCCGCAAAGCTCTCCGCAATGCGCTGGCGGAGCTTCTGACCCGGAAGGAACTGCACAAGGTCACGGTGCAGGAGATAGCCGACAAAGCCGATGTGAACCGTGTGACATTCTACAAGCACTATCAGGACGTGTTTGATCTGTATGACAAAATGGAGGAAGAAACCCTCATCGAACTGGGGCTTCTCGCGCTTCGGCTGGAGGAACTGCCGACAGAGGCGTTTTTCACACAGTTTTTAGACTATATTTCGGACAACCGCGTGATATTCGGCATGGTGTTCAGCCCGAACAGCACGGGACAGCTCCGCGCGAAGCTGTCAAACATGATTGAGGGCATTTTCCGTCAGGTGGAGAGCGAGAAAACGGGAACGCCCATCATGGACAGCCGTCTGTCCTATCTGAGCCGCTACCGTGCGCAAGGGTGTCTTGCCGTGATCTCGATGTGGGTGCGGGACGGTTTCCATGAACCACAGGCGTTTATCGTGAAAACCATTTCCGAACTTGACAGCAGCACGGGAAAGCTGTTCGATGAAAGAAATGAAAGAATGCGAAAGAGCTATTGATTTTTTGGCAGCCGCGGTGTATAACACAGGTAGGAAGAAATCGTATTGCAAACAAAACATGGAGGTGCTTTTTATGACATATACTACCGCTGTAAAAAAGGAACAGTTGAAAGGGATCATTGATACCGAAAACCTGACCGACAGCGTTTTCAAGGTAATTATTTCGCCCATAACGCAAGCAGAAGCCGATGAAATTGAGTTCAAAAGTCTGAAAGGCATTGCAGACAGACCGCTTGACAGAGATGAAGTACGAAAGGAGCGGTTAGGTCTGTGAGAGTTCTTCTTGACACAAATGTTGTCCTTGATTATCTCGGTGCAAATCAGGGATTTACAGACGATGCCGAAAAGGTTTTTGAGTTGGCAGAGAAAAGAAACGACATAAAATTTGTATCTTCCTCGGCTGTGACCGATATTATCTATGTCTTGAAAAGAGCTGTTAAAGATATGGATATCGTCAGGCAGAAGTATAAGGGTTTCCGAAGCAGGATAAGCATTCTTTCCGTGACTGAACAAGATATTGACACAGCTTTTTCAAGGAATTAGAAAGACTTTGAAGATGCTGTGCAGTATACTGTCGCAGAATCGAACGGAGTGGATTGTATCATCACAAGAAACAAAAAGGATTTTGAGGAAGACAGTATACCTTGTTACACCCCTGCGGAATTTATTGAAAAATTCCGAGCTTGACAGCAGCACGGAAAGCTGTTCGATACCGCATACAAGTCATAGCCTACAAATAAAACAGCCCGACAGCAAATCGCCGTCGGGCTGTAATCTTGTGATTTAGTTTCTATGTTGTCTACAAAAGGTCACACTCTTACAATATCGGTACGAGCTTGATTTCAACTCCCTCAATACGCTTGCTTTGACCTGTTGTTCCAGCTGTTTCGCCATTCTTTACCCAGTCAAGCCAACCCATGTCTTGGACATGAACTCTGTAAACAACATCGTACATCTTAGCATATTCTCCAGTAAGTTTTATCTCCAGTGCTTCAAGGCGCAAACTCTCCCCTGTGATTCCGGCAACTCCTCCTGAGTTTTGCCAGTTAAGCCAGCCGTGATTCTCGGTATATCCTCTGTATTGGATCGCACTGGTGCCGTCGCTGTTCTTTAGGTTGATTTTTACTCCTTCTGTCCTCAAACTCAGTCCCGTTATACCTGCCGTAGGTGTTTCATCAGAAGTGGAGGTAACAGTATCCATCCAACCATAATCCTCAACATGAGCGCAGTAAGAAAGAGTCGGAATCTGATATTTAGAGCCAAATGAATCATAGGCAATATCACCTGTGGTTTTGCCGTCCTTGTCGGTCAAACCAAATGATTCAACTATACTGCCGTTAAATGTGCTAAAGCGAATGTTTATCTTCTCCGTTGTAGAAGTGCCATTTGATATAGAAGTATCTATACTGCATGGCATATAGCTAAACCCAGAATTTTCGTTCTGGAAAGCCTTGTGATTAGTCCCCTCATAATCAACTTTCACCTTGACCGATTCAAGAAGCACATCTCCTGCAATCTTAGCATCAATCTTACCTGCATAATTCAAAGTTATTGTGTCAATGAGTTCCTCATCACCAGCTTCAATTCTTCCATTTCTATCCATGGACTTGATACGCCGTCCATAAATCTTTACGATACCCTTTTTGTAGCCCTTATTGAGAACATCAGGGTGGGCACTGACTGTGATGTCCGTTGCCTTGCGTGCAACAGTAGCTTCTGTCTCCCAAGTGTCGCCAAAATAGTTTGTACGCGCAATTCTGCCGCTTTTTGCGTAACGTGTGGTATAAGAAATAGGTTTAACGTAACCGTCATATTTGGTACTTTCAGAAGCTTTTTTCAGAAGGTCGTCCATATTTGTTGTCATGAATCGACCAGAAGCCTCAGAAGAACCGCCCAATATAAACACGTTTACTTTGCATTTTGAAAGCTTGGAATGATATTCTGCTTCTGCATTTCCCTCAACCTGACCGCCAAGTCCCGAAGCCTTGACTGCTGCTTTCAGGTCAAAACTCATATCATCGGTCTGAATGCAGGCAACAATTCTCTTGCCATAATCAACAGAGGATACCATGACCGCAGGCGTCTCACTTGAAATCTGCTTCTGCACATCTTCAACAGTAACACCGTCCGCAAACAGATCGGCACTTGTGGTGAGGTCGGCATTTACGGTGTAGAACACCTGTTTAATGTCAACAACAACAGCCTGCTGCTTCGTCTGATAATCCGCTTCGGCGCTGATCTTCAGCTCACCCCACAGCTTTTGGCTAAAATTCATCTTTGCCATGATCTGTTCCGAGGATTCGACCTTTTCGATCGTAGTATTAGCTTGTGCTGCAAAATCCGTATCTTCCTTAAAACGCTGCTTGATCTCATTGATTCCGTTATAAACACCGGACGATTTTGTCGGATTTACCGTTGTAGTGACATTCATACTGTCTCTGACATTTGCATCTGCAATGCCTATCTGTATCTCACTTCTTTTGAAAATAAGCGGTGTCGGATTTCCTGTTACAAGGTTCTGGTCTGCCGCAAGCAGTGCGCCGGGATAGATAACGTTCACATCTGCATTTGCAACACCGAAGGAATCGGGGCTCAAGTTTTCTGTTGAACGTCTTTTCTGGACAAGATATGTTGTTCCGTCAGAGTTTTTAACTACCGAGGTCTTTGTTGTGCCGTCTGTCTCCATGTGTGACAGGAACAGCGTATCTTCATCGTAGTCAAGGCTATCAAAATAAGCATCGATTTTGTCCTTTTCCTCTGTACGGTCACCGACATACGCTCCATACTTCTGGAAACGTCCTGATGTGTCTCCATCATACACACTTGAGATACTGATACCGCTGTCAGAAGCCGCGTAAACTGGCGCCGCCGCGCCGACCGTAAACGTAAGCGCCATGATACCCGCCAGCAGGAACGGCGCAACGCCCTTGCCGCCTGCCACGTCCGCCATCATCTCGTCGGGAATCTCAATGTCATAATCGTCGATGACCCGATCCAGTTCCTCCGCGGTTTTGCAGGCAAGCACCGCCGTCCGCTGTTCCTCGCTCAGAGAGTCCAGAAACGCCTGAATGTTCGTGTTTTCCATAATGAATACCTCCGTTTTTTATCTTGATTATATTTTACTATGCCGAATGGGCAATAGCAATATACAATATGGGTGTAAAGTGTCGCTGTTTTTACAGATACTATCCGACGTGTCGCCGTTTTTACAGATCATGATGAAATTGTAGCCCTATGAATCCGTTCTCTGCCGTTTCACAAGCTCCGCGAAGATACCGCCCTTTGCGATAAGCTGTTTATAGCTGCCGTCCTCCGCGATACCGCCGTGATCCAGCACGATGATTCTGTCGCAATGCCGTATGGTGGAAAGCCTGTGCGCGATAACGATACGGGTGCAGCCCATTTTGTCAAGAGCCTGAATGATCTGCCGCTGGGTGATGTTGTCGAGCGCGGACGTCGCTTCATCGAAAATCAGTATGTTCGGTCTGGAAACAATCGCCCTTGCGATGAGAATACGCTGTTTCTGTCCGCCCGAAATGCCGCCCTGTCCCGCCGAAACGAGCGTGTGCATTCCCATCGGCATAGCCCGTATATCACCCGCTATCCCCGCGACTTCGGCAGCCTCCCACGCATCGTCAAGCGTAGCGTTCGGCGCGGAAATGGTGATATTCTGGAAAACAGTGCCTTGAAACAGGTCGCCGTTCTGCATGACCGTGCCGATCTTACTGCGGAGCGTACACAGGTCAAAGGAATTCAGGTCTTTGCCGCCGTAATAGATTGCGCCCTTTTCGGGTACACGCAGACCCAGCAGGAGCTTGACCAGCGTGGATTTTCCGCAGCCCGTCCTGCCGACCACCGCGATATATTCCTTCGGACGGATTTTCAGCGAGACATTTTGCAGGATATACGGCGCATTGGTGCTGTATCTGAAATAGACATTGTTCAGCTCGATACCGCCGTTCAGTTCCATCACAAGCTGTCTGCTGCCGGACGTTTCCGGCTCTGCCTGCAGAAAGCCGTCAAGCATTTTCAGCGTAGGGTTGATCCTGCCCACAGAAAGAAAGGAATCCGCCATGCCCCTGACCGCTCCGAGCATCGTCCCATAAGCCACGGTAAACGCGATATACTCCGACTGTGCGAGGTCGCTCTTTGCCGCAAGGAAATAAAGCAGTACTGCCGAAAACAGGCTCACCGCAAGCGTCAGGACATTTTCCGCGCGAACCATGAACGGCGGCGAAAAGGTCAGCCGTCTGCTTTCGGTATATTCTCCGAGCCACCGCGCAAAGAAACGCTTTTCCGCGCCGGAAAGCCGTATCTTCTGAATGCCGTTTATCAGGCTGTACCGCGTCTTGGCTTCCTTTGCCCCGAGCGCCATCTGCCTGCTGCCCGTCCGTGAACGGAACAGCGCGGAGAGCACCCCGAAACCGATTGTTATCAGCAGTATGAACAGCGAAGGCGGACCGAGCTGAGGCACGATACAGAATATCTGCGCAAGGTAAAGCAGCGAAGCCAGCGCCGTCAGCCCCGTTCCCGCTGTTGCGGAGATCAGCAGCTCACACAGTTCATCGACAGCCTGCGACACCCCCGCCAATTCGCCCGGGCTTGTCGTTTCATACAAATGCGCGGGCAGACTCAGCATTCGCATCATCAGCGCCGAATGAACAGCAAGTGATGTCTTGTCCTTGATTCGCCGCACAAGGGAGCCGACAACGGTCATCATCAGCTGTACCGAAAGCACCATACACAGCAGGCACACACCGAGCGACGTCAGCAAGGCAGTATTCCGGCTGTCTGCCACATCGGCGGTCAGCACCCTCACGCTCTGTGGAATCAGCATCCCTGTCAATGTCATCATCAAAACGCACGCCGTCAGATAGAGCCAGTCCTTCGCCCTCATGCTGTCCTTGATGTAAAGAAGAAAATCCTTCGAGGTCAGCTTTCCGTGAGGGAGCGGCTTGTAAAAGCAGTAGGCTTCTTCCTCAAACAGCCCTGCCGTTTTTCGGGTGACTTTACGCATCTGCCCTGAACGCTCTTTGAAACGATAGTGTCTGCCGAAGGAATCAGGAAGCAGCACAACAGGCTCTCTGCTGTCCTTCCGGTGCGTGAGCATGACGCCGCAGGCATCTTCAAACCATTTCTTTTCAAGCTTCACTCTGCGCTTCATCATACCGTATTGCCGCAAACAATATTCAAGCTGTTCTTTCCCGTCGGTGATGTGTTCCGGCACCGCAACAGGCTTTAAGCGATAGTATTTCAGTATCTCGTCTATCGCCCGTTCGGTGATAATGCTCTCGTCAAGAAGCTCGTCTGCTGTTTTTTGACCATAGACGATGCCCGCCGCCTGAACAAAGGTGCTTTCAAGAAGCTGCTGATCGTTCTCTTTTCGCTTTACTATCTGTTCCTCAAACCAATTCAATGCCCGACCTCCCGTCAGCGTTATTCGCTTGTCGCAAGCTCCGTGTACCTTCCGCCGCGCTTCATCAGTTCTTCATGTGTTCCTCTTTCGACAATGCTGCCCTTATCAAGCACGATGATTTCGTCGCAGTCGCGGATGGTTGACAGCCTGTGTGCGATGATGATACAGGTAACGCCCCTGTCCGTTATGGACTTCACCACATCAAATTCCGTTTTTGCGTCGAGGGCGCTTGTGGCTTCATCGAGTATGATAACGGACGGATCGGCGGCAAGCACTCTTGCTATCTCCATCCTTTGACGCTGACCGCCTGACAGATTACGTCCGTCAGCCGTCAGCGCCGCCTGATACCCGCTTTCACGCGCCATGATGTCTTCGTGTATCTGCGCGTCGCGGGCGGCGAGTATCACTTCAAAATCCTCGATAGACTTATCCCACATCTTGATATTATTCTTGATCGTACCTTCAAACAGCATGATATCCTGATCGACCACGGCAACGGAACCCGTCATTACATCGCGGTTGATCTCATTTCTGTGTCTGCCGTCAAACAGTATTTCGCCCTCCCACGGCTCGTAAAGACCTGAAATCAGCTTGGCAAGTGTGGATTTACCGCACCCCGATGTTCCGACAAATGCCACTCTGCTGCCTGCCTTTATCGAGAACGAAAAGTCCCTGATGATCGGCTCGGCAAGCCTTGAATAGCCAAAGGTAATATTTTTAAGTTCTATATTGCCTTTCAGCTTGTAGAAGCCCTCCGTCATTCCGTCAGGGGTATCGACAAGGCTGTTGTCCGGTGGATTCTGAAGAATATCCTCCACGCGTTCAAAGTGTGTGCGCATCGTCTGGAACTGTTTCCTTGCACCCGAAACAGCGTATGCGGGAGACATCAGCAGATTCAAAAGCCCTAAAAAAGTCCATACCGTACCGAGCGTAAAGCTGCCCTGCGTCACATATCCGATGCCTGACAGCATGATCGCAAAATAGACGAGTTGTGACAGCAGTTTGGGAATTTTGCTCAAAAATATGTCTGCCCTTTCCGAGCGGACTTTCTGTGCGTTGGCGGCAGCCTGCAAGCCCGACCATTTTTCAAAGAAGGAAGTTTCCGCACCGCTCACCTTGATCGTTTCTATCATGCCAAGTCCCGAAAGTGTTTCGGAGATGAGCTTTTCCCTGTCACGCTCCATAACACAGACGGTATTCTCATGCGTCCTTGCGATAAATCTCGACAGGAACAGGTTTACCGCAAGCACACACACGCTGATCGCCGTCATGGTAAGGCTTTTTCTCAGCATAAGCACGATACACAGCACCGTTGTGACTGTATTTATGACAAGCGGAGCAATCAGATTGGTAAGAGAAGCTGTCAGGCTTTCCAGCAGATCCATACGGATAAAAACGTCGCTGACAGGTCTTTGCGAGAAAAACGCCATAGGCAGTTGCATGACCTTCCACATATAAGTGGAACAGCCGATCAAGGAGAGTTTTCCGTTCGTCCGAAGGTCATATACCGTCTTGACCCAGGCTGCCGTAAGCTGCAATACCGCCAGCAGCATCATCACAGCGGTAAAGCCGGACAGCAGCCCGCCGCCGTGACCATCCAACAGATTGTCTATAAAAAATCCCGACATAACGGGAGCTGTCACACCCAGCAGCGCAAGGATAAGGGAAGCCGCGATGACAACCGCCATAGCCGAGCCTGTCATTCGCAGTTTCTTAACGGCAGCGTACAGAACACTCTGTCTTTTACCGTCGGGCTGAAAATCCTCACCGGGGACAATAATGATCGTGACCCCCGTAAAGGCTCTGTCAAATTCCTCTTCCTCTATCCGGACAGCGCCCTTGGCGGGATCGTTGATATACGCATACCTGCCCCTGAAGCCGTTCAGAACGACAAAGTGATCGAAGTTCCAATGGATAATGCAGGGAAAAACGCCCTTTTTCCGTATGCTTTCGGGATTTCGTTTATACTTGTTGACCGTAAATCCGTAACTCCGTGCCGCCTTAACGATATTGACAGCGCTCGATCCGTCACGGGAGACGCCGCAGTCGGTACGGGCTTTTTCGAGCGTCACCCATTTTCCGTAATAAGCCGCCACCATTGCAAGCGAAGCCGCACCACATTCGAGGGCTTCGAGCTGTAACACAACGGGAACTTTGGCGACCCCTTTGGTGACGGGGCTTTTTATCTTCGTACCCATAAACTACGCCCCGAAAAGCAGCTCGAAGGGGTGAGCTGTTCTGACGACGATACTGACGGAATAGGTGCCGTCTGATTGATTGACGGAGGCATAACCGACGGGCTTTCCGAACTCATTGGCTTCTATGCTCGTTATCATCGCGGCATGATCGTCTATCATCACTCTCATGCCCTTGTCAAGCTGATAGGCTTCATTATCCGCAAGCATGATCTTCGCCTGACCGTCCACGATGACCGCATCACCGTCGGCGGTTATCTCAACATTTCCTGTCAGGCTCCAGACGAGCAGACCGACCAAAAGAACCAATATCGCCGCAAGCAAAAGCCATACCGCAGGCTTTGTGACACGCAGATAATCTGTGAGCTGATCGGGTTCGGATATTCTGTCAAGTGATTTTTGTCTGAATAATACAGGCTGTTGCTCCATGGCTATCTTCCTTCATCTCCATGTTGATTCATATCTGTTGCCTTTTCACAAGTTCTGCGAAAAAACCGTCTTTTTGCATGAGTTCCTCATAAGTGCCTTCCTCCACGATATGTCCCTGATCCAAGCACAGAATCCGGTCA
>CACXMR010000060.1 GCA_902768825.1 uncultured Ruminococcus sp.
CATAACAGGTGAATATTTGCAGGTATAGTATAGAGGTAGTACATCAGCTTCCCAAGCTGAGTGGGCGGGTTCGATTCCCGTTACCTGCTGAAACGCCCCGTCACGATCTGCCGGGGCTCAAAGAATAAAGAATAAAGAATAAATAATAAATTAGAAAGAAGTCCGAGGGGCGTTTCTGTATTATTATTTCTTCTTTATTCTTTTTTCTTTATTCTTTTATAATAAAAGCTGTCGGTCAGATAAAAGCCGAAAACAGCAGAACTGCTTTATGTTTGCATTATTCAAAAAAACTGCTTGAGTTCGAGTCCGACGCTATATTGCAGATATATCTTTTTCAGTACCCTTAGAAAACGCCCCTCGACTAAAGCCGAGGAACTTAATATCAGAAAAAAGTCGATATTTCACTACTTTCATTCTTGATGGTTGTGATATAATATCTTCTGTTGGCACGGGGAGTCCTCTGTGTACCACTGCGACTTACCTGATGAGGTAAGAAGCGAGAAATTATCAAAATTCAGGGGGAGAAAGAAATGAAAAGAAGAATAGTAGCAACCGCACTGATACTGGCACTCATCCTCACATTTGCAGGCTGTGGCGGCGGCCAGAATAATTCCGCAACCGAGGAGCAGACCCTTGCAAGCAACGCAGCAAGCGAGGAGCTCCTCACGGAAGAATCCTCCAGTCCGTCAAGCATCAAAGCTGATAGCTCTTTATCATCCCGGAGCAGCAAGAAGGAGAGCTCCTACTATAAGGAGAGCAGCAAAAAGGAAAGCTCCTACTATAAAGAGAGCAGCAAAAAGGAAAGCTCCTACTATAAAGAGAGCAGCAAAAAGGAAAGCTCCTACTATAGCGAGAGCAGCAAAAAGGAGAGTTCTTACTATAAGGAAGCCTCAAAGGTCTCTGAGCCCTCAGTCTCAGAGGAAGACATCATGAAGGAAAAGCTTGATGAAATGCTCATCGGTCAGAACTTAGGAGAGGTCAGGCTGTCTCTGAAAGAACTGATGGGCGAGGAGGAAATGAATAAGACTTTCAAATTCTATGACATAAAATACGAAGATGAGAAGCGCAACGATATATGGACAGATACGAACTGGACTATACGGAAATGGGAATTCTATAACGACATGATATATGTCGGCTGTGAAAAGACTGTAAAGGGAATAGGGTCCTTGTATAATACCGTAGTGAAGATCAAGGACAGCACAGTCTACAAGCTGTTGGAGGAAGTCGATGGTTTGCTTGAGCTTGCAAGGGACCTCGGTTTTATCAAGAGCAAATCCTGATGATCTGAAATGATCTTCGTTCACCGCAGAGCAGGGGAAAGCCTCCTGTTCTGCGGATTTTTTGTGCGCTGGGGGCAGCTGCGGGCCGGCTGCATAACAAGATGATGCTTCACAAAGCTCCGGTGAATAAAATCTGCAAATAAGTATTATTTTTCCTGTTGATTTGTGCAAAAACTTTAAATTAATTTAGAAAAAAAATAGAAATGTGCAAAAAAATCTTGTTTTTTTTTATTTAATAAAGTATAATGTAATTATATTTTGGGGTATAGTGTTTATCCCCAAAAATAAATATCATACAGATATGGAGGAATATAAATGGCTGATAAATCCCTTCCGTCATTTAAGGGCACTCAGGAGCAGGAGCAGAAGCTGCTTGCAGTGATCGAAAAGAACAAGGATCTCCCCGGCGCACTGCTGCCTGTGCTTCATGAGGCACAGGAGATCTATGGTTATCTCCCGATCGAGGTGCAGCAGATGGTCGCAGACGGCCTCAACATTTCACTCAGTGAGGTTTATGGCGTCGCAACCTTCTATACTCGCTTCAGCCTTAATCCCAAGGGTAAACACCAGATAAGCGTATGTCTCGGAACAGCGTGCTACGTTAAGGGTTCAGGCAAGATCCTTGAGGAGGTCGAGCAGATGCTCGGCATCAAGAGCGGTGAGTGCACTCCCGACGGACTGTTCTCAATCGACTCATGCCGCTGTGTAGGCGCCTGCGGTCTTGCACCGGTAATGACCATCGATGAAAATGTTTATGGTAAGCTTACCCCCGCAGAGGTTCATAAGATAATTGCTGACTATATGGAAAGAGAAGGGGGAAGTAAATAATGACTATTGAAGAACTCAATAAGATCAAGAATGAATATGAGGATCTTGTAAAGGTCCGTAAGGTCGTAAAGGAGAAGGCAGAGGAGCTTGCAAAGAATACAGGCTACCGCAAGCAGATCCTTGTCTGCGGCGGTACAGGATGTACTTCCTCAGGCAGCAAGAAGGTCCTCAAGACTCTTGAGGAGTCACTCAAAAAGTATGGCCTTGACAAGGAGATCCTTGTGGTGCGCACAGGCTGCTTCGGTCTTTGCTCATTGGGCCCCATCATGATCGTTTATCCTGAGGGATATTTCTATGCACAGACAAATCCGGAAGGAGTAAAGCGCATAGTCAAGGAGCACCTCAGAGACGGTGTTGTCTGTAGAGACCTGCTCTATCAGGAGACGGTTATTGACGACAATACTATCATCTCTCTTTCAGAAACCAACTTCTATAAGAAGCAGCTCAGAATAGCTCTGAGAAACTGCGGCGTAATCGATCCTGAAAACATCGACGAGTATATCGCAACTGACGGTTATCAGGCACTCTATAAGGTGCTCACCTCAATGACCCCCGATGAGGTCATCCAGGAGGTACTTGATTCAGGTCTGCGCGGCAGAGGCGGCGGCGGCTTCCCCACCGGCAGAAAGTGGATGTTTGCAAAGGCTTCTCAGGGCGATATCAAGTATGTGGCCTGTAACGCCGACGAGGGCGACCCGGGTGCATTCATGGACCGTTCCATCCTTGAGGGCGATCCCCAGTGCATCATCGAGGCTATGGCTATTGCAGCTTATGCAATCGGCGCTCAGAGAGGTTTTGTATATGTAAGAGCCGAGTATCCTATCGCTGTACAGAGACTTACTATAGCTCTGGAGCAGGCAAGGGAGAGAGGCTTCCTGGGTGAAAACATCTTTGGCTCCGGCTTTAACTTTGACATAGAGATCCGCCTGGGTGCAGGTGCATTCGTGTGCGGCGAGGAAACAGCTCTGATGACCTCCATCGAAGGCAACAGAGGCGAGCCCCGTCCCCGTCCTCCGTTCCCGGCAGTCAAGGGTCTGTTTGGCAAGCCCACAGTCCTCAACAATGTTGAGACCTATGCAAATATCGCTCAGATCATCCTTAACGGCAGCAAGTGGTATGCATCAATGGGTACGGCAACCAGCAAGGGCACAAAGGTGTTCGCACTGGGCGGCAAGATCACAAACGTAGGTCTTGTGGAGATCCCCATGGGCACTACTCTGCGTGAGATCATCGAAGAGATCGGCGGCGGCATCCCCAACGGTAAGAAGTTTAAGGCTGCACAGACCGGCGGACCTTCCGGCGGATGTATCCCTGCAGAGCATATCGACACACCTATCGACTATGACAGCCTTATCGCTATCGGCTCAATGATGGGCTCAGGCGGCATGATCATCCTTGACGAGGATTCATGTATGGTGGATATCGCCAAGTTCTACCTTGAGTTTACCGTTGACGAGAGCTGCGGCAAGTGTACTCCCTGCCGTGTGGGCACCAGAAGACTTCTTGAGATCCTCACCAAGATCACAGAAGGCAAGGGCGAGCCTGAGGATATCGATAAGATAGATGAGCTTTCTAAGCATATGCAGTGCTCCTCACTGTGCGCTCTCGGCCAGACAGCGCCTAACCCCATCCTGTCCACAATGAAGTTCTTCAGACAGGAGTATATAGATCACATCTACAACAAGACCTGTGCTGCCGGCGTCTGTAAGTCCCTCATCAGGTATGAGATCATGCCTGAGAAGTGTAAGGGCTGCACCCTGTGCGCAAGGAATTGTCCTGCCGGAGCTATCACCGGAACAGTAAGGAATCCTCATGTAATAGATACCACAAAGTGCATCAAGTGCGGCGTCTGCATGAGCAACTGTAAGTTCGGCGCTATCCGTACAGTATAAGGAGGGAATACTTTAATGGAAACAGTACATCTTAAAATAAACAATATTCCCGTGGAGGTTCCCAAGGGATATACCATTCTTCAGGCTGCAAAGGAAGCCAATATTGAGATCCCCACACTTTGCTACCTCAAGGATATCAACTGTATCGGCGCCTGCCGTGTTTGTATGGTAGAGGCCAAAAACCGCAGAGGTCTGCTGGCTGCCTGCGTTTATCCTGTTGAGGAGGGTCTTGAGGTATTTACCAACACTCCCGCAGTTATCAAGTCAAGAAAGACTACCGTTGAGCTGCTGCTCTCTACACATAAGAAAAAATGTCTCTCCTGCGTCAGGAACAACAACTGTGAGCTTCAGAAGCTGGCTGTAGAGCTGGGCGTGGATGAGGACAGGTTTGCAGGCGAGGAGCCGAGATTTGAGATCGATAACTTCTCACCCTATATCGTGCGTGATAACAACAAGTGCGTCAACTGTATGCGCTGCGTGGCTGCCTGTAAGAATGTGCAGGGTATTTCCGTTATCGGCGGTATCGACAGAGGCTTTAATGCCCACATCGGCAGTGCCTTTGACAAGACCCTTGACAAGGCTCCCTGCGTAGGCTGCGGTCAGTGCGTAGTAAGCTGTCCTGTAGGCGCTCTCACTGAGCAGCCCGAAGAGCAGAAGGTCTGGGATGCGATCGCTGATCCCACAAAGCAGGTTCTCTTCTTCACGGCTCCCTCCATCAAGGCTACTCTGGGTGAGGCATTTGATATGCCTATCGGCACTAACGTAGAGGGCAAGATGGCTGCTGCTATCAAGAGACTGGGCAGCAACGTTAAGGCCTTCAACATGGACTTCACTGCTGACCTTACTATCATCGAGGAAGCTAACGAGCTTGTTGACAGGATCAAGAACGGCAAGACTCTGCCGATGTTCACATCCTGCTGCCCTGCATGGGTAAAGTTTGTTGAGCATTACTATCCTGAGTTCATCCCCAACCTCTCTACCTGTAAGTCACCTCAGGCTATGTTCGGCGCTGTTCTGAAGGGCTATTACTGCCAGAAGAACAACATCGATCCCAAGGATGTATTCGTCGTCAGCGTCATTCCCTGCACAGCTAAGAAGTTTGAGGCTACAAGACCTCAGCTCCGCTCAGATGAAAACTATGACGATGTAGACGTTGCACTCACCACAAGAGAGCTTGCAAGGATGATCAAGCGTGCAGGCCTTGAGTTTGCTGACCTGCCCGATGAGGACTTTGACGCTCCCTTTAACAAGGCTACCGGCGGCGGCGTTATCTTTGGTGCAACCGGCGGTGTTCTTGAGGCTGCTCTCAGAACCGCTGCAAGGATCCTGGACGGCGACTTCAAGCAGGTTGACTTTGTAGAGGTTAGAGGACCTGAGGCTGTGCGTGAAGTAACCTATGAGATCGCAGGCGTAAAGATCACTGTGGCAGTTACATCAGGTCTCGGCAATGCAAGGATGCTTCTTGAGAAGATGAAGAGGGGAGAGGCAAACTTCCAGATGCTGGAAGTAATGTCATGTCCCGGCGGCTGCATCAACGGCGGCGGTCAGCCCTACAGAACCGATGCTGTCAGCAACTTTGTTGACTATAAGGCACTGCGTTCAAAGGCTCTCTATGATCAGGACAAGGCCTGCGAATTCAGAGTATGCGACGACAGCCCTGTTATCAAGATGATCTATGACGAATACTTTGAGGCTCCCGGCAAGGAGAAGGCACATCATTATCTGCACACCTCCTACACTGCAAGGGATAAGTATTATAAATAATCACCAGATCGCCCCAGAACTAATACTCAAAAGTTTTGGTCAAGCTTTTTCAAAAGCTTGCGGAGTCCAGAGGCAGAGCCTTTGGTGGGTGGTTCGGAGGACGAAGTCCTCTGATATATAAGATTAGCGTCCTGACCTCGAAAGGGGTCAGGACTTTTTTTTTGCATCCCATAATTCAGCTTTTTTTGAAAGGGGTCCGGGGGAAAAGCTTTTTTTCACTTGAAAAAAAGGTTGCCTCTGGAAGTCAAGGTTGCCCCGGAAGTCTCAGTCGTATCGTTGCCTAAGCTTTTGGAGAGATTTTTTCTCTATCCTTGATACATAAGACCTGGATATCTTTAGCAGATCAGCTACTTCTCTCTGGGTCAGGGGCTTGCTCCTCCCAAGACCGTAACGCAGGCGGATTATCAGGGCTTCCCGGGGTGTAAGGCTCTCTTTGATGTATTGCTTTAGCTTTTCGGTCTTGATCCTCGTGTCCAGATCGTCTACTATGGTGTCCTCCTGAGCCATTACGTCACAAAGAGTCAGTGCGTTTCCGTCTGCATCGGTGTCTATCTCTTCGTTCATGGAAATGTCCAGGGAATTCTTTTTTGTGGTGCGGAAAAACATGAGAATCTCGTTTTCAATGCACCTGGATGCGTAGCTGGACAGCTTTATGCTTTTTTCTGAATTGTATGTGTTTATTGCTTTGATAAGCCCGATGGTACCGATGGAAACAAGATCATCCGGGTCGGCTCCTGTGCCGTAGTATTTCTTGACAATGTGGGCTACCAGCCTCAGATTGTGCTCTACTAAAGTGTTTCGGGCTTCCAGATCCCCTTTTGAGGATTTTTCAAGCAATGCGTCCTCCGCTTTTTTGGACAGGGGCTTTGGAAAGGCTCCGGCTCCCGTGACGTGCAAAATAAAAAATAATGACAGCTTTGACAACAGATTTGTAAGTAATTCAAGCATAATATCACCCCTCACAGTTTATTCGCAAGATGTCGGAGATATTATTTATCTGTCGGATAAAGATTTGCTTTGTATCTGTAGAGAATAGTCTTCACATGATTATGCTGAGATCCTGACTTTAACAAAAACCTGACTCTTGAATAGTATGTTATTGACCGGAAAAATTGTGCTCCGGTCGAAACAGTTAACTGAGAGGAGATCAGAAAAATGGACGTTATCAAAGAGCTGCAGGTTAACGGAATCCTGATAAGACCGATACCGGAAAAAACTGTTGTAGCTATGGCATATGTGCCTTATCAGAACGCCCGAAAATTGTATTCACCGGAGCAGGGGATATGCACTGGGACGATGTTCCCTGAGCTGAACAAACCCTTTGACCCCGAAGGTAAAAAGGGAGGCACGGACAATGACTGAAAGAGAACGACTGCTTAATCGCCTTGCCTCCTATGACTTTGCGGTGATGGAGCTTCATATCTACCTTGACACACACCCCGATGATAGGGCGGCGGCTGACGCCCTTAGCTCCTATGAAGAAAAAAGCAGCAGGCTGCACAGCGAATATGAGGAGAAATACGGTCCGCTGATGATGACAGGCGAAAACGGTAACCGCTGGGCATGGATATCCGATCCCTGGCCATGGGACACAATGGAGGGCTGACAATGTGGGTCTATGAAAAAAAACTGCAATACCCTGTAAACATCAAGCAGACAAACCCCAGGCTTGCAAAGATAATAATAACTCAGTATGGTGGCCCGGATGGGGAGCTTGGAGCGTCCTTGCGCTACCTCAGTCAACGCTACACCGTGCCATATCCTGAGGTAAAGGCAGTGCTGACGGATATCGGCACTGAAGAACCGGTTCCGTAATGATATCAGTAGTGTATGCAGCTATTCAACGGGGATAAGGGGAAAGACAGTTATTGAAAAGTCAGATTCATGGCCGTGTCCTCGTGTTGCTTTTGTGTAGTCAATGTGGTGTACGATGGTTTTCAGCAGTTCGTTCCTGCTGTGGGGGTCCGAAATGTTATAATAGGCGCCGGCAATCCTTTGAGCCTTCGGGATAAATTCAGAAATGATTCTTTTGTTTCTCTGGGCTCTGCGGGCCGATGCTTTCAGCTCCTGCTTCCGGAACTCGATCTCCTTCAGCTGTTGGTTAAGTGCTGTGCTGCGCTGCTTAAAAACTGCTGTATCATATATTCCTGTTTCAAAAGCCTCGTAGGCCTTGTTCAGCTGTGAGCGGAGCTTTGACTCTGCGCTGAATATCGACGAAAGCTCAGTCTCGGCATCTGTTGTGTCGGTGACAAGCCTGCTGTTTCCGGTGAGATCCGGCAGCTCATGCCCCAGGGACCATTTTTTGATTGTCTCGAAAACAGCCTCCTCAACCAAATAAAGATAAGACGCATGGTTATCGCAAGTAGGGGCGGGGCACATCAGCAGGTCAGGGGTCTTATCATTTGGCCTGCGCTGGAGCTTGCGACCACAGACAGTGCAGCACACAAGTCCGGCAAGGGGGTTCTGAGTTTTCTTGTCTCCCCGGACAGGCCGGCTTTTGTTATTGTTCATTTTCAATGCAGCCGCCCTGAAGGTTTCCTCGCTTATTATAGGCGGGTGCATCCCGTCATATAGTAAAAACTCTGTACTTCTCGGGCGCTCTGTAACAATTGCGCCGCCGGTCATTTTCTTTTTTGCCGGACGCCAGTTCCAGCGGATTTTGCCCACATAAACAGGGTTAATCAGCATATCCCGTATGGTCTGCTGTGTCCAGACGTTTCCGGTGTGAGTGCTGACTTTTCGCTTGTTCAGTTCACGAGCTATGAGAGACGTGCCTATGGGCTTCTTTGTACCGTCAGCCTGTGTTATACCGTTGGTGTACCATTCAAATATGCTTTTTACTGTTTCCGCCTGCTCCGGAACAGGCCGCAGGGTAAAACCCTTGTCTCCCTGTATCTTCACCCGTTCGTAACCGTAGGGTGCCTTGTTGCTGACATATTTTCCTTCCTTTACGCTGGCGACCCTGCCACGCTGTAGACGACGGTTTATTGTTTTATACTCACGCCTGGACATGAACAACCCAAACTCAAAATATTCCTCGTCAAATTCATTTGTCGGGTCGTAGGTCTTGGTGGGCGTGATGATCTTGGTTCCTGCATAAAGAAAGGTCTGTGAGATAATGCCCTGGTCAATGCTGTTGCCTCTTGCGAGACGGTCAACGTCCATGACTATCACCCCGTCCCACATCCCCTCACTGACCTCAGACAAGAGCCGCTGCATCTGAGGTCTTGCCGCAATGCTCTCACCGCTGATGATCTCTTTATATATTGCCGCAACATCAAGCCCTGACTGCTTAGCAAAGGCTGTAAGGGCTTTTTCGTGGCGGGCAAGGGTTTCACCTTCTCCGCGCATTTCAGCCTCGCTGTCGGCTCTGGACTTGCGCAGATAGATACAGTATGGCATACTTTCAGCTCCTTTCTCTGATAATATTTTCCCCGTCGGTGCGTGATGCGTCGGCGTGGAATATTTTATGCCTGAACCCCTAAATACTCCATCAAACTAAAAAATTTTGAAAGTTGTCAGCTCCTTTCATTCCATGCGATAGACCACCTGCACCACCTTGCCGACTATGCGGATGTTGGTCTCCTTGAGGTCATAGACCTGCACCTTATGGACTGGGTTATAGCTCTTCCTGCTGGCGCACGATGATGATATCATTATCGCAGATGCGGGCGGCGTTCATGCTGTCGCCCTCCACGCGCAGGCCAAAGTATTCATTGCCGCCGTTGAGCTCTGTATATATATATTCCTCAATATTCTCCTCTGCATACAGCGGCAGTCCGGCTGATATGCGTCCCAGCACAGGTATTTTGTGAGTAGGGTTGTATTCGATGGGGGTGAGCTCGGGGGTATGCTTGGGCTTATCTTCACGCTCTGGCGGAACATCGTAGCCCATGAGCCAGGATTCCGAAACATTGAGAGCTTTTGCAATCGCATAAACTCTCTGTTGT
Source organism: uncultured Ruminococcus sp. (assembly GCA_902768825.1). Classification (GTDB taxonomy): domain Bacteria; phylum Bacillota; class Clostridia; order Oscillospirales; family Acutalibacteraceae; genus UBA1213. The sequence continues at coordinate 9,718 of CACXMR010000060.1, forward strand.
TTTGGTACAAAACTTCCTTTAATATATTGACTTATCGCACTTTTACCAATTCCTGTAAGCTGGCAAACGTCTGATTGTGTTTTACCTCTCATATTAAGGGCTTCCTTGAATCGTTCTGCAAATGTAGCCATAATACCACCTCCGTATCTACTAATACTATTCTATATCATAAGTTTAGAAAAAGCAATAAAAAGTTTAGTTATTTAAAAAAATATAGTTGACATTTCTAAACTTATGTGTTATATTATTCTTGCGGGGTTTAGAAACCTAAACAAGATAGGAAGGAGATAATACTGATTGACTTATATGTTCGATTACAGCAAGCTAAGGGGTAAAATCCGTGAGCACGGCTTTACTCAGGAAGGACTGGCTAAAGAACTGAATGTTGCTCCGGCAACGCTCAGTCTGAAGCTGAACAATGCAAGTGAGTTTACACAATCTGAGATTCGGGAAATCTGCGGACTTCTGAACATTTCGGGAAAGGAAATATCAGATTATTTTTTTTCACGTAAAGTTTAGAAATCTAAACAAGTGCTTTACCACTTGACCGCCGGGGAGGTGTGAAGATGCCGGAAGACTTAATATTTTTTGGTATTGACCCGGATAAGCTTACACCGGAGCAAAGGGGAGAATTTATCAGCATGGTAAAAACACTGTTTGATGAAGACTTTCCGGAAAATAAAGAGGAGGAAAACCAATGGC
>CACXMR010000061.1 GCA_902768825.1 uncultured Ruminococcus sp.
ACCCGGAGTGTTTCGCTCTCTGCGGAGAGCGAGCAGGGACGCCGTCCCTGCACCCTGCAAGCTTTTGAAAAAGCTTGACCAAAACTTTTCTGTTGTCGTTCTTGGTTAGACGATCAGCCGCGAGCAGCCAACTTTTAGCCCGTTTTTCTGCCCCCGCGAATCGGGAGCGGCAGCTTGCCGCCCGGTGAAAAAAAGATTTCGCACGAGATCAAATAATATCACTCCAACAGTTGCACACTTTGCTGAAATGTGCTAAAATGAACAGGAAATCTATCAGCAAAGGAAGTAATACCAATGGAATATGTCGTTTCCGACAGAGTTAAGACCCTCAAACCATCAGCCATCAGAGAAATATTCAAATATGCCGCTGATCCTACGGTCGTTTCTCTCTCAGCCGGCAATCCCGCACCGGAAGCATTTCCGACAGAGGCTATTGCCGAAATATCAAACAAAATCCTCACCGAAGAACCTATCGCCGCTCTCCAATACAGCGTGACAGAGGGCTATCCTCCCCTGCGCAGTGCCGTGAGCGATTTTATGAAAAACGAATACAACGTAGGCAGGGACTTTGACGACCTGATCATAACCTCAGGCGCTCAGCAGGTAATGGACCTCCTCACTAAGTCTATGGTAAATGAGGGCGATACCGTGATCTGCGAGGCTCCCAGCTTTATCGGCTCACTCAACTCCTTCCGCTCCTACAATGCACGTCTCTGCGGTATTCCCCTCGAGAGCGACGGCATGAACCTTGAGGCTCTTGAGAGCGCTCTCAAAAACGAAAAGAACGTCCGCTTCATCTATATCATCTCTAACTTCCAGAACCCGTCAGGCGTGACCACCAGCCTCGAAAAAAGAAAGGCAATCTATGAGCTTGCCAAGAAATACGGCGTTATGATCCTTGAGGACAACCCCTATGGCGAGCTTCGCATAAGCGGAGAAAACATCGCACCTATCAAGTCCTTTGACGAGGACGGCATCGTTGTCTATGCAGGATCCTTCTCAAAGATACTCTCTCCCGGAATGCGTCTGGGCTATGTTGTCGCTCCAAAGCCTGTGGTTTCAAAGATGGTAGTATGCAAGCAGGGCGAGGACGTCCACACCAACACCTGGGCTCAGATGGTGGCACACAGGTTTATGACCGAATACGATTTTGCCGGCCACCTCAAAAGCCTGCGTGAGATCTACCGCAAAAAGGCGACCTTCTGCATGGAGCTGCTGGACAAATACCTTGTGCCCAACAAGATCACCTATCAGCCCATAGAGGGCGGTCTGTTTATCTGGTGCAAACTCCCCGACGGAGTGGATATGCCTGATTTCTGCAAGCAGGCAGTGCTCAGAAAGGTTTGCGTTGTTCCCGGCAATGCCTTCCTGACAGACGAGAGCGAGCAGTGCAGCTCCTTCAGGATAAACTTCTCTACTCCCACTGACGAACAGCTTGAAAAGGGAATAAAAATACTCGGTGAACTTGCAAAGGAGATACTCTGATGTCAGACACAGCAGAAATCAAAGAAAAGAAAAAAGTAATATTCAGTGCCATACAGCCCAGCGGTACTATCACTCTTGGCAACTATCTCGGCGCTCTCCGCAACTGGGTCAAGCTTCAGGATGACTACAACTGCATCTATGCGGTAGCTGACCTTCACGCCATAACCGTCCGTCAGGACCCCAAGGCCTTCCGTCAGAATATACTCAATGCCTATGCTCTTTTCCTGGCCTGCGGCATTGACCCTGAAAAAAGCCCCTTCTTTATCCAGAGCCATGTCCACACTCATGCTGAGCTTGCGTGGATCCTCAACTGCTACACTCAGTTTGGTGAGCTGTCAAGGATGACCCAGTTCAAGGACAAGTCACAGAAACACGCAGACAATATCAATGCAGGACTTTTCACCTATCCTTCCCTGATGGCGGCTGACATACTGCTCTATCAGGCGGATCTTGTTCCAATTGGCATAGACCAGAAGCAGCACCTCGAGCTGACAAGGAACATTGCCGAGCGCTTCAACGGCATCTACGGCAATACCTTCAAGATCCCGGAGCCATACATCGGCAAGGTGGGCGCCAAGGTCATGTCCCTGCAGGATCCCACCAAAAAGATGTCCAAGTCTGATGAAAACGTCAACGCCTGGGTTGCTATCCTGGACAACCCCGATGTTATAATGAAGAAATTCAAGAGAGCCGTGACCGATTCGGAAGCGGTTGTGCGTGTAGGCGAAGGCAAGGACGGCATAAACAATCTTATCGGCATAATGAGCGCCGTTACAGGCAAGACAGAGGATGAGATCGCCGTTGAATTTGAAGGCAAGGGTTACGGAGATTTCAAGACCGCAGTGGGAGAAGCCGTTGTGGAGACCGTAAGGCCGATACAGGAGAAATTCAACGATTACATCAACAATAAGGATTACCTCACCGAGACCTACAGAAAGAGTGCAGAGTTTGCTCTGAGGCTTTCTCAGCGCACCCTTGACAAGGCCATGAAAAAGATCGGTTATGTAGCAAGATAACACCTGAGTCCGCCAAGCTCAGAGAGCAGGAAAAGCATCATTCCTGCCCGGCTCTCAGCACAGAGTATTTCGCTCTCTGCGGAGAGCGAGTCAGGAAGGACTTTTGCGAAAAAGACCCTCCCGACACCCACCGAAAACGAAGTTTCAAGGATTCAGGTAACAAAAAAACATCTCCGCCCGGACAAAAAAGAGTCTGAGCGGAGATTTTTTATTTTTGCAGGCGCTTTCGCACCTCAGATAGTATCTTCATGTCATTGTCGTGGCTGCAAAGGTGCATAGCCTCATCAATGGTGACCCACAGATAATAGTCTATCTCACTGGGCTGCATACTGACCGCCGCCTCTGTCGCCCTCGCTAAAAAGAACACCACATATTTTTTTATCTTCCCAAAGGGTCTATATATGCTGGTCTGCCGGAAATTAGGCTCTATGGTCACATTCAGACCCGTTTCCTCCTTTATCTCCCGCAGGGCTGTCTGTTTCTCCGATTCGTTCAGTTCAACGTGCCCCTTCGGGAAGGTCCAGCATTTTCCGTTGTGGTTCTTCACCAGCAGTATCCTTACCCCGTCCTTCGGCGTCCTGCGATAAACAACGGCGCCGCAGGATTTTTCATACATACATATCAGCTTGTCAAACCTTGCGGAGATCATTTCCAGCCTTGCTCGTATCTCCGGCTCATAATAGATCTCGTTGAGGGGAGCCGCCACAAGTCTTGTCTGATTTTTGTTCTGGCTTGAAGCTATGGCGATGATGGTACACTCCAGTCTTTCGGGAAGCTGCCTGTTTGTCATTATGTAGACCGAGCGCATATCCGTATGGTTCCGCCCGGTGATAAAGCCCGAATACAGCTTGTTTTCGGCAAGTGTGCCGAATACCTCAATTTTCACATTTTTTCCCAGCAACCGGCACACCTCCTTTGATTATTTGATAATAGACATTATATCGTTCACCCTGAAATAGGTGTTGGCATAGATGACACTGTTGATAACAAGCACGTCAGTATATCCGTTTTCCTTGATGTAATCCGCCACATTGCCCTCGTAATAGCTTGGATCAACAATAAACACCTCATCAAAGCATGAGACAGTAAAGGGAGCAAAGGCGCAGCCGTAGGAATCCTTGATAATGCACAGCTTCCTGCCTGTCTTTTGGGTGGTTTTGACCTTCATATAGGGGTTATTGCCCCAGATAAACGCACTGTAGGAATTGGAGCCCTCTGCAAAGTATGCTATGATGGGCACCTCCTGCTCCTCCGACTTTCCGTTTTCAAGGAGGATGCAGCTCTCTATGCCCGGCATATTGTAATATACAACCGTATCAGGGTTGTCAGCAAGCTCCTTGTTGCCCTCAGGCTTCTCGTCCGTTCTGGTCGCCACAAAAAGAGAGCCTCTGAAATCCGTGATACTGCCCTTTGAGAGTGATTCGATATCCACAGGTGTCGCTTTTATGGCAGTGCAGAACTCCTTATATGCGTAATATGCTCCGAGAGCCGTCCAGTTGTGATCGGTCTTGAAGTAGGTATACTCGTTTTTGTGATCCTCTTCAGCCTTATAGACGTCCACAGGGATCACGTCCTCCGAATACGAAGAGTATATCTTCCTGATATTCTTCTTTTCGTCGTTCATGCTGGAAAGATCCTTTTCTGACAATCCAAAGGGCGCACGGGTGGGCACTACCATATTATATACCCTGACATCCTTGCCCACAGCCTTCTTCACCTCAGAAACAGCCTGGGCATAGCTTTCCGCTGAGTCATCGGTCCCGTAGAACATCTCATATCCCCTGCCGTCAAAAACAAACACGTTCCCGTCATAATAGCCCTCAGCCTCCGGCGAAACCGTGGATTCAGGGGCAGAGCTTTCCTTTTTGTCAGATTCCTGAGCCTTTGATTCATCCTTGTCCGGCTTTGGAGAGGATTCTGTGGTGGAAGCCGCACTTGTCTCATCCGGTGTCTGCTGCGCACCCTTATCCCCTGAAGCAACGAAACACACAACAGCGGTGATTCCTGCGATCAAGGCAAGAGCAATAATTATGATCGCCGCTATCCATCCTCCTCCGATCCTTTTGTGATTCCCTCCGGAGCCGTAGGAATGCTGATAGGAGCTGTAGCCGAATGATGATCTTCTGCTCATAAACAACCTCTTCCGATGCTAAAAAAATATCATACCTTATAATAGTATAAATTATTTTATACAAAAAAACAACCTTATTTCCAAAAATAATCAAATCAATGTCCACAAAGCTCTCTCGGATAATGAGCCCTCAATATTCCGGAATGGGTGGGAACAGTTAATCTGATAAAATATAATAAAATCTTATTGCCTTATTGTAAAAATGGCAGGAATGTTGTATAATGGTAGGCACCGGGTCCAATAAACTGACCCAAAAAAGGAGGAATTAAGTATGATCAAAAAGGGTGAGCTTGTCTCCTTCAGACCGGATATCAAGGTCGTGGACTGCACACTTAGAGACGGAGGACTTGTAAACAATTTTTTCTTTAGTGAAGATTTTGTCAGGGATCTTTATCAGACAAACATCAAGTCCGGCCTGGACTATATGGAATTTGGCTATAAGGCGTCAAAGGATCAATTCGACACGGATAAATTCGGAAAATGGAAGTTCTGCGATGACCAGGATATCATCGATATCGTAGGAGACAATGACACCGACCTCAAGATTTCTGTCATGGCTGACGTGGGCAGGACGGATTTCCGCAGGGATATCTGCGACAAGGCAAACAGCCCTATCGACATGGTGCGTGTGGCAACCTATATCAACACCATCCCTTCAGCTCTGGAGATCGTGGAATATTGCAACAAGAAGGGCTATGAGACTACCATTAACATTATGGCTGTGTCCAAATCAAACGATATGGACCTGGACGACGCATTGGAGCTCATAGGCAGGAGCAGCGTTGACACCATCTACATCGTGGACAGCTATGGTTCGCTTTATCCTGAGCAGATGCGAAGACTTGCTGAGAAATACCTCAACATAGCCGAAAAATACGATAAGATCATAGGCATACACGCACACAACAACCAGCAGCTTGCATTTGCAAACACTATTGAAACTCTGACAATGGGCGTCAGCTATCTTGACTCAACTGTGAGCAGTCTGGGCAGAGGCGCCGGCAACTGCCCCACTGAGCTGCTCCTCGGCTTCCTTAAAAACCCGAAATACCACATTTCGCCGCTGCTCAAATTCATAGAGGATCACATCACCAAGCTGAGAGAGGAGGGGCTGAACTGGGGGTATGATATCCCCTACCTTTTAACAGGCCGACTTAATCAGCACCCAAGAGACGCCATTCAGTTTATGAAAGAAGGCCGCACTGACTATAAGGACTTCTATCACTTCCTCTTCGACAAGGAGATCTGAGAGCCGGCGAGCCGTCGGTCCCAAATTCGCATTGTCTGAATGTCTGATTTCACAGTTGGCCGGTCGTAGCTGAAAGTTGTTCCGAAAGACGACAACACAAAAGTTTCGCCAGCCTTTTCAAAGGCTGTGGGGTGCATGGGGCAAAGCCCCTGCTCGCTCTCCGCAGAGAGCGAAAAGCTCTATGCATAAACGCCCGGAAGGGGGATGAATTGAAAAAAGCGTCCTGTGGACGGTTTTTTCAAGAGGGGGAGCCCTGCGCCTAAGGGCTCCCTCTACAAGCGGTTCAGAGCCAATTATCCCGCTGACGTGAGGAAGCACACGCAGAGCTTGCGCTCCCGATTTCGCACTAATAGTCACTTCGATGTGATAATTTTGTGTCCGCAGAATGATAATATACTATGAACCGTGAGCAGCCAGCTAAGAAATCAGACTTTGCGCCGGCTGTAACGATCATCTGCACAACCAGATGCTAAAAGCCTCTGACGTCCTGGACAGGATATCAGAGGCTTGTGTTTTAATATATTCCCTGGACAGTGACCTCGCCGGAATTGATAGTGATCTCTTTACCGTCATCAAGACGTGCTATCAGCTCTCCCGTTGGCAAAACATCACAGGCCACTCCGGTCAGTTTCTGACCACCCCGGGTCACCGTGACTCTCCTCCCCATGGTGGCGCAAAGGGTCTTGAAATGCTCAATGTCATCCATTGACAGGCTGACAAGGAAATCCCCGATAACACGATCCAGCGTGTTTATCACGCAGGCAAAAAATTCGCTGCGATCAACGATACCGCCGCCGGCTATGCGCAGTGACACGGCCCTGTCGGATATTTCGTCAGGAAACGACGGATTGTTGACGTTGATCCCTATACCTATAACCACATAATCAATGCGGTCACTCTGGGCGGCCATTTCGGTGAGTATGCCGCAGACCTTCTTATTGCCTATTATGATATCATTGGGCCACTTGACTAAAGCGTCAAGTCCTGTGTAATCACGGATGGCAAGGCAAACGGCATAGCCTGCCGACAAAGTAATCGAGGCAATGTCAGAGGGCGGCAGATCCGGCCTGAGCAGGATGGAAAAATATAGTCCTCCCCCAGACTCAGAGACCCATTTCCTGCTGAATCTTCCCCTTCCTGAGGTCTGTCTGTCTGACACGACCACCAGTCCGTGCTCTCCCTCAGTCCTTGCAAGCCGCTTGACCTCTTCATTGGTGGAATCAACGCTTTTCAGATAAACAAGTCTGCTTCCTATCACCGAAGACCCGATCAGTCCCTTTATCCTTTCTTCATCAAGACCCTCAGGCTCGGAAACAAGACAATAGCCCTTGTTCCTTACAGACTCAATGACATAGCCTTCCTCTCTCAGGCTGTTTATGTGCTTCCATACGGCACTTCGGGTTATCCCCAGCTCATCGCTGAGGCTTTCTCCCGATACAAATCCGCCGTTATCCTTGAGGAGAGATATTATCCTTCTCTTCATCAATACTATCACTTCCATTATTTGAATAAAAGAACCGGGAGGCTCTGATACGATCCGTTCAGGCTCCAAGAGTCAGCCCGCAAAGCCGGCCATCACTCTACTCTGACATTATACCATGCTTCCTTCTATTCTTCAATGTCATTCAGAAAAAAGAAATCCCGACCAAAGCAGGCTGATTTATGAGTTATTAACACACCTACGGCATAAAAATCAAAAATCATAAGTGAGTATTGCAGAGTATTATCGAGAAAAAGGCAGATTATCAAAGTTTGTTCAAAGCTAAATTAAAAATTTCAAAAAAACTCTTGACTTGCACCCAAGTCTGTGCTATCATCTATCTTGTGACTTGAAGCACGTTTATCTGACGAGCTTTTTGAATAGACAAAATGGAAATCAGGGAGGATTCAACTATGTCAACTTATATGGCAAAACCGAGCGAAGTTGAGCGCAAATGGTATGTTGTAGACGCAACAGGCAAGTCCCTTGGCCGTCTCGCAGTGCAGGTCGCTGATCTTCTTCGCGGTAAGAATAAGCCCACCTTTACACCTCACGTTGATTGCGGTGATTTCGTTATCGTCACAAACATCGAAAAGGCTGTCCTCACAGGCAAAAAGGCTGAGCAGAAGTTCTACTATCATCACACAGGCTATATCGGCCACATGAAGTCAGTAAGATATGATGAGCTCATGGAGACAAAGCCCGAGCTTGCTTTCCAGCTTGCTGTCAAGGGTATGGTTCCTGACAACACCATCGGCCGCAAGGCTCTCACAAGACTTCACGTTTATCAGGGCAGCGAGCACAAGCATCAGGCTCAGCAGCCCATCGTTCTGGAATAATAAGAGAGGAGGCAACACATTATGTACGATAAGACACCATATTTTTACGGTACAGGCAGAAGAAAGAGTTCTGTTGCCAGAGTAAGACTTTATAAGGGTACCGGCAAGGTAACCATCAACAACAGAGATATGGACGACTATTTCGGCCTTGAGACACTCAAGCTCATCGTTCGTCAGCCTCTCAATCTTACAGGAACCGAGGCAATGTTTGACATCGTTTGCACAGTTGCAGGCGGCGGCGTGACCGGTCAGGCTGGTGCTATCCGTCACGGAATCTCTCGTGCTCTACTTCAGTATGACAGCGAAAACCTCCGTCCCAAGCTCAAGAAGGCAGGCTTCCTCACTCGTGACCCGAGAATGAAGGAAAGAAAGAAGTACGGCCTCAAAGCAGCTCGTCGTGCTCCCCAGTTCTC
>CACXMR010000062.1 GCA_902768825.1 uncultured Ruminococcus sp.
CCTGTGGGAAGTATACTGCCTTCTGTTCGCTTTTTCTACCTTATCTTTTTTGTACATTTTGAGTGAGCGATTATGTGCTTTTTCAGTTTAGCATTTATACTGTTTCAAGTCCGAGAATATTATAATTTTTTTCAGTGCCAGAAACGCCCCGCAATAATGGGCGATGTCCTAAACGGGCAAATAAAATGATGTTTTGCGCAGACACTTTTAAAGGGTATTACAGGCTTACCCTAAAAGGGAGCGTGAGGGTAAAAGGCTCAGGAATGTGCTCCCAAATAGTGAAAACAGTGAACTTACGAATGGAAAAAACTAATGAAGAAGTATCACAACGGACGGTTTGCTTTTATAAAAAGTGATAGCCTGTTAATTGCATATCAAAATAATATGTGATTTATTATAAAAATGATGAATCTGTTGATATATTCAAATAATTATAATCTTTAGAAAAATAAATATTGTAATTGTAATAGAAATGTGTTATTATATGCATGATAGTAATGTTTATGATGATCCCATAACGAAGCAGTAAAACTAAAAAAGGGGTTGACAATATGTCACAAGGTATTGCTGATCTAACAGACATTATTATGGGAATGCGAGGTAAAAAGATATTCACAATCTGAGCCGTGCTTTCTGAATGCATCTATATTGATGTATTCAGAAAACACGTCTGTATTTTTTAAAAAAAATATACAGTTGTGTTTAAAAATCTATTATAGACAGGAGAAATGAAGTATGAAAAAGAGCGTTCTCAAAGTTTTGACTACAGCCCTTGCAGCGGCAGCCTTAACGAGTATGACAGTATTGCCTGTTTTTGCGCAGAATACTGTCATTCCGAAAGACAGTGACTGGACAGGCTCAGACGCAACACAAACAGCACCGGGAACAGCCATTAAAACACTGGATACCATTACAGTAAAAGATGTTACTGATACAGCCGCAGCTCTTAATGTAACGGCTTATCAGATTGTGAAGGGCAGCTACAAGGATGGCAAGCTGACGGGGTATGTGGTTTGTGACCCTACAAATGTAAGCATTGCAGATCTTAAGGCTCCTCAGGCAAGTGAGATCACTGCGATTGCTAACAAGATCCGTTCAGACAGCACAACATTGACCGGAATCGTAATGACTAAGGGCAGCACCGCTGCTACATCCAGTCAATACACAGCCAATGTAGAGGCAGGTTTGTATATTGTACTGGTCACAAATTCCGATTCGGTAGTATATAACCCTGCAGTAGTTGCTGTGAATGTCAAGGACGCTAACCTGGTTGGTACAGACTTCACAGAAGGTGGAACCGTCAGCATGAGCGACTATTTCCAATACCCTACGAGTGCATATCTCAAGTCCAGTGAGAGCGGAGTGAATAAGGACATCGTAGCTGTCAACAATAAGGCTCCTGAGGGCAGTGAGGGCGATTGTGTGGCATATGGTGATACAGTTTCCTTCAAGGTAGATGCATTGACGATCCCCTCTTATTCGGCTGATTATGCTTCCCCACTGGAGTACAAGATAGTTGATAAGCTTGATCCTGACGGCTTTGCAGGAATCAGCTCCCTGAGCGTGAAGTCGGGCACGACAGAAATTGCAGCGGGAGAAAATACATATACGATCGTATATAAGAACGCCGGCGAAACAGAAATTACTGAGGCCACTGAAGTCTCGACAGCTGCGGTTTCATATGAGATCACATTTGCCGAGGCATATATCAGAGATAACGGCGGTAAGGCTCTAGAGATCACTTATTCCAGCACCTTCAAAAGCGGAGCAAAGGTAAACTATTCTGAGCATAAGAATACTGCAACTGTTACTTACAGCAATGACCCGAATGACGCTACCAAGAAGAAGACCAAGAAGGCAACCACATATCACTATACCTTTGGTATTGACGCAGATATTGACAGCGGAGCAAGCGGAAGCTTCATTACGAACGAGCTGAACAAGGTAACTGAGGCAGGCGGCACATATACAAACGGTGTCAGCGATAAGGCTCTTGCAGGTGCAAAATTTACACTCTACTCAGATGCAGATATGCAGTATCCCGTTACTACAGCGCTGACAAATGAAAAAGGTACCGGAACAGCAACTTCTGATGCAAACGGTCACATCACGTTCAAGGGACTGGATGTTGGTACATATTATCTTAAGGAAACTGTGGCACCTGAAAAATACACGCTAAACGCCAATGATTATAAGATCGACATCTCCGCAAAGCTTGACACCACAACAGGCGTACTCACCAGCTACACTATTGCAACCTATGTTAAGCAGACCGACGGCACTTATGGTCAGGTTCGTACTGCAACCTATAACAACGATATGTTAGGTTCGAATTTTGCCATAGACGCAGAAGGTAATGTTACGAATGTGATAAGTCCTTCTTGTGAACCATGCGAGATCATCAATACTCAGCTTGCAGCTCTTCCAGCAACAGGCGGAGTCGGCACAATAATCATAACCATACTTGCGGCTGTAGGCATGGGAGTATTCCTGACGATCTTCATTGTTAGCATAAAGAAGAAGAACGATCCGGAGAAGTAATTGTGTGACAAAAATACAAAAGGAAAAGGTGGTTGGCATGAATCAGAAGAAAATAATATTAGTGCTGGCTATCGTTGTTTACATGATGATGGGACCGATCGGAGTCAATGCTTTAGGTCAGGGTGCGGTAATGCCTTCTGAGGATAAAGAGCTGAGTCTGAAAATTCTATTCTTCGTGCAGGAAAGAGGCGTGAATACTCCAATCAGCGGTGCAGAGATCGGAGTATTCCGGGTTGCAGAAATGAATGTTAAGGATGGTTCCGTAGAGTATCGGTTAAAGGAGCCTTATACTTCCCTGCAAAAGCTTAAGAATGGACGGGATGTGACCTTCGATGGACTCGCCGTCAGTGAATGTGTAGAGCTTGCAAAGAAGTTATCAAAAATAAAAAACACCCCGCTCCAGACAGCAGTTACTGACGAACAGGGTATTTGTCAGTTTAACGGATTAGAGCGTGGTATGTATCTGGTGACCGAGCTTTCCGCAAGTGGGAAGGCCGAAGAGTATAAGCTTTTTGACCCGTATATCATTTCCGTTCCATATCCGGCATTTTTGGGCGAGGGCAGCTATGAATGGATCTATGAGGTTCTGTCTGAGCCAAAGACAGTTGTTGAAAGGCTGCCTTCAGAACCAACGGAATCCTCAGAACCAACGGAATCCTCAGAACCAACGGAATCCTCGGAGCCAAGGGAATCCTCAGAGCCAAGGGAATCCTCGGAGCCAAGGGAATCCTCAGAACCAAAGGAATCCTCAGAACCTACAGAGTCTTCAGAGGCTTCTGTACCTTCACAACCCTCTGAGCCTTCAAAGCCTGATGAACCCACTTTTATAACCGGAGAAAGCTCCGTGTTACTTTTCGCTGTGGCAGGTGTATGCCTGTCATCGTTTATCATTTTCTTGGTTTATCGCAAAGATAGGAGAGTGAAATAACATGATCAGAAGAAAAGCGTTATTCAAAAAAGGCCTTTCTTTTTTAGTTACAGCTGTGATGCTGGTGTCTTCTGTTATACCGTCACTCTCTTTTGTTACAAGCGCAGAGGATGAACCCATTGTCACAGAAACCGCAAGCCAGACGATCAACGAATTTTCGATTAGTTTTGCAAGGGGTGCAGAAAATAAAGGAACGGTCGAAGAGCCTGATTATGTATGGACTGCCTCTAACAGCGGTTCGGCCGGTACTTTTGTATTTCAGCTTAACTATGATCTGTCAGGCCAAAACGAGATCGGAGTCGGGAAGATGCAGTTTGTTGTCCCGAAGCATATAATCAAGAACCGTGACGGTGCTTATGCGGATGACTTTGAAGTAGCCGTTCCTGAGCGTGAGGAAGTTCCCGAGACGGACAAGGAAAACGATTTTGTATATGTTGAACGGGCGAATGACATCCTTATATATAACCGCATTGAGCTTACTGCAGCACAGCTTGGCTCAATACAGTTCAGCTATAAAATGAACCAGAATCCTGTCAGATATGAGGATCTTTCAGTCACAGATGCGTTTACGGCACAGCTTAATATTGATAAATCCGAGGGTGAACATCTCCATACCGTAGGCGTTGCGCCAACGGTCAAGATAGACACCTGGGCTACGATCAGAAGCACAACAAAAACCTATTCAAGCCGATATGATTCGTGGCAGAGCAGCTGGGGCAATGCTCAGTCCTTCGGCATCACTGACCCTGATGACTATTATTATCTAACGTGGAATGTCCGTACAGATATTGGCGCAACTCAGCCATATGTTCTGACCCTGCGTGATACTGTAACGGGAGATTATGGTGAGTCGGAGTTTGTTGCAGTAAAGTTTTCAGGCGGATCATATTCTGCAAGCACAAGCAGTGAACCGATATACTCAGGTTCAGGTTACAGCTATCACAATGTGCTGACCAAGCATAAGAAGTCCGCCTACCAGGATCAAGATTCTTACATTGTGAAGAATAATGTGACTGCTGAGGTGCAGCCTTATGATAATAAGGACAGCATAACAACGGCTTCATCTGCGGCACAATACAGTTATATTCGTCCGCGTCCTACATATCCTATCGGTCACTTCAATTTCTGGAAGTATAATCATTACGGCAACCATAAAAGCACTCCGGTCAACTATCAGTTGGGTGAGTTTGTAGATGGTGACATCAGCGAGATTGAAAAGAATATAGACTACATGTTAGATATGGTCGCCTACGCCTATCCCTGGACTATCGGAAACGGTTATTCCACAGAGGACATTGACCATTACGGCGAGAATCCGGTGACCTACGTTATGACAGATGATGAATTCTATTTCCGTGATTTTGTTACTGCATCAAACGTTCCCAACGGCACACAGCGACTCGACAGTAATGATTTTGAGATCACAAAAGTCAGATATACTCTGAATATAAACGGTGCGAAATGGGATCCAGATAGTCTGAGCTTTGTTACTGCTCCGGCAAAATATACTGATGAAAATGACCTCCATTTCTTTGCAAGGTTCAATGATGACGAGGACTGGACAGAGGTCGGAGTGTATTCACTGAAAGACAGATCGGGAAGGATAATTGAAACTAATAAGGTTGTTGAATTAACAGGCAGCAATATTGTATTTGCAGATGATTCCGGTTGTGTGGGCTATAAAATTGTCACAACCAACAGCTTTTACTATACGGGCCTGACCAGCTACCCTTCCTGCAAGATCAAGCATTCCAATAGGATAGATGGTCTTATTGCTGAGGCTTACAATAACGGCGAAAAAAGAGCATGGCTCACAAACCGTGCCAACGTCAGGATATATCAGGCCAGTAGCGAGAATATATCTGATGATAATATGATCTTCAGCAAGACAGAGGTTGCAAGAGACTATTTTATTGGCTACGAAAAGCAATCCTACATCAATAAACAAACCACATTCCAGAGCAATAATAAGGTCAAGAAAACAGTCACTGTTGGCTGGAGCGTGGAAATGTATGAAAACTACATGACTGATGACGGCCTGGTTTATGTACCGCAGGATGGCGGTGTGTTCTATGACCTTCTTCCTGCAGGCTGTTCTGCTGATCTTTCGACAGTACAGGTGACTGACGGAGTAAAATCCTCCGGTTCGGGCAGTATCCTTAGAGAGTCACAGTATGATGTTTCAACAATCACAAACTACAAAAATACCGGCAGAACAATGCTGATCGTTTCTGTCAAGAAATCTTCGGATTCCGGTTATCGTCTGACCTATTCTACCGTTCAGTCTTGGGAAAGCCTGTACGATTTCGGCAATTCGGTCAGAAACTCTGTGGCATTTGAAACAGGTAACAGCAGTATTGCCGGCGGTTACCCCGATAGCGGCGGAAATATAACAGATGCGTCTCTGATGAGGGAGCTGGATAATACTACCGATGACAAGAGATTTATCTACGCTGAAAGAAGCTGTAATGTAACCATTCTTGTTGCGGTTAATTCCGGTCTGTATAAAAGGGTAAAAGCATCGGGTGACAGTACTTACCTGAAGCACACATTGGTACATCAGGATCAGAGCTATGAGTATTATATTCGTTATGCCAACGACTTCAAAACAAAATCGAAGAATGTTGTTTTGTTTGATAATATTGAGTCATACGAAAATGCTCAGGAACATATAGTCAGCCAGTGGCAGGGAACGCTTCAAAGCGTTGATGTCTCTCAGCTGAGAAGCATTGGAGCTGATCCGGTGATATATCTTTCGGAAACGAAGGTAGATATATCACAGCAGGCAGGAATCGACCTGAGTGGATCATCAGTGTGGAAAAGACAGGATGTCTTTGGCGATCTTAGCAAAGCCAAAGCTATTGCTGTTGATATCAGCAAAGCTCAGGACGGCAGTGATTTTGTTTTGGAAAAAAGTAAGTCTGTTGCAGTGATCCTGAACATGAAGGCACCGTCTGCGGAGCCAGACGGGGAACTGCCTGAGGGCCAGAAAGCCTATATCGCCTATAACGATGTCTCAGCACATGCACGGCTTGTCAGTATTGTGTCCGCGGATGCCTATGAGGATAAGCTTGTTGAGTGGGCTAAAGACAGTCTAGAATTGCGTATTGTGGGAGATGTTCCGCTGCTGAAGCTGGATGAAAATGACAGGACAAAGCCTGTCGGTGGAATATCGTTCCGTCTGCTGGGTACGTCCGACTATGGAACAGATGTGAATATAATCCTTGAAACGGATGCTGATGGTCGTGTTACGTTCAGAAATGTAGAAAAGGGCACATATCAGCTTTCCGAATATATCGGGTCCTCCGATTATCAGAGGATTGAAAACACCTTTACCGTAGTGATAAGCTCAGACGGCAGTACAACGATCGATGGCCAGGAGCTGAGCGATCGTTATGAGATCTACGACAAACCCCGTATTCATGCTGATATTGAGTTCAACAAGCGTGATTTCCAGCACAAGACATTTCCCGTTGCCGGGGCAAAATTCCGCCTGTACGGTACATCCGGTTACGGAAACAGTATCAATCTTTACGCAGTTTCTGAAGCAAACGGCAAGGTGATCTTTAATGACGTGGAGCTTGGCAGCTACACGCTCATCGAGGTTGAAGCGGCGGAAGGCTACTTGAAAAACGGAACCGAGTATCCTGTGCGCGTGGACGAAAACGGAAACTTTGCCATTGATGGTGCTGTAATGGAAAAGGATGGCACCTTGACGGTATATAACACACCATTACAGTCCTTCACCATCCAAAAGGAAGGTTATGTTCAGGTTGGTGGGGCAGGTGTGCCGCTTAAGGATGCTGTGTTCCATTTGTACGGTACGTCAAACCTTGGCACAGAGGTCGATCAGACCAAAACAACACTCACAAACGGTCAGGCAACGTTCAAGGGCCTTGAGGAGGGCAGTTACATTTTAGAAGAAACGGCAGCCCCAGAAAACTACAACCTTGACCCGACTCCCCGTGTTGTTACGATCACAGCAGATGGCGTGGTCACGATCTCAGGCACTGAGCGCAACGACAACGGCTATTTTGTTATCCGCGACAAGGAGGACGGCAACATTACCGTCACAAAGAAGTGGATCGATAACGAAACAAACAACACCCGCACAGCCCGCCCGGTTATTCATGTGGGTATTGAGGACAGCCCGTCTGTTGCCTATTTTAGTGGTAATGGCGGTAGCACAATTTTAAATACCGTTACTTTACCATATAATACAACACCATATCGTATTAAGAGCTTTGCACCATATACCGGAGGTGATGAGGCTTATGTGCAGGATCTGATCAACAGCGGCACAGCTAAGAGGATCGACAACTACAGAACGAATTATAGTATATATGCATGGTATGAAAGCGGTACAGGTGCTGTTTACTGGTGGTCTGATGCTGCAACTGTGTATCTTACCGATGCTTCTCGTCACCTTTGGCATGGTCTTACAGATTGTGTTAGTATTGACGTTTCGGGTATTAACACATCGCTTGTTACCAATATGAGTATGTTGTTCTTAGGCTGTTATCAAGTTAAAACTATTGATGTAAGTGGTTGGGATACGTCGAATGTTACGGATATGTCATATATGTTCTATGACTGTAAGAAGCTAACAAACCTAGATGTAGGCGGCTGGAATACTTCGAATGTTACGGATATGACTTATATGTTCAATAAATGTTCTAAGTTAACAGGTCTTGATTTAAGCGGGTTTGATACATCGAGTGTTACGAATATGCAACATATGTTTGATGGCAGTTATCAGCTAACAAGTCTAGATGTAAGCGGCTGGGTTCCTTCGAGTGTTACGACAATGGCATCTATGTTCCGTGAGTGTACATCGCTAACAAGCCTTGATTTAAGCGGCTGGGATACTTCGAGTGTTACGAATATGAGTCATATGTTCTACAACTGCAATGCTCTAACAAGTCTTGATTTAAGCGGCTGGGAT
>CACXMR010000063.1 GCA_902768825.1 uncultured Ruminococcus sp.
TGCGGATAGTAAAGTGTATTGTCAGAGTGATGGTAGTATCAGCCGCGAGCAGCCAACTAAGAAGTCAGATGCTCTGCCCCCGCGAAATCGGGAGCGCAGGCGCAGTGAAACAAGTGCCCTTGGGGTGCTCTGCGCCCGGGAAAGGGAGGAAAGAAATGAAGCAGAAAATGATTGCAGTGATAAATGATTTTTCCGGGTTCGGAAGATGCTCTCTGATGGTGTCGGTTCCCATCATTTCCGCTATGAAGATACAGTGCTGCGGACTGCCCACTGCGATTCTCTCTAACCATACCGGCTATCCTGAATTTTTCTTTGATGATTATACGGAGAAGATGCGGGAATACTATATGAATTGGAAAAAGCTGGGACTGCACTTTGACGGTATCTATACGGGATTCCTCGGGTCAGTGCGGCAGGTGGCTATTGTGGAGGACTTCATAAAGGAGTTTGCAGAGAAGGACACAAGGATAATAGTTGATCCGGTCATGGGAGATAACGGCAGGAGGTATGCCACTATCGGTGATAACCTTTGCCGTGAGATAAGAAAGCTGCTGCCCCTGTCGTCTATCATAACGCCGAATCTGACGGAGGCCTGTCTGCTGGCAGGCATAGAATATCGGGAACCCGGCGCTGATGTGGAGGAACTGAGGGCAATAGCAAGGAAGCTCCGGCATCACGGCGCAAGCGATATTGTTATTACCGGGATCAATGACGGAAATGATATCTGTGACTTCGTGTGGCAGGAAAACGGCAGATGTGAGCTTATGCGACAGCCCAGCTCGGGCAAGGCTCATGCAGGGACAGGAGATGTCTTTGCTTCCATAATCGCAGCGGACGCCGTAAACGGTGTGAGCTTCCCGCAGTCAGTCAGGCGGGCTGCCGGTTTTGTGGGCAAGTCTATCGCTCTTTCCGATGAGTTGGGGATTCCGCCTCAGGACGGGGTATGCTTTGAGGAGATGCTGGGGGAGCTTGTCGGGTGATGGGCAAGGCTCTGAAAGGGTATAGTGATTATTAACATTTCCGCAAGAGAAAAATAGTTAAAATCCTCAAAATCGCAGAATTTTATTTGATATTATCTGATTGTGTTGTAATAGAACCGGAATCTGTGATATGATAAGGTAAGAAGGAAGGATTATAGATTCAGTTTTGTCCGAAAGGAAAAGGTGGATATGAAGATAGAAAAGGGTCTGAAATATTTGCTTGCAACGGTGCTGGCTTCGATGGTCGTGATGTCCTGTGCTGCAGTGGCAGGAGCTGAGCCTGGTGATCCGTTAGAGGAGCCTGATGTGGAGCAGTCCTATGACTATGATACGGGTGACCCCGACGGAACGGAGAGTCTGCCCTCGGAAACATGGGAACAGTCCAGTGATTACGAAGATAACGATGATGATAACGGTGATCCGGATGATCAGGGCAGTGTTCCGGTGGCACCGGGATTCTACGGTGAGGGCAGTGATGAAACTGATGACGAGCCTCAGCAGAAGGACGATCAGGATGACGATCAGGATGACGATAACGACGGCGATGATAACGGCTATGACGATGACAATGACGATGACGGAGATAATTACGGCAGCAGATATGTAGTGGAAGAAAGCCACACCTACGTCTATGATGAGAATAACGATTATTACGAATATAATTATCCTGATGAATACGATGGCGTAAGTGAGACAAATTACTATGAGGAAAGCGAGACTTCTGAGGATGAGCCTGAGGAGCCCGAAAGGGATACCTCATCGCTGGATATCTCGGACTATGAGCTGTCGGACACAAAGGTGCTGACACCTCAGGACTGGGAGGATCTCAGGAAGAACGCCCAGGGAGAAAATTCCAGCTTTGAGCTGAAGCCCACCCCCACAAACGCCAACACTCCCGACGGCTTTAAGAAGCTGAAGGAGGACAGCGTGGGCGGCAATGACGACTGGGTGTATCTGGTGTGGGGTATCGTGCTGATAAGCCTTGGTGTCATTGGCATTGGCGCTGTGATATTCACTACGGTGGTGTCCAAGAGGAAGCTCAGGAGATAAGGGCAATCCCGCACTAAGCCGCAGGGCGGTCTTTGCGGGGGCATAAGCATAAAATAAGTCTGATGGAGGCTTGTGCCGTATCTGATACGGCTATTTGATCGGGCGGCTCGGATCAGGCATTCCGCTTTTGGGTGTCTGTCCGTTAGAAAGGATATACTTGAAACGGAGGAAACTGTCAAGATGGATAATCAGGAACTTTTGGAAATGAAAAAAAATGCCTGTAAGGTAAGGCAGTACATCATCGAGGGTGTGTTCAATGCAAAATCGGGTCATCCCGGCGGCTCGCTTTCTGCGGCTGACATTATCACATACCTCTACTTCAAGGAGATGAAGGTGGATCCCCAGAATCCCCACGACCCGGACAGGGATCGCTTTGTGCTTTCCAAGGGTCATTGCTGTCCTGCACTTTACGGCGCACTTGCTCTCAAGGGCTATTTTCCGGCGGATGAGATAAAGGTGCTCAGACACATAGGTGCAATGCTCCAGGGTCATCCCGACATGAAGCATACTCCCGGTGTTGACATGAGCTCAGGCTCTCTTGGTCAGGGAATCTCCGCTGCCTGCGGCATGGCTCTTGCTGCCAAGTATGACAATAAGGACTACAGAGTCTACGCTATGCTGGGCGATGGCGAGTGCGAAGAGGGTCAGGTCTGGGAGGCTGCGATGTTTGCCTGCCACAACAAGCTTGACAATCTCTGTGTTATCGTGGATTTCAACGGTCTGCAGATAGACGGCCGTGTTGACGACGTGGCAGGTCTGGGAGCAGTGGATGAGAAGTTCAGGAGCTTTGGCTTTGAGGTAATAAAGATCGACGGACACAGCTACGATGAGATCGAGGCTGCCCTCGATAAGGCAAAGACAGTAAAGGGCAGGCCCACAGCCATTATCGCTGCTACCATCAAGGGCAAGGGCGTTTCATATATGGAGGATCAGGTGGGCTGGCACGGCAAGGCACCTAACGCAGATGAGTATAAGATCGCTATGGACGAGCTTAACGCACAGCTTAAAGCATTGGAGGCATAATCATGGCAGAGACAAAAAAGATAGCAACAAGAGAAAGCTTTGGCCTTGCACTTTGCGAGCTTGCAAAGGAGCATCCTGAGATCGTGGTCCTGGACGCAGACCTTGCGGCTGCTACCAAGACAGATATTTTTAAGAAGGCATATCCCGACCGTTTCTTTGACTGCGGTATTTCTGAGGGCAATATGATAGGCGTTGCTGCCGGTCTTGCTGCCTGCGGCAAGGTTCCCTTTGCAGCTTCCTTTGCGATGTTTGCAACGGGCAGAGCCTATGAGCAGATCAGAAATTCAGTAGGCTATCCCCATCTGAATGTCAAGATCGCAGGCTCCCACGCCGGCATTACTGTGGGTGAGGACGGTGCTACCCATCAGTGCTGTGAGGATCTGGCTCTTATGAGAACCATTCCCGGCATGGTAGTGCTCAATCCTGCTGACCACTATGAGATGACAGAGGCTGTAAAGGCTTCATACGAATACAACGGCCCTGTATATATCAGACTTGGCCGTCTTGCAATAGATTCCTTCAACGACCCCGAAACCTATCATTTTGAGCTTGGCAAGGGAATCACTCTCAAGGAGGGTGAGGACGTGACAGTCATTGCTACAGGTCTTGTGGTAAACGAGGCCCTCAAGGCTGTCAGGGCGCTTGAAGCAAAGGGTATCAATGCCCGTCTTATCAATATGCACACCATAAAGCCCATTGACAAGGATATTATAATAAAAGCCGCAAAGGAAACAGGCAGGATCATCACTGTTGAGGAGCATAACATTATTGGCGGTCTCGGTGAGGCTGTATGCGCTGTAACTGCTGAGTGCTGCCCGGTGCCCGTATCAAGGATCGGTATTCAGGATACCTATGGTCACAGCGGCCCCGCTCTCGGACTTCTTGCTGAATTCGGACTGGATGCTGAGGGTCTCGAAAAGAGCATAGAGGCTATCGTAAAGAAGTGATCAGGATACTGACATAAAAAGAAAGGACACATTTTCCGATGAAAGTGTGTCCTTTTGATATTGACGTTATTATGGGAGCAGATCAATCCTTGAAGGAAACTGCCTTGTCGTAGAGATCCTCAACATCCTTTGAGGGCTTCTTGCAGATTAGGGTTACTATGACCGCTGCTATCAGACCTACGATAAAGCCGGGGATGATCTCGTAGATGCCTGTGTTGTAAAGGCAGGTGTTTGTGGGGCTGTCGGCTGAGAGGAAAAGGAGCCAGCATATATCAGCCAAAGCGCCTGCTGTGATGCCTGCGATGGCACCCGGGAAGCTGAAGCGCTTCCAGAAGAGACTGAGTATAATGGAGGGGCCGATAGCCGCTCCGAAGAGTCCCCAGGCGTTGGAAACAAGACCCATGATGGAAGCGGAACCGGGATTTGAGGCTATGAGCAGTGCAACGACCGCAATGCCCAGCACCACGATTCTGCCCACCCACTGCATTTCCTTGTCGCTTGCCTTGTTCTTTCTGAAAACAGGCTTGTAAAGGTCGCTGGAGAAGGATGATGAGGCCGAAAGGAGCTGGCTGTCTGCGGTACTCATGGAAGCCGCAAGCACTGCAGAGAGCAGCACGCCGGAAATGATGCCGGGGAAGATCTTTCTAACCATGATGATAAACACGGTGGAATTTTTGCTGGTGGTCTCATCATAGCCAAGGAGCATAAGACCGATGATGCCGATGGCCACTGCGAAGATGAGGATGAGGAGAGTCCAGGAAATGCCGATGACGGCGGACTTCTTCATATCCTTCTGTGAACGCATGGACATGAAGCGGATGATGATGTGGGGCATACCAAAGTAGCCAAGACCCCAGCCAAGACCTGAAACTATGGATTTCCAGTCGGCAAAGGCGTTCCAGAAATCAGGGTTTGATGAGGCTATTGAGGAAGCCTGAGAAATATCAACCATTGACATGGCAAAGATGGGAGCGATGAGCATTCCGCCCAGAATGAGCAGACCCTGGAAGAAGTCGGTCCAGCAAACAGCGGAGAAGCCGCCAAGGAATGTATAACCCACAATGATTATTGCGGCAAGATACATAGCCACCGATGCGTCCATGCCCGTTACCGTGTTAAACAGAGTGCCGCAGGCCTTGAAGCTGGATGCGGAATAAACCGTGTAGGCCAGCAGGAAAACTATGGCACAGATGACCTGAAGTGCGTTTGATTTTGCAAGGAAACGGTTCTTCAGATATTGAGGGATCGTGATGGAGTCGTTTGCCACTATGGAGAAACGGCGAAGTCTCGGAGCTTCTACGATCCAGCTGATAGCGTAGCCGAGAATGAGGCCTACAGGTATCCAGATGTTTCCGAGACCTGTGGCATAGATAGATGTGGGCAATCCCATGAGCACCCATGCGCTCATGTCGGATGCACCTGCAGACAGGGCCGTTACCCAGGGACCCATTTGTCTGCCGCCGAGGAAATATGTCTTTTCGCTGCCGTTCTTCTTGGTCTTGACGAAGAAGAAAATGCCGATGCCGAGCATAAAGCAGAGGTAAACGATAAAGACAATGATTTCAGACCAATCCATTATTATACCTCCCGATTGGAAAAAAATATGCATAAGCAAAGACAATTATATCATAAGCTCATAATTCTGTAAATCGGTTTAAGAAAAACTGTAAATATTATGGGTTTTTATTGTAAATCTTCAGCATAAGTATTATAATGACGGCAGTAGTAAAATGATATTTCAGAAGGAGCGTTCTCTATGGCGGAAGCGAGCAGAGAAAAAGTGATTATCAGGACCAGCATGATTGGTATCGCTGCTAATATCCTCTTGGCGGCGTTTAAAGCTGTGGTGGGGCTTCTGTCAAATTCAATAGCTATTGTTCTTGACGCAGTAAACAACACCAGTGATGCCTTGTCCTCCATCATTACGGTCATCGGAACTAAGCTGGCAGGCAGGCCCGCAGACAAGGATCATCCCTATGGCCACGGAAGATATGAGCATATCAGTGCCGCCGTAATTGCGGTGATTATCCTGTATGCAGGCATCGCTTCCCTTGTGGAGTCTATAAAGAACATCATCCATCCCGAAACCCCGGATTATTCGGCGATGACCTTCGTTGTTGTCAGCGTTGCCATTGCCCTGAAGATCGGGCTTGGGCTGTATTTCAGGAGAACGGGCAAGAGGGTGGAGTCGGATGCTCTTTCAAATTCCGGCACCGACGCTCTGCAGGATGCGGTGATATCCACATCGACTCTGTTGGCTGCCATAATATTCATGATATGGGGGCTGAGTCTGGAAGCTTATCTTGGTGTTATCATCTCGGGCTTTATTATCAAGGCAGGTATTGAGATGATTCGTGAGACCATAAGCAAGCTGCTGGGAGAGAGAGCAGACAAGGAGCTGGCGGATGCGGTAAGGGAGACCGTGTGCCAGACCGAGGGAGTGCTGGGGGCTTATGACCTTGTGCTGAACAGCTACGGCCCCGGCAGGTGGCTTGCGTCGGTACATATAACTGTGCCGGATACCTGGAATGCCTCAAAGATTGACGTGGTGAGCCGGGATATTATGCAGCGGGTGGCAGAAAAAAACCATGTGTTTATTACCGCTGTGGGGATTTATTCTCACAACACAGGGGATGACGAGATTGCAAAGATTCGCACCAGGGTGGCGGAGATAACGGGGTCTGAGGAGTATGTTTTGCAGATGCACGGGTTTTTCTGCGACACGGAGAAAAAGGAAATGCGGTTTGACATAGTGATAGATTTTGCGGCCAACGACAAGGAACAACTGATAGAAAGCATTAGCCAAAAGGTCAGAGAGCTTTATCCGGAATACACAGTAAGGATACAGCCGGATGCGGATTTTACAGATTGACGGAGTGAAGAAAATGGGAAAGAAAAATGTAAACGAAAACATGAAATATCTTGTTCTTACGGCAATATTCAGTGCTATGGTCTATGTGCTGACGGCTTTTGTAAAGATACCTACGCACCAGGGCTATATCCATGTGGGTGACGGAATCATTTATCTTGCGGCTGCATTGCTGCCCATGCCCTATGCCATGATAACCGGAGCTTTGGGTGCAGGTCTGTCCGATTATCTATCCGGTTATCCCATGTGGGTGCTGCCCACCATAATAATCAAGGCTCTGGGAGTAGTAGCTTTCAGCAGTGCAGGGCAGAATATAGTGACCAAGAGAAACATTTTTGCCATGGTTCCGGCGGCCGTTGTCTGCATTGGCGGATACTATTTAGCGGCTGTAGCTCTCTATGGTGACTGGGGTGCAGCCCTTGTAGACATTCCTACCAACGGGATACAGTGTGTAGCAAGTGCGGCGTTATTCCTGTTTTTGGGCTTTTCGCTTGACAAGCTGTCCTTCAAGCGCCGCTTTCTCTCTACCCTTCGTGGCTGATAATTGTTCCGAAAGACGACAACACAAAAGTTTCGCCAGCCTTTTCAAAGGCTGCGGGGTCCATGGGGCAGAGCCCCTGGTCGCTCTCCGCAGAGAGCGAAACACTCCGGGTGG
>CACXMR010000064.1 GCA_902768825.1 uncultured Ruminococcus sp.
ACCTCCGTGGAGCATTCATCTGTAATTGAGGCAATGCAGAGACTCGAAGCCAAGGGCTGTGAGGTGATATATCTCGATCCGGACAGCAGCGGCAGGATAAGCAGAGAGCAGCTTGCTGAAGCGATCGACAAAAAAACCATACTTGTCAGTATTATGGCGGTCAACAATGAGACGGGGGCAGTGCAGCCCGTTGAAGCCGTAAGAAGGATCATTGACAGGGTAGGAGCGCCTGCTCTCTTTCATGTGGACGCAGTACAGGCCTTCGGAAAAATGCCGATAAAGCCTAAGAGACTTGGGATAGATCTGCTCAGCGCCAGCTCTCACAAGATACACGGACCCAAGGGAGCCGGAATACTCTATGCCGCAAAGGGAACAAGGATAGTACCGCTGCATTACGGCGGCGGAACAAGGATAGTACCGCTGCATTACGGCGGCGAGCAGGAAAGGAAGCTTCGGCCGGGAACGGAGGCCATGCCTGCTGTCTGCGGTATGGGCGCTGCCATAAGGGCACTGCCTGATATGAAGCAGGAGCTTGAATACATAAAGGGGCTTCAGGAGCGCTGCCGTCAGGGTCTTGCCGGAATAGAAAGCGTTCATATCAATTCGGGCAGTGACAACCTGCCGTATATAATCAATTTTTCCGTCAGGGGAATAAGATCAGAGACTATGCTTCATTATCTTGCCCAGAAAGGAATATATGTTTCCAGCGGGTCAGCCTGTGCAAAGGGCAAGAAAAGTCATGTGCTGACAGCAATGGGCCTTTCCGGTGAGCTTGCGGATTCTGCAATAAGAGTGAGCTTTTCTCGCTATAATACTTCCCAGGATGTGGATGATCTTTTAAAAGAACTCACAAATGCAGATAATACACTTGCAAGAAGCAGACAAAAGTGATAAACTGCTTAATGGATGTATATATAGCAAAGGAGATCAGGAATGAAGGAAATAATACTGATAAAGCTGGGAGAAATCGTTCTCAAGGGTCTTAACAGAAAAAATTTTGAGGATACGCTGCTGAGGAGCCTTCGGCGCAGACTGGCTAAGGTGGGCAGCTTCAGGATAAGAGCTGCGCAGTCCACCATCACCGTAGAGCCCATGGATGATGATATCGACATGGACGATGCCGCTGAGGTAGTGTCCCATGTTTTTGGAATTGCGGCGTTTGCAAGAGCCTGTATCACCGAAAAGGATATGGAGAGCATAAAGCAGAGCGCTGTGGAGTATTTAGCGGATACGATGGAGAGTGTCAGGACCTTCAAGGTGGAGGCAAAGCGCTCGGATAAGAAATTTCCCTTCAAATCCCCTGAAATATCAGCCGAGGTGGGAGGCTATCTGCTGGAGAAGTTCCCGCACCTGAGTGTTGACGTGCACCAGCCTGATGTGGTGGTTACCGTTGAGGTGAGGGATTTTGCGGCCTTTGTCAGGGCAGGTCTCATAAGAGGTGCAGGCGGCATACCGGTGGGCACGGGAGGAAAGGCCTGTGTGCTGATCTCCGGAGGCATAGACAGCCCTGTGGCAGCCTATATGATGGCAAAGCGGGGTCTTGAGCTTATGGCTGTGCACTTTGCAAGCCCGCCCTATACCAGCGAGAGAGCTGAGGAAAAGGTAGTGGAGCTTCTCAAAAGGGTGGCAAGGTACAGCGGCAGGCTCAAAATGTATACGGTGCCCTTTACTGAGATACAGGAGCAGATAAGAGAAAAATGCAAGGAGGACTACTTCACCATTATCATGCGCAGACTGATGATGGAGATAGCCCAGCGGCTTGGCGCCGACAAGGGTGCTCAGGCGCTCATAACAGGAGAAAGTCTTGGACAGGTGGCGAGTCAGACTATCGGGGCCATAGCCTGCACCGATGCGGTATGCAGGATGCCCGTATTCAGACCGCTCCTTGGCATGGACAAGGAGGAAATAATCGAGATATCCCGAAAGATAGACACCTTTGAGATATCCATTCAGCCCTATGAGGACTGCTGTACGGTATTCACCCCAAGGCACCCAAAGACAAAGCCGGTAATAGAAAAGGTCGTGGAGGAGCAGAATAAGCTTGACTGCGAGCCGATGATCGAAAGAGCTATCGCAAACGTAAAGATAAGAGATATAACCTGATTAGGAGTGAAAGCACAGTGAATGCAGAAATTTATTTTCCGAGAAACGGCAAGGCTTTCGGACAGACTTCGGAAAAAAGCTTCGAGGCCACTATCAAGAAGCTGGGCTCTGTCAATGTCAATATTATCTATAAGACAGAGATAAACCTTACCGAGGACAGTATCAAGGAGGCTCTCAGGGTCAGTGATTCGGGAGAAGAGAAGATCGGCATGATCTTTATTGCCGACGCTCTGACGCAGGACGAGCCCGAAAAGGCTGAGGAATTTTTTGAGAGCATAGGCATTGTGGGCAAGGTCAGGAGGATCGAAGCTCCCTGGCGTGATCCCATGGATGAAAACGAGCCTGAGGATGCCGAGGCTGACACTCAGAAGCAGAAAAAAGAAAAGAAGAAAAAGGCTGACAAGTCTGCAAGTGATGAAGATGACGTGATAGACATCAGCGCCGGTGTAGTCAGCATCGAGCGCAAGCCCTTTTATGCCTATTGTGCAGAGTATAGCAGCAAGCTCATTGTTTTGCTTCCTGAGCACGATACTCTGGATACCGATTTCATCTCGGTGCTCTATACGGCTGCCAGAAAGGTAGTGCTCCCAAAGAAAAAGCGTTCCTTCTGGAAAAGGATAATCCCCTGCAAGGGTGACGGTCCGCTGGATGTTATCAGGAAGATCATTCTCCTGCTGGCTATAGGCACCTTCCTTGTGTCATCCTATATGCTTATCAATATTCTTCTCATCGAGCCGGCAATAAACGACAAGACCACCTCAGCTATCAGGAATCTTCTCGTGTCAACTGTGGATGATGAGACCTCCACCCCGAAGAAGAGCACCGACGGCTCTGAGGGTGTGCTTTCTGATTTTGCAAAGCTCCTGGAAGCAAACCCTGACACCGTAGGCTGGATAAACGTTCCCAACACGGTCATCGACTATGTTGTAGTACAGTCTCCGGAGGACGCTCAGAACGCCGCCGATGGCAAGGATCCCCACTATCTGTACACGGATTTCTACAATAACTATTCAAAGTACGGCACGGTATTCCTTGATTACCGCAGCTCACTTGACGCAAAGAACCTTCTGCTCCACGGTCATCATATGCAGGACGGCAGAATGTTCTCAAATATAATCTATTATTCCGATCTGGAATTCTACAAAAAGACTCCGGTGTTCACCTTCAATACACTCTATGAAAAGAGCAAGTGGAAGGTCATTGCTGTGGTAAAGACCAATACCCTTTCATGGCAGGGCACGGTATTCAACTACCTCAGGGGCAATTTCAGCAGCGACTACGATTTCCTCAATTTCGTCTATGAGCTGCGCATGCGCTCCATTATCGACTGTCCTGTTGACGTAAACGAAAATGATACACTTGTCACCCTCTCAACCTGTGCCTATGATTTTGATGACTTCCGTTTCGTCGTTATCGCCCGTAAGGTGAGAGACGGCGAAAAGGCCGAGGTTGACGTATCAAAAGCAAGATATAACCCCACACCCCTCTATCCTGATGTATGGTATAATACCTACGGTGGTGTCAAGCCTGTTGTGACCTCCTTCCAGGACGCCTTCAATAAGGGCGAGATAAGCTGGTACGATGGTAAGGGCAAATGGTCCGCTAAGGATGACGAGGAGCTTGCACAGCTTCTCAATGAGGGCAAGGTAAACGCAGAGACCATGCTCAAGGCAAGCTACAGCAGGAGCAACTATGAAAAGGAACAGCTCAAGGAAATAGATACTATCATCAAGAAGTATATGGAGCGCATTAATGAGGCTTCAAAGGCTAACGAGATAAATGAGCTTTATGCTCAGGCAAAAGTTGAGATACAGAACGTCAAAACCAAGGCTCAGGTGTCTGCAGAGCAGGAGGCAAGCAAGAAGGAAGAAGAGGCCTCAAAGAAGCAGGAGAGCGAACAGGCACTCAACGATGCTAAGGAAGCGGCTATAGCAGAGCTCGGGAATTCCGTAGCTTCCAATGAGTATTACATTGCCGAATACAATAAGGTGCAGGATCTCCTTGATAAGTACAGCACCAGCATCTACAGTGCAAAGACGCTTCAGGAGGTCGAAAAGCTCAGAAGCGCCGGCCTTACTGAGCTGGGAAGGATCAAGACCATCGATGAGATGAGCAGTGAAGAGCCTTCAAAGCCTCAGGAATCCTCCAGACCTCAGGAATCTTCAAAGCCTCAGGAGTCATCAAAGCCCCAGGAGTCATCAAAGCCTGAGGAATCTTCAAAGCCCCAGGAGTCATCAAAGCCTGAGGAATCCTCTAAGCCCGAGGAATCCTCTAAGCCTCAGGAGTCATCGGTGACCGAGGAGCAGAAGCTCAGCAATTACCGCAGGATCGCAATTGAGAGTATCAGATCCTATCTTGATATAAGCGGCTTCTCAGATGAGGGCAAGGCTGCCGTAAACGCAGTTGTTGCAAGCTACACCTACTATATCAACAATACAAATGATTACTCTGAGATAGATGAGTATGTGGAGCAGGCTAAGGACAAGCTTAACGAGATATATGACAGTCAGGAGTCCAGCGAGGACAGCAGTGAAGTCCAGTCGAGCGAAGAGCCGTCTGAGAGCAGCGAGCCTCAGAGCAGTGAGGAAAGTCCTGACGAGTCATCTGCTGAAGAGAGCAGCGAGTTATCAGAGACCACCTCACAGGAGGAAGAAACCTAATACTATTTGCACCGCCGTGCCGATCATTCTGGCATGGCGGCATTGCAATGATGGAAATATTTGATCGGAGGGACGAGCAAATGAAAAAAATTAACAGAGCAGTGGCCATGATTATGGCTGTGTTGTGCCTGATGGCAGGAGGCTGTCGTTCTTCCGAGGATGTGCCGCCGGATGAAAGCAGCGTTGCCGAGGTTACCGGCATTGATGAGGAAAAAAGCATTGAAGAATCCTCAAAAAACAAGGATGAGTCAAAGGCTTCCTCAAAGGCTTCAACAGCCTCAAAGCAGGAGAGCAGCAAGCCGAAAAAGCAGGAGTCATCGTCTGATAAGTCTGACGTGTCTCAGTCAGCAGCATCGACAGAGTATGAGAGGCCTCATCTGGGACCTGTATATGTTGACACCTCACGAGACGTGATATCGGATCTTTCGGGGTATTATTCCCGCAACAGTGATACAGTGGGCTGGATCAGCGTGCCTAACACACTGGCTAATGATGTGGTGCTGCAATATAAGGATGACGCCTTTGAGATCGCCTATGGCAGGGATCCCTACTATCTCTACAAGGACTTTTATGGGAACTACTATTATCCCGGGTCACTTTTCCTTGATTACAGGAGCACCATCGAGGGCAAAAACCAGCTTATCCACGGACATTCAATGGCAGACGGCTCGATGTTTGCAGGACTGCTTTACTATGAATCACTGGGCTTTTATCAGTCCGGACCTGTAGTTACATATAATACCCTCTATGAAAAGAATAAGTGGAAGATAATCGCCGTGTCCACCATAAACACTAACGAGGAGATAGGCACAGTCTTCAGGTATCTCAGGTCAACCTTTGCAAGTGACTATGATTTCCTCAACTATGTTTATCTGATGAGGGAGCGCTCGGTCATCGACTGTCCAGTGAGCGTCAATGAAAACGATACACTGCTGACCCTTTCCACCTGTACGGGCTACGGCTACGGCGTGGACGGTCTGAGACTGGTGATCCTTGCCCGTAAGGTTCGCCCGGGAGAGGATTCAAGAGTGAATGTCAGCGATGCGTCATACAATCCTGATCCGCTCCAGCCTGATATATACTATCGCTATTACGGCGGATCAAGGCCGACAGTTACCACCTTCCAGGATGCACTTAACAAAAAGCAGATAAGCTGGTATGACGGTAAGAAGAAATGGTCCTCAAAGGATGACGATGAGCTTTCCAAGGCTCTTGCCACCGCAAAAACCGATGCCCACAAGCTTGTAGATGAGTCCTATGACCCCAATGAATACTATCCTGCACAGATCAATCAGATCAAGGAGATAATTGACATTTACAAGCCTTTTGTTGACGATGCGACGGATTTTGCCAGGGTAAACGACCTGGTGCTGCAGGAGATAGCCGCTATCGAGCATGTGCAGAAGAAGCCGGAGGATGTTCTCAAGGCCGAAGCCAAGCAGCGGGAAGAGGAAAAAAAGCACCAGGAGCTGGTGGAGAAAACACGAAAAGAGATAATCACCGATCTCCAAAACTATATTAAGGGCAAGAAATATAGAGCGGAACAGCAGAAAAAGGTAGAAACGATTATCAGCTCATATAAAGAAAAGGTCTATACGACGGATGATCTTGACATTCTTGCGGAGATGAAGAAAAACTCTATGAATCTGATTTCCCAGATACAGACCGATGCCCAGCTAACCGCAAAAGAAAAGAACGCCGGCAAAAAGACCGGATAGTTTTATGCTGATATGATGAGGGATATAAATGGAGTATGAGATAATATTTTATCATTCCGGAAAAACAGCCGAGACAGAGAGACTGATTGAAAAGAAGTTCAGACGTATCGGCTTGAGCAGACGTGGTTCATGCGCTTCGGTGAAGCCCTCGGAGCTTGGCAATGCGCTCAAAAGGGCGTTGAGCCGTTCTGATGCTGCGGTGCTGGTGGGAGGTCTGGACGGAGGGAGACAGAGCACTGATGTGATACTGTCCTCCATGCTTTCGTCAAAGGCAGGCAGTCTGCACAGCGAGAGGCTTGTGGATGAGGAGGATAACGAAGCCTACCTGATAAGAGCCGGCAGACAGTTTATAATACTTTTTCCCGATGAAACAGAGGTCATTGAGGAAATGCTGGACAAGCGTATGCTTTCGGAAATAAAAAGATTCTTTGAGCTGTCGGAGGACGAGGAAGAAAGCCGTCCTATTGAGGATGTGACAGGAGAGCTGAGGAAGCAGCTTTCGGGAATGTCGCCTGCGGGCAGCTCTTATGCCTTGATGTATGCCCAGAAGCAGAGCCGTGAGCTAAAGCGTCTGAGGATACTGTTCTGGTCTTTGCTGGCAGGGGGAGTTATACTTCTGATCATAGCCATAATACTCTTTATCATATAATACATAACCCAAAAGACAAAAGCAGCAGACTGTTCCTAACCGGAATGGCCTGCTGCTTTCGCAAAGAGAGGAGATATTATGACTGTTTTACTTGTAAGCTGGATCAGGTAATATCGTTATTGCCGTGGTCATCGTTGTCCCTGTCGGCTGTATCTGAAACTGATGTATCATTGTCTGATGTTAAAGCATCCTGTGCACCAGGCAGCGCCACGGTGAGGGATGTTGCTGAAAGCATAGCCGAAAGAACTATAGCAGAAATTTTTCTTTTAAAGCTGTTGTTTATCATACTCAGCGCTCCTTTGCTTTATCTTATGATACAAGTATAGGACACGGATGTAAGAAAGCTTTTAAAACATTGTAAAGAAATAATAAAGCTTACCTTAAATGATTTCAAGGTAAGCTCTGTTTGTCCTTATTTTTTAAATACGGTTTTCCTCTTGCAGTGAACGACCTTTCCGCTTGAATTGTCGTCATAATCCTCAATGGTGGCGATCAGCTCAGAGCCGTTATCACCCACCTCATATACTGC
>CACXMR010000065.1 GCA_902768825.1 uncultured Ruminococcus sp.
GATGCAGCTGGATCCTTCCAAAGTTGCGTCCTTTTTCCATGCGGATTTTACTGCTTATGCCGCTTAATAATTCAAGATTTAATTGGGGGAACAATAGCTTGCTGTTGCGCCGCCGTCAGCGAGAAATGTAGAGCCTGTGATAAATGCTCCTGCATTACTTAGCAAAAGCTCTGCGATATTCGCCATTTCATCAGCTGTTCCGGGTCTTCCGGCAGGACATTTTGCAAACATATTCTTGTAGAAATCTCCGCGCGGACCGTTGAATTCATCTATTGCGAGAGGTGTTACAATAATACCGGGAGCAATGGCATTTATCCTTGCCCCTCTTTCGCCCCAGCGCACACTTTCAAACATGACACGCTTTTCATTGCAGCGCTTTGCCATCTGATAAGCGTGAAGAGTATCTTTGATATTTTCAGGTTTAAGAATATCAAGATCGAGAAGCTCCTCAGTGGGTGTCATAGCCAGTTGTCAGTCCTGCTCTGCTGTGAGCTGCGGCATTCTCCAGCCGGACTGACTTGAGACAGTAACACCTGCACCGCCCGGAGCAATGACTTTTCCTACCTCTTCCAAAAGCACTGCCGTACCATATAAGTCAACCCTGAGTATAGCCTCGATCGGTGCTTGAGAGGGAGAAACACCTGCTCCGTTGACAAGATACTTGATTTCCCCGTATTCCTGTCCCTTTGAGATCATTGCAAGAATAGATTCCCTTGATGAAATATCCATTTCAAACGGTTCTGCATCAAAGCCTGCATCTGTCATTATCTTTGCAATAGCTTCACAGTTCTTCTTACTCTTATCGCCAAGAATTATCTTTTTTCCGAAGCCGCATCTTCTGGCAATTGCCATACTGATCTGTCCGGCTCCTGTTACAAGCATTACTTCTTTTGCCATTTTGAAATCCTCCGGTTCTTAAAGCCTGTCATATTCCTCATCGCTGACAGGCTCGAAAGTTACATTGAACGGGACAAGTGCTGCCTCCTTGGGGTCGGCAAGGGGATTGAGATAGGAATTGCCTATAAAATACTGTGCAAATGCTGTATTCGGACTGCCTTGCCCGAAAATGTTCTGCTTGTCAAACTGTTCTTTATTCATGCTTTTATACCTCCCACTTAATATCCAAGCCCCGAAAGCCAGTTGTTGACGCTTTCTCTTACACTGTCCTGATTATTCTGTGCATCCGTTCCTGATATGGCAAGTCCTGTGCCTACCGTGCTGTCAGGACAAGCACCTGAGAGCTTACTGTCAAAGCCCGACAGACCGCTGCCTGCATGGGTGGAAAAGGGGATAAGTGTTTTCCCTGAAAGGGCATCCCTGTTTCCTTCAAAGAATGTGTACATTATCATCGGCCAGTCGCCCCACCATACAGGCGCACCGATAAAGACCGTATCATACTTTGACAGATCGGGTACTGTTCCTTTTATTTCAGGTCTTGCGTTATCGTTGAGTTCCTGCTTTGCGATGTCTGTCAGTGCATCGTAGGTATAGGGGTAATAATCCTCCTTCGGGAGAATCTCAAAGCTGTCCGCACCTGTTTTCTCTGCGATCATTTCAGCAACGATGGCGGTATTGCCCTTGTCGATATTGCCGACACCATACTGCTCGCCGGTTCTCGAAAAAGAGACAACCAATATCTTTGTGCTGTCCGAAATGTTATTGTCAGCCGAGACACCCGATTCACTTTTTGAAACGGCAGATCTGTCATCCTGCTTTGAAGTATCTGATTTATCGCTTTGTGACACTGTGGACACATTCTTCTCCGCTGCTGAATTTTCTGCGCTGCCAGGATTCTGACAACCGCCAAGCATGAAAAGACATACTATCATAATTCCAATCAATAAAAACTTTTTCATTTGCTGCACCTCCGAATTTCTTGATTTCATCTGACTGCTTTCCTGTTAATACTATTATAAAACACGCAGAGAAAAGCATCAATTCGATTTTCCCTGCGTTTCGATAAGTTTTACTTATGATTTCTTCAAGATTATGACAGAATCATAAGACGATCCGGTTCTGTAATAGTGATTTCCTATACTCAATAATATGAAAAAACGATTGGACAAAAGGCAATGTTTGAATTATAATAGGAGGGAATAGTAAACAGGAGGCTGGTCGAATGAGCAGTGAACTTACAAGAGAAGAAGCCTGGCAGCTTCTGAAGGAATATAATAAGGAGCATTTTCATCTGCAGCACGCTGCAACGGTTGAGGGGGTTATGAGGTATTTTGCGGAAAAGTTAGGATATGGTTCTGAAGCGGATTTCTGGGGAATCGTCGGACTTCTGCACGACCTTGACTTTGAGATGTACCCGGATGAGCACTGCATCAAAGAGCAGGAAATCATGCGTGAACGAGGCATTGACGAAAGGATTATACACGCAGCTGCAAGTCACGGATACGCACTGACCGTAGATATCAAGCCGGAACATGAAATGGAAAAGGTCCTTTATGCAGTTGATGAGCTGACAGGTCTGATCGGTGCAGCAGCGCTTATGCGTCCTTCCAAGAGTGTGCAGGATATGGAGGTAAGCTCCGTAAAGAAAAAATATAAGAACAAAAACTTTGCAGCCGGATGTTCCAGAGAAGTGATCGAGCGAGGTGCAGAGATGCTTGGTTGGGAGCTTTCCGATCTGATCGGACAGACGATCCTTGCCATGAGAAGCTGCGAGGATCAATACAACAATTTTGTGGAATAACACAGCAGTACCCGGGTTATTGTCGGGTACTGCATTCTTTTGCATTAGTTCGTGTAAAATAATTCCGGGACCTTGATATAGAGCTGGCTTTGGGGATTAAAGGTGGATGTGGCAGAGCAGAGAATACATGAGATCAATCCTGACTGTAAGGTAACCACTTATAAAACCTTCTATATGCCCGATACAAAGGATCAGTTTGAATTTTCTCAGTATGACTATATCGTTGACGCTATAGACACAGTGACCGGTAAGCTGGAGCTTGTAATGAATGCCGATGCCTGTAAAACGCCGATCATCTGTTCAATGGGTGCAGGCAATAAGGTCAATGCAGCAGCGTTTGAGGTAGCTGATATTTATGATACATCCGTATGTCCTCTTGCTCGTTAAAAAGTCTTGCCAAAAAGAATCTGATTCTTAACCAAAAAGTGAGAATACTCAGCCAGAAAGGGCTGCGGGACAGGATAATCATTTACCTTTCCACACTGCCAAAGGATAGGGAAGGGGTTATTACCATTCCTTTCACCCAGACAGCACTTGCAGAACATCTCGGAGTAAACCGCAGCGCATTATCCCGTGAATTCGGACGAATGCAGGACGAGGGTATTCTTGTAATTGACAAAAACAAAATGAGAGTTGACTTATAAATTTACAGCGTGAAAGCCGTGGGTATTTGATATATCCACGGCTGTCGTACACATACACGGCTACTCGACAGAGCTCATTCGCCTGATCCGGAAAAAAGCAGGCTGAGCACTCCTCGCAGTCGCCGTTTGCCTCTAATTCAAGCAATTCGTCACCGTCCCCTGGGCGACAAGTCCCATCCAGTTCTCATCATTCCCTTGGCACAAAAAGCCGGCCGTTCACAATGTATCAACACTGAGACCGGTCGGCTTGTGATTTTACTTATGGTTTAATTTCGGACCTTCATTCTGCAGGTTCGGTTTATTTTCCTTCTGCTTTTCAGCGATATCCTCTTTGATCTGTTTTTCTCCGAACTTATTTTTGAATTCTTTGTCTTTTGCCTTGCTGACGATAAAAGCATTGTAGAGCTTGTCCGGTTCGGCACACAGTGCTTTCACCTCTGCCTCTGACTTATCCGCAATTGTCTTGAAAGCAGGGTCGTTCATTATGAGCTTTATGCCGTCACGCCTGTTCAGCGGAGAAAGAGCCTTTATGAGCTGTTCGTTGTTTTTTACAGTATAAAAATCGCTCTTCTGCACCGACTTGTAATATATCTCCTGTGCAGCATATTTCAGGAGAGCGTTCTTATCAGTTTCCTTCTGCGCCAGCTCATTCATCTTTGTCAGAGAAACTTGCAGCTTATTCTTTGCGGAATCCATATCCTTGATATGCGCTTTGTGATGCATATTAAGCAGACTGACGACTATGAGGGGTTTATTTTTCTTCAGAACATCGCAGGCTCTGTACTTCTGCTGGCTGAGAGTGCTGCCTTCTTCATATCTTCTTATACCCTGATAAGTATCGGCACTGCGGGAGAGAGCCGTGAACTGAGCATACAGCTTTTGCATTTCATCCTCAGTCATTTCGGCGTTGGGATCTCTGTTCTTGTCAAGACGTTTTGAGATCGTATTCACGCTGCTGATCAGCTCATTCATACTGTTTTTGACATCCTTATATTGACTGGAGGATTTGTGAAACAACGGATCTGCGGCTCCAAGAACTTCTTTCATGTCCTTACAGGATCTCTTCAGCTTCCGGATAAATTCCTTGTGAGTGCCGACATTGTCCCACTCCGCATCATCCTGCGGCTGAGCACGGCTGATGACCTCATCCATCTTTTGGGTGAATTCCCTCTCGGCTTCAGTGCAAAGCTCCTTATACTCCTTCTTTTCCTCTGCGTTCATGCCGAAGCTCTTCACCTTGGCAGCTTTGGCAAAGGTGAGCGGAGCATTCTCTTTTTCATCCTGTTCCGCATTCTGTTCTGCTTGGTTTTTCAGCTTTTTATTGGTTTTGACCGCATACTTCCGTGCGTTGTTCGCTTCCCGGAATATACCCTTGGTCTTCAGCTTTTCAAAGGAATAGTCTCCTGATCCCCACTCATCGTTCTTAACGACCTTGATCTTCCCGTCGTTCAGATCATTTTTCAGGTCGTCAATACGATCCAGAACGGCTTTTTGCGCGGCTTTGGAAAGAGCGCTCTTCTTCAGCCTGTTTTCAATCTCCTCTATATATTTGCCGTCTCTGATCTTTTCCGCCATTTCTTCGGTCATAACAGTCACGTTGGTATGATCGGGATTCTGTTTTCCGAGACCGAAGGACATATCATTATCTATGCCCTGCACTCCGATGAGCTTCGGCTTCTGGGGATCACTGTTATCAAACTGATAGAAAAAATTTCCCGTATGCCTGTCTGTGTTATTGCAGATGTAGTCGATCACCTGCAGATCGGCAAGGCTTTTCAGGCCCTGAGCATTGTTGAATGCGGCTTCTGAATTTTCCTCTGTCAGCCCGCCCAGACATCTGTCGGGCTCGATATAGTTGATGTCTTCGCCCTTCGCCTTCTCCATAAAGACGCCTTCCATTATCTCTCCGCCGCTGAGCACCTGCACATTACGGCTTCTTGCCAGCAGCTCAGGCTTGCCGAGAGCATCCGCAACCTCGCTCATGAGCACGCCTTTGATCTCCTTGCCGTCCTGCATAAGCGTGACAGATTTTGCCTCTGCCACAATATCCTGTACGCCGAAGAGCTTTGCCATATCATACATTGCGGCGTTTCGTGAAGCCAGCGGAGCACCTTCCTCTAAATTCAGCGAGAAAGCGTTCTTGCTGTGTTTCGACAACAAAGAATACTGTACAACGAAGCCCCAGAGCCCTTTCTGGACTTCATCCTGAAAATCAAAGAAATTGTCTTTGTTCGTAAGCTGAGTCAAGGCCCTGCTGACATCCCTGATCTGATCTGTACCAATAAACAGAGGACCCCATGTGATCTGGTTGTACATATTTGCCACCTGTTTTAGAGACATGTTATGCTTGGACGATGCCAATATCGGATCGTTATTATCGGGATCCAGTGCGTTTATGCATTTCTTATCATTAAAAAGCTTCATCTTATTCTCAATAGGAGCTTTTCTGATCTGATCGATAATGTCTTTGTAATCATCTCCGAATTTTGCTTCGAGCTTCCGGCACATATTGTCAAACTGAGCCTCAATCTGCAGCGGTACTTCTTTTGTGAAATAGCCCTTTTTAGGTTTTGTCATTCCTGTGTCAGGGTCATAGACGTTGTCCAGTTCCAGGATCACGCGGTCGCTCATCTGAGCGCCGGCCCGACCCACATGAATGGCAGCCGAACGCCCTTGGAATATCAGCTCAGGCAGCGACATCTTTATATCTGCCTCAGCAGCCGTTCCAAGTGCTTTCTGGTCCGCTTCTATAAGCGGCTTCAGCACATTGGCGATATCCTTGAAGTTCTTTGCCTTTTCGTCATTTTTATCCGCCTCGGATGCTATTACATTCTGTGCTTTTTCGGCAGCGGTCTCGTAGAAATCACGCAGCTCTTTTAACTGGTCCTTAGAAAGCTCTGGGAATTGACCGTTATTATCCTGCGTGTAATAATCTTCGGTTTTATCTCTGAGTTTTTTGAGACTGTCTGTAAATTCACGGTACACATTATCAACATCATCCTGACCAAGAGAAGCCTCCATTTCGCTTATCATTTTCTTGTTGAGGTGCATCTTGATCTGGGACGCTTCAAAGTTTTTATTCTCCGGCATAGTATCACATTCCTTCCGAATATTTTTGTACACAAGGTCGAACTGTCCTATAAGATGGGTTTCTGTAATATATACCCCGAAGAATTCTGTTTGGGTGCAAAATTTTTTACGATTTCCTTATATCGAAGTCGCCCTCTCGTCCAACAAGAAACTGATATGAATAATAGCTTCTCTGGCAATATAGCGTCACCCGATGTTACAACACCATCAGATGAGAACATACTTCCTGATATTATTCGTATTATGCTATTGACCAGTTTTGTCCTTCCGTCTGGAGGCGTACCATATCGGCAAATACACCGCCGCTTTTAAGCAGTTCTTCGGGTGAACCCTGTTCTGCTACTCTGCCGTCGGACAGAACAACTATCTTGTTTGCTCCTGCGACTGTACGCATACGATGGGCGATCACCATAACCGTTTTATCCTTGATCAGCCGTGAAAGTGCGCTCTGTACCTTTGTTTCATTTTCCACATCAAGAGATGCAGTTGCTTCGTCAAGCAGAATGATCGGTGCATCCTTTAGAAATGCCCTTGCTATGGATATTCTCTGACGCTCGCCGCCTGACAGCTCACTGCC
>CACXMR010000066.1 GCA_902768825.1 uncultured Ruminococcus sp.
GATTACATAATGCAGGCTCTGCTAAGGCTATTATCCGGAGGTTCTTGTAGATGAACTGGAAACTCAGATTAGACAGATCATCGGGAACAGGTGGATAAATGAAAAAAACCTTGTGCTGCAAGTTATTCAGTATTGCGCGGATATAGGACTGATAGATCATGTTCTCCTGCTGCGATCTGTTGTAACCTCTGCTGGAATCCAGCGACGCTAATCCGAAGCGACTGTGATGAACAAGGAGTATAAATCATAATACCGGCTGCTTGAAGGGGAAGAATCTCAGGCGGCTTTTAAAAGTGCACCCTCAGACTTTGTTTCTGCTGCAGAAACCGGAGTTTTTGTTACAGAAACTAAAGTAAATGCAGCAGTTATTCCACTAAAGTAAAGAAAAGTAAAGTAAATTAAAGTAAAGTAAAGTGTGTATGAGCACCTTTTCAATTCCCTGCAGAAACTGCACCTGCGTTCCTCCACGTAAGACAACCAAGACCTTACACACACATACTTTGTTATGGATGCTGATAACCGCACTGCATAAAAGTATGATCGACTTCTATAAGTCTTGCAATGATATGCTTGATTTTTCCGGAGCTTTTGATTATAATAGAGAAAGTTAATTTAAGGGGGTCATCACAATTGGGAATGACAATGTCACAAAAAATACTTGCTGCTCATGCAGGACTGCCTTCTGTAAAGGCGGGTCAGCTTATTGAGGCAAAGCTGGATATGGTGCTGGGAAATGATATCACATCACCTGTTGCTATCAATGTTTTCAACGATAACAAGGCGTCTGCCGTGTTTGACAACACCAAGATCGCTATGGTAATGGATCACTTCACACCGAATAAGGATATCAAGGCCGCTGAGCAGTGCAAGCAGGTCCGCCAGTTTGCGGATAAATACGATATCAAAAACTTCTTTGACGTGGGACAAATGGGCATAGAGCACTCTCTTCTGCCTGAAAAGGGACTTGTGGGTCCCGGCACCCTCTGCATCGGTGCGGATTCACACACATGTACATACGGCGCTCTGGGAGCATTCTCAACGGGTGTAGGCTCTACAGATATGGCAGCCGGAATGATAAGCGGCAAGACCTGGTTCAAGGTTCCCTCAGCCATAAAGTTCAATCTGATCAACAAGCCCGCTCCCTTCATAAGCGGCAAGGATATAATACTGCACATTATCGGAATGATAGGGGTTGACGGTGCTCTTTACCGTTCTATGGAGTTCTTTGGTGACGGACTTGGCTACCTCTCCATTGATGACAGGCTGTGCATTGCCAATATGGCTATCGAGGCCGGCGCAAAGAACGGCATCTTCCCGGTGGACGACATCACCAGAGAGTATATCAGGGACAGATTCAAGGGTGAGGCAGTGGAATATGCAGCAGATGAGGACGCCGAGTATGATGAGGAATATACTATTGATCTTTCCTCGCTTCGTCCCACAGTAGCTTTCCCGCATCTTCCTGAAAACGCAAGGACTGTGGATCAGATCGGCGAAACAGAGGTAAAGATAGATCAGGCTGTCATAGGCTCCTGCACAAACGGAAGAATTTCCGACCTGAGAGCCGCCGCAGAGGTGCTCAAGGGCAAAAAGGTCGCCAAGGGTGTAAGGTGCATAATAATTCCCAGCACCCAGAGCGTATATCTTCAGGCTATGCATGAGGGACTGTTTGATATCTTCATCGAGGCGGGTGCAGTAGTGTCCACACCTACCTGCGGACCCTGCCTTGGCGGACACATGGGCATTCTTGCCAAGGGCGAGCGTGCCATCTCTACCACCAACAGAAACTTCGTCGGCAGAATGGGTCATGTGGAGTCTGAGGTCTATCTTGCAAGCCCCGCAGTAGCTGCCGCCAGTGCGGTAACAGGCTATATCACCGATCCTGCAAGGGTCTGCGGAAACTGAGAAAGGAGTGCTGTCAAATGAAAGCTCAGGGTACTGTGCATAAATACGGCGACAATGTTGATACAGACGTTATCATCCCTGCAAGATATCTCAACACCAGCTCACACAAGGAGCTGGCTGCACACTGCATGGAGGATATAGATATAAACTTCACCAAGAACGTCAAGGACGGAGACATCATGGTTGCCGAAAAGAACTTCGGCTGCGGCTCCTCCCGTGAACACGCACCTATCGCCATCAAGGCTTCGGGCATAAGCTGCGTCATCGCTTCCACCTTTGCCCGCATCTTTTACAGAAACGCAATAAACATCGGTCTCCCCATCCTTGAATGTGAGGCTGCCTCAAAGGAGATAAAGAGCGGAGACGAGGTCAGTGTTGACTTTGATACAGGCGTCATCACTGATATCACCACAGGCAAGACCTATCAGGCAGAGCCCTTCCCGCCCTTCATCCAGGAGATAATCTCCGACGGCGGACTTATCCCTCATGTGACAAAAGCATAAAAAACAAATCTCCGTTCCTTCGTCTGCTTTGAAAGAACGGAGATTATTTTGTGAGGATCATTTCATTTTGCCGTATCTGTCGTAGTAGCTGTGATCCGAAACATCAAGGAACTGATCGCCTTCAAGGTTTTCGTTGCTGCTCTTGTATAAGTTAGAGCCTCTGGTATAGTCCAGATTGAAGCCGAGCGCTCTTCCGAGAATAAAGATAGCTAATACAAACACTATTAAGAGAATAATAATCATGGCCGTCAACTCCTTTCAGTCATAGGTTCACCCGATGTCTATATTGTAGCACCGTTGGCTTAAATCAGGGTAGGAAAAATCCGATTTTTTGTACATTACAGTTACTCCTGCACAATGCGCACATTTTGCCCCTGCAGCTATTGAAGATGAATATATTCTGTGATAAAATAATCATAGAATAATAGTGGAGGTGTCAGATAATGAAGCTGGAAAAACTTCTTTCAAGGGTGAATTACAGTGTGGAAAAGGGAGATACCGATATTGAGATATCAGACGTGATCTATGATTCCCGCAAGGTCTGCAAGGACTGTGTGTTTGTGTGCCTTGTGGGTTCAAGCGTTGACGGACACAAATACGCCCAGGCCGCCGTGGACGCAGGCGCCGCCGCCGTGGTGATAAGCAAGGACACGGAGATAAGCGGTGGGGCTGTCATCAGGGTAAAGGATACCAGAAAGGCGCTTGCCTTTATCAGTGCGGAATACTTTGGCAATCCGGCGGATACCCTCAAAACCATCGGGGTTACGGGAACAAAGGGCAAGACCACCACTGCCTGCATGATAAGGTCTGTCCTCGAAAAGGGGGGCATCAAAACAGGCGTGATAGGTACCCTTGGAATAATCATCGGCGACAGGATAATAAAGACATCCAATACTACTCCTGAATCCTATGAGATACAGAAGGCAATGCGTCAGATGATCGACGAGGGCTGCAGGTGCGTTGTGATGGAGGCGTCCTCTCTCGGCCTGAAATGGCACAGGACAGACGGGTTCTTCTTTGACTATGGACTGTTTACTAACTTTTCCCATGACCATATCGGCGGTGTGGAACACGCTGACATGGAGGAGTATGCCCAGTGCAAGGCTATGCTTTTTAAGCAGTGCGGCACCGGAATTTTTAACATAGACGACGCCGCCTGTGATAAAATGCTTGAGGGTCACACCTGCCGTGTGGAGACCTTTGGCTTTTCGGAGAAGGCGGAGCTGAGGGCAAAAAACGATCATCTTGTTTCAAGGGCTGGCTATCTCGGAGTGGGCTTTGACACCGAGGGCAGGCTGGAAGCTTCCTTTAGTGTGGCTGTGCCCGGCAAATTCAATGTCTATAACGCTCTGGCGGCTATTGCGGTCTGTCTGCACTTTGGTGTGAGCGAGCAGGCGATAGCTGACGGACTTAACGAGGTGCACGTCAAGGGCAGGGTGGAGCCTGTAAAGGTGCCGGGAAATTATACCCTGCTGATCGACTATGCCCACAATGCGGTGAGCATGGAAAACATCCTCACCACCCTGAGAGAATATAATCCGGGCCGCATAGTGACGCTTTTTGGTGCAGGCGGCAACCGTCCCAGAGACAGGCGCTTTGAGATGGGGGAGATTTCCGGCAGACTGTCGGATCTTTCGGTCATAACAGAGGACAATTCCCGGTTTGAAGATGTGATGGATATTATCGAGGACATCAAGACCGGCATTAACAAAACCGGAGGAAAATATGTCGTTGTTCCGGACAGGACCGATGCCATACGCTATTGCATAGAGAACGCACAAGACGGGGATATCATAGTGCTTGCCGGCAAGGGGCATGAGGATTATCAGGACAAAAACGGAGTAAA
This sequence comes from uncultured Ruminococcus sp., assembly GCA_902768825.1. Lineage (GTDB taxonomy): Bacteria > Bacillota > Clostridia > Oscillospirales > Acutalibacteraceae > UBA1213. The sequence continues at coordinate 4,255 of CACXMR010000066.1, forward strand.
GACCCATTACGATGAGCGTGAGGTCATAGCGGAGATTTTAAAGGATAAAATGAATTGAAGGGTTGATAGTATGAAGCTATTTACAGCGTCAGAGGCGGCGGCTGTTACAGGGGGAGTCCTTCTGTGCGGGGACGGGGAAACGGTAATAACCAATGTTCAGTATGACAGCAGACAGGTGACCGAGGGATCGCTGTTTGTGCCCATAAAGGGAGCAAACACGGATCCGCACAAATTCATAGAGCAGTGCCTCGAAAAGGGCGCAGCTTCTCTTACGGAGTATGACGCCCCCGAGGGAGCCGTCAAGCCCTGCATAAAGGTAGAGGATACCCGCAGAGCCATGCAGCAGCTTGCGGCAAGCTACAGGAGCAGCCTTGATGTCAGGGTAGTGGGCATTACGGGCAGTGTGGGAAAGACCAGCACAAAGGAAATGATAGCTGCGGCGCTGTCCGGCGGCTTTAACGTGATGAAAACCCAGGGCAACCGCAACAGCCAGATAGGTCTGCCCATGACGATGTTTGAGATCAGGCCCGAAAACGAGATAGCCGTGATAGAAATGGGCATGAGCGAGTTTGGAGAGATGGACAGGCTTGCGGACGTTGCGAGACCGGATATTGCGGTAATGACCAATATCGGCAAGGCTCATATTGAAAACCTCAGGACTCAGGAAAACATTATGTCCGAAAAGCTGAAGATCACAAAGCATTTTGATGACAAGGGCATACTGTTCCTCAACGGCGACGACCCGATGCTCAGGACTCTCCACGGAAAGCTGCCCTTCAGGACCGTGACCTTTGGCCTGGACTGCTCGAATGATTATTATGCGGAAGGCGTAGAGGTCAGCGGGTTTTCAACAGAGTTTGTGTGCCGCTGTGGAGAACGTGCCGTCAGGTTGAGGATCCCGGCTCTCGGAGTACACAGCGTTATGAATGCGGTGGCGGCCTTTGCGGTGGGGGATTCCCTGGGGCTTGACGAGACGTCTGTCTCTGAGGGACTGATGACCTACAGGAACGCTCCCATGAGGCAGCAGATCCACAGGTGTGAGGATCTTGTGCTGATAGATGACAGCTATAATGCCAGTCCTGCTGCGGCAAAGGCTTCTCTTGAGGTGCTCAGGAGCATTGCAAAGGGTAAAACTATTGCAGTGCTTGCGGATATGCTGGAGCTTGGCGATGAAGCGGCTGATGAGCATTACGGGGTCGGCAAATATCTTGCAGAGCTTGGGGTGGACGCCCTCATAGCTATAGGCCCGCTCTCGGAGAACACCGCTGCGGGTGCTGCTCAGAACGGCTGTCCCGTGGTTGTTACGGCGGAAAGCAACGAAGCAGCCTACAGCTCACTTTGCGGGCTGCTGGAAAAGGATTGCACGGTGCTTGTAAAGGGTTCAAGGGGAATGCATACGGAGGAGGTCGTGAGGATGCTCCTTGCCGACCACAGAGAGACAGAGACCGTCTAATTGTTACAAGACTGTTATGGTTTTTTTTCTTCATCAAATTGACACCTGCACTTTAGTGTGCTATTATAATGATGTACGAAGCCTTGTAAAAGCTCGTTTAAATCTTTTTTGGAAAGGAATGTAAAGCTATGAATAATAATCAGAATCCTTATCAGCAGCAGCCTATGCAGCCGCAGCAGTCCCAGCCCCAGCAGCCAATGCCGCCTATGCAGATGCCTCCCTATCAGTATGCTCCCATGAAGCCCAGGATCAAGTTCTTTGATGCTGAGATGGGCGAGATACTTGCCTGCTCCTGCAGCGCACTTGGCCTTTTGCTCACAGTTGCCGCAGCTATCGTATCAGGCAACGTGACCTTTGTTTATGGTCTGATAATGATGATCATTTCTCTGGTGTTCTCTGCCGGTGGTCTTGTGCTGAATCTCATTCTTGGCAACAAGAAGAAGATGAGAGGCGAAGCAAGAGGTGCTCTCCTTTCATGGGGACTCATTTTTGCACTGGTAGCTGTAGCTCTGTTTGTCTTCCTGATATTCTTCTCAAGCTGCATGACATGCTACTATTCAAAGCTCAACTTCAGATGGCCCTGACAGACATAAGGTCTGATCCTGAACCATCACGAAACCTGCTGCTGTACCCCTTGGTACGGCAGCTTTTCTTTATCAGCGCCTCTCCCGTGTTTGCGGGGGCGTAAGCCCCTGATTTATATGAATACAAGCTTGATTCCTTCCGGAATCAGGCTGGAGCTTTGAGATGTCAGAGGGCTTTGCCCTCCGAACCACCTACCAAGGACTCTGTCCTTGGATCCTGCAAGCTTTTGAAAAAGCTTGATCAAAACTTTTGTGTTGTCGTTTTTGGATAGACTTTCAGCCGCAAGCAGCCAACTAACAAGTCATTTTCTCTGCCCCCGCGAACACGGGTGCGGCAGCTTGCCGCCAAAACTTTTGTGTTGTCGTTCTTGGTTAGACTATCAGCCGCGAGCAGCCAACTAACAAGTCATTTTCTCTGCCCCCGCGAACACGGGTGCGGCAGCTTGCCGC
>CACXMR010000067.1 GCA_902768825.1 uncultured Ruminococcus sp.
AAGAGCCGCGACCGGCCAACTTTCAACTCAGTTTATCTGCCCCTGCGAACAGCGTTTTCGGGGGTGTTGGGGGGACTTTTACGCAAAAGTCCCCCCAACTCTTGAGGAGAGGTTACAAGCTCGTCGGCCGGATCAAGCTCTCCGGGGGCAGCAAAACCGTAAAGACAACCGATGGTGGGTATGTGGTTGCGTATGCCTACCTCGATGTCGGATGCCCTGTCTCCTATCATAATAAATGACGTGTCAGGATACTTCTCTCTTATGTGCAGGAATATCTCCTCCTTGGGAATAAAGGAGTATTCCTCGGCACAGAAATAGTCCTCAAAAAACCTGTCCAACCCGGACGCCTCTCTGTGTGCGTCCATGTAGGCTCGGCGGCAGTTTGACAATATCATCAGCCTGTAGCCTACTTCACGAAGCTCACTCAGCATCTCGGTCACACCGTCATAAAGAACCGCCTGACCGCTTTTGACACCATCGATCATCTCTCGCCCGATGAGCATACTCGCTTTGTGCTTCATCTCCTGAGGAAGCTCGGGCATAAAGCTGTTCCACATATCCGGCGCACTGACTCCCAGATATTTGGAGATATCATCGTCAGCATAGTAATGCTCCGGCGCAAAGCCCTCACGCACCAGCATTTCGTAGGCTTTGCGGAATGCACAGCCGTAGAGGCGCTTTGTGTTGTGTATTGTACCGTCAAAATCAAACAGCAGTATCATATCAGAGCTGCTTCATCAGGTTGACCATCTCGATAGCTCCCAGAGCGCAGTCATAGCCCTTGTTGCCTGCCTTTGTGCCGGAGCGTTCGATGGCCTGCTCGATATTTTCAGTCGCTATAACGCCAAAGAGTACGGGAACACCGCTCTTGAGGCTCGCCTGGGCAATGCCCTTGGTGGTTTCGTTTACTACAAGCTCATAGTGTGAGGTGGAGCCTCTGATAACGGCGCCAACGCAGATCACGGCGTCGTATTTTCCGCTTTCGGCCATCTTCTGAGCCACAACAGGGATTTCAAAGGCACCGGGTACCCATGCGGCATAGATATTCTTTTCTTCAACGCCGTGACGGACAAGACCGTCTACCGCTCCCTCCAGCAGCTTTTCAACAATGAAGCTGTTGAACCTTGATGCTATTATGGCTACCTTCATTCCTTCAGGCGCTACTACCTTTCCCTCGATAAGATTGATATTCATGCTGTTACCTCCGTATTGTAAGTTTTGTCATATTAATCCGGTTATTCCTCGCTGAGGTCGATCCTGTTGAAGATGTGCCCCATACGTTCCTTCTTTGTCCTGAGATAGAAGCCGTCATATTCTCCCGGAGCTATTTCTATGGGCACACGCTCCTTTATGGTGAAGTCAAAGCCCTCAAGACCGTAGATCTTGCTGGGGTTGTTGGTCATCAGCCTGAGGGATTTTACCCCAAGCTGCTGGAGTATCTGGGCACCGTTCCAGTATTCTCTCAGGTCAGGCGCAAAACCCAGCTTTATATTTGCGTCCACCGTGTCAAGCCCCTGCTCCTGCAGCTCATAGGCCCTGAGCTTGTTTATCAGACCTATGCCTCGTCCTTCCTGTCTCATATAGAGGATTATGCCCCTGCCTTCGTTTTGCACCATTTTCATGGCAGTGTGAAGCTGTTCTCCGCAGTCGCAGCGTGAAGAGCCGAATACATCTCCGGTGAGACATTCAGAATGTACCCTGCACAGGACATCCTCGCCGTCCCCTATCTCTCCGCAGACCAGTGCGATATGATGCTCGCCGGTCACGTCGTTTACAAAGCCGTATATCCTGAAATCTCCATATTGGGTCGGAAGCTTTGCTGATGCCTGCCTTATCATGTGGTTTTCATGGCGGCGGATGTAGTCCTGAAGATCACTGATGGTTATGAAGCACAGATTATGCTCCTTTGCAAGCTCCCAAAGCTCAGGAGTGCGCATCATCGTGCCGTCATCACGCATAATCTCACAGCACAGGCCGCACTGCTCAAGGCCCGCAAGTCTGCAAAGATCCACCGTAGCCTCAGTATGGCCGTTGCGGACAAGCACACCGCCCTTTCGTGACACCAGCGGAAAAACGTGTCCGGGTCTTCTCAGCTCTTCGGGCTTTGTGTTCCTGTCAGCACAGGCACGGCAGGTATAACCCCTTTCGGCGGCGGATATGCCCGTAGTGGTATTTATGTGATCGATGGATACAGTAAAAGCAGTGCTGTGGTTATCGGTGTTTTCGCTTACCATCTGAGGAAGATTAAGTCGCTTTGCTATCTCCTGAGACATGGGGGTGCATATCAGTCCCCGCCCGTACTTGGCCATGAAATTGACATTTTCTGTGGTGGCAAACTGTGCGGCACAGATAAGGTCTCCCTCGTTTTCTCTTTCAGGGTCGTCGGTACAGAGAACAAGCCTGCCATCCTTCAGTGCCTGCAGTGCTTCCTCGATGGTATTGTATTTATATTCCATTGATAGTCAGACCTCCTTTGTGTTTTACTGCGATGCATTTATTCATATAAAGCCGTTCCTTGCAAGAAAGGCTTCGTCTATGCGGCTTTCCGGCTGAGCCTCGGCAGTCTGTGGAGACATGAGCCTCCGGACGTATTTTCCGATAATGTCGTTTTCCAGATTTACACTGTCGCCGGGGCGCTTTGAAAGCAGCGTCGTCTGCGAGCCGGTATGAGGGATCACCGATACAGAAAAACTGTCCCTGCCAAGCTTTGCCACCGTAAGACTGATACCGTCGATAGCTATCGAGCCCTTCTCCACGATGAGGCTCAGTATCGGAGCTTCAGCCCTGACCGTAACCCATACAGCGTTCCTTTCGCTCTTGGTTTCGGTTATCCTTCCGGTACCGTCTATGTGGCCCGAAACGATATGACCTCCGAAGCGGCCCTCTGCTGACATTGCACGCTCAAGATTTACCTTATCACCGTTTTTGAGCATACCCAGATTTGACCTGCGCAGGGTCTCCGGCATGACGTCGGCAGTAAATCCCCCTGAGTCCAAATCCGTGACCGTCAGGCAGACCCCGTTGACCGATATGGAGTCTCCTATCCTTGTGCCCTCAAGGACGGTGCGGGCTGCTATAGACAGCCTGCCCGATACTGCGCCGGATGCAGAGGATCTCACTGTGCCGATCTCCTCAATTATTCCCGTGAACATCGATCAGTCCCCTTTCCACATCATATTCCATCAGTATATCTTCACCGAGTAGCGTAATACTTCGGTTATAAAGCCGGGCAGCATTATCCGGACAATCGGCTCCCTGACCGCTTACCGGAGTTTTGGCGTCCCTTCCGCCCATGAGCTTGGGTGCGATATAGGCGCAAACATGGTTTACTATCCCGCTTTTCAGTGCGGACTCATTCAGCTCTCCCCCGCCCTCAATCAGCACGCTTGATATCTGTCTCTCTGCAAGAGCCTTCATCAGTGCTGCAAGGTCAACATGACCGTCCTTTGAGGGAAGCACCAATATTTCCGCTCCCATGGCCTCAAGTCTGAGTTTTTTCTCTTCGTCATAGCTCGTGCAGGCTATCAGGAGGGGATATTCACCGGCGCTTCTGCAGAGCTTGCTGTTTTCGGGTATTCTGAGGGCAGAATCCACAACCACTCTCAGGGGCTGATGAGCGCCCTTTAGCCTACAGTTGAGCATAGGGTCGTCAGCAAGCACAGTGCCTATTCCCGCCAGCACAGCGCTGTAATATCCTCTCAGGGAATGAACGTGCTCCCTTGCGGTCACTCCTGTTATCCATTGGGACTTTCCCGTATAGGCAGCGATCTTCCCGTCCAGAGTCATAGCGTATTTCATCACCACATAGGGCATACCCGTTGTGATATAGTGGAAAAACACCGGATTAAGCCTGTCGCATTCGTCCTTCATAAAGTCCTCTGTAACTTCTATGCCCTGCTCCCGCAGTATTTTTGCCCCCTTGCCTGAAACCAGCGGATTTGGGTCCCTTGAGCCTATAAACACCCTTGAGATACGGTTCTCGATTATAGCCTCTGTACAGGGGGGAGTCCTTCCGTAATGACAGCACGGCTCCAGAGTGACATACATTTCAGCTCCCTCAGCGCTCTCTCTGAGGGACGCAAAGGCATTTCTTTCCGCATGAAGCTCTCCGCATCTTTCGTGGAAGCCCTCGCCGATTATCCTGCCATCCTTAACGATGACCGCTCCCACCATAGGGTTGGGCGCAGTAAAGCCCCTGCCCTTTTTTGCAAGCTCTATGGCTCTCAGCATATAATCACGGCTGTCCATTGCTAATCCCTCCAAAACAAAAAATCCCTTATGGAGAATTCCACAAGGGCATCAGATCATGCAGCATGACCGTCAAACAATCGCTTTACCTTTTTCATCCGGACTATACCGTCGGCTCCGGAATCTCACCGGATCAGCCTGAGCTTTTCAGGCTGGCGGGCTTTACCGCCGGTGGGGAATCTCACCCCGCCCCAAGGTTTTCTGGGATAATTATATCACTGTTGCTGTAGCTTGTAAAGTAAAAAATAATACCCACAAACAGAAAAACAGCCCGATCCCAAAAGGAATCAGGGCTGTCAATTATGTTCCGTCGTTTTTCAGGCGGTTTATCTCATCCCGGAGCTTGTCGTTTTCTTCGGCATTGAGCCTTTTTTGCTTGCGGTAGGAGCGCTCTAACAGGAATAGCATCACACCAACCGCTGCTATCACAAACGCAGGGTTCTGTATGACATTCAGCACCACTCCGAAATAGGGCAGCACTGCTACCACCTTGCCCTTTAGTCTGTCTGTGCTCAGGGGCACATCAGTGGTGTTGTTTGCATCGCCCTTTGTCACCATAGTCTTGGTATCGGTGTCAATGCTTACAAGCCTGTGGGTCACAAGGTCGTTGCTGTTATCCGTAAAAGTGACTACATCCCCCGGCTCGTAGCTGTCTGAGCCTGCCACGATAATCAGATCGTTCACGTTAAGCGTGGGCTGCATACTTCCTGACAGCACCACGGCAAAGCCAACATTTCCGATCATCGGCAGCTGCTGGTGCAGAATGAATTTAGCGTTTATCATCAGCACATTGAATGCTATGAGCAATGCTATCAGAAGAAACAAAGCTATCCTGCCGGCTGTTTTCATTACCCTTTTCATTCTGCATCATCCGTTCTTTTCTTTGAAGAACCCTTTTTCAGTGCAATCGCCGTCAGCAATCCACAGACAATAAGGATCGCCACGATCATCGGGACGTTTGTGCTGTCGCCCGTAACAACCGGCTTATCACTGGGCTCAGGACTCTTATCCGGATCGGACCCAGGCTCAGACCCAGGCTCGGATTCAGGATCGGACCCGGGATCCTTGCTCCTCTGCTCAGAGGTATCTCCGGGTGTCGTGACATACTCTGCCACCACGTTTATCTCAATGCTGCAGGGTATCTCTTCCGTCACTGCCGCATCTCCCAGCATTGTGTCATGCACATCGTCGCCAGCCTCAAAGTCCCATTTCCAGTACAGCTTGAAGGGCTTCTCCGAATACTCCGGAAGATACCCTCCCTGCAATACGTTAAGCTCCTGTATATCAACATATCCGTCCGTCAGGCTCTTTCCCTCCGAATCGAATATTTCCACATCCACCGGTATATAGTAACCGCTGTCGCTGACGCCCTTTATCTCCAGGCTGTAGCGGACGTCGTTTTTCTTATCGTTAAGCAGCGTGAAGTTATACTCATTTGACGTGCCCGGAGCGATCACATGGTCAGCAAGTCCTGTGCCGTCGCTTCCCACATGGGGATCCTTATGATCAAAGATATTCACCCTCGTATTCGTGGCCCATATCTTGTCATCATCTCTCACCGTCAGCGACATCTCGCTGTCGCCTCTGCTCTCCGGTGCGTCCACTCTTATCCTGTCCGCCGCTCGCTGGGGTTCTCCCGGTGTAACGCAAAGCACCATATCCGTCCTTGCGCCGTTGCTTACATTCACAGCCACGCTGAACACCAGCACAAACGACACCGCCGTCAGAAATGCCATCAAAAATGCCGCCGCCGCTATCAGTCCGCTTTTTCGGCCGTTACTCTGCAAGTCCATCACCCCTTTCCCTTTTTCTTGGAACTCTGCCTTCTCTTGGGGCCCCGCCCCAAACCCCGGTCAGGGCTCCTCGCCCCGACACCCTCGGCAGGAGCCTGAGGCTCCTGCACCTGCGTGTCTTGTTTTTCCTTTATGGCTTTCCTTTATGGCTTTCCCTTATATAGCTATATAGCCAAGGCAACAGCCCCTCCCGGGGCTGTTGCCTGAGTATGAAACGGTTTTATTTTTGCTTGTGCTTATTAGTCAACCTGATCTACGCTGATGCTTACAGAGAAGTTAGTCTTGAGGTTGTAGTCTGTACCGTCAGTAACACTGCTGATTGTTACAGTAGCATCACTTGTCTCGCTATCAGTACCTCTTGCGACCTTAACGATCGTTCTGTCATCTGTGTTGCCAGCCTGCAGGTTGCCAAGAATGGTGTCCTTAGCATCTACAGTAGTATCAACGACTTCGTTGTCTACCTTCTCAAATGCCCATGCCCATGTGATCTTCTCGTTGCTAAGTTTGAGAGCAGTTGCAAGTTCTGTGTTGTTCTTTACTGTATATCCGGCAACTGTGTAAATCTTCTTATTT
>CACXMR010000068.1 GCA_902768825.1 uncultured Ruminococcus sp.
TGCTTCGTCAAGCAGAATGATCGGTGCATCCTTTAGAAATGCCCTTGCTATGGATATTCTCTGACGCTCGCCGCCTGACAGCTCACTGCCGTTTTCTCCGATCATGGTATCATATCCCTCAGGAAGTTCACGCACAAACTCATCACAGTTGGCAAGTCTTGCCGCTTTCAGCACCTCTTCATCAGTAGCGTCTTTTTTACCGACACGAATGTTTTCCATGACAGTGTTGTTAAACAATGTAACATCCTGGAAAACGATAGAGAAGGAAGCAAGCAGAGTTTCCGGATCGACTGTCTTTACATCTACGCCGCCTACCGTTACCCTGCCTTTGTCTGCATCCCAGAAACGAGCCGCCAATCTGCTGACGGTCGTTTTTCCGCCGCCCGATGGACCGACAAGTGCTGTGACTTCGCCTTGCCTTGCTGTAAAGGACACATCCGAAAGCACTGTTTTTTTGTCTTCGTAAGAAAAGCCTGCGTGATCAAATACTATGTCATATCCCTTCGGCTCAAAGGCAGCTGAGCCTTCCTGTTCCTTCGTATAGTTGATCTCATTCATGCGATCAACATTGATTTGCAGAGAGTTTATCAAAGCTAAACTGATAAGCGTACTGCTCATGGGTTCATAAAGTCTTGAAGCTACTAAAAGGAAACAGAAAAACTGCATCAGAGTCAGACTTCCTCCGATCAGCATCGTACCGCCCACCAGGGCGACAGTTCCGATACCGAATTTCAGCAGCATCTGCGCTGATACTACAAACATCGCTGAACCAAGCTCACTTCCTATTGCACGTTTCTCTAAAGTGTCGATTTTTTCATCCAGTACCTTCAGATACCCGTTTTCGGCATTGTTGCTTTTCAGGTCACGGGAGGTTTCGATAAATTCCTGGACACCCTCATTCAGATCGATCTGTGCAATTTTTTGCTTGCGAGTAAAGTGGTTCTGTACCTTCTTTGAGGTCAGCACAATAATAAGGGCGATAGGGATAGGCCATACTGCCGCCAATGCCATTTCCCACTTGAAGAAAAACAGTCCTATGCTGATGATCAGCGTAGAAATGATACTGCCGTAAAACTGCGGTATCATGTGAGAGCCTGCATGCTCCATAACCTCTGCATCGGACATTATGGTGCTTGTCAGGTCAGCTAAATCTCTTTTTGCAAAGAATGAAAGCGGGAGCTTGCGCAGCTTCTCTGCAAGGGATATCCTTCTTGCTGCTGATTCCTTGTAGGTCGCTTTATAAGCTGTATTGTACTGCCATATACTTGTCAGAACGATAAGTGCAAGACACAAGGCTATGCCGCCGATATAAAATCCCGTGCGGCTTTGCAGATTCACGCCTTCAATATAATCTCCCGTAAAGATATAAAGCAGGGTGACAGGGAACATCAGTGCTAAATTCTGAGCCACCACTGAAATAATGCCAAATATCATTTCCTTTGCGCCCTGATCAGACAGAGCAAATTTATTTTTAAAATATTTTTTCATACTGCCTCACCAACCTTCCAGCTTATTGCGCTCTGATATTCCTTCCACATCCTGCTGTACAGTCCGTTTTGGCCGATCAGTTCATCGTGCTTTCCGGATTCAGCTATTTCTCCTTTGTCAAGCACATAGATCATATCCGCATTACGAATGGTGGAAAGCCGGTGCGCTATCATTATGACTGTGCTGTGTTTTGTCAGCTCGGTAAACGCTTTCTGTACAAGCACCTCATTTTCGGGATCGGCAAAGGCTGTGGCTTCATCAAGTATTACGACCGGAGCTTTTTTCAGTATTGCCCTTGCAATAGCTATGCGCTGCTGTTCTCCGCCGGAAAGATATGTACCCTCAGAGCCAAGCACGGTGTTGATGCCCTGCGGAAGTCTTTCTATAATATCATCGCACTGTGCATCATGAAGTGCCCCGGCAAGCTCTTCGTCTGTCGCATCCGGCTTTGCTATACGAAGATTGTCTGCAATGGATCGCTTTAAAAGCCTTGAATCCTGAAAAACATAGGAAACCGTGTTCATCAGATCATCCTTGCCGATATCACGGACATCCACACCGCCGATCATAACGCTGCCTTCCTGTGCGTCAAAGAATCGTGAGATAAGTCCTGCCACAGTAGTCTTTCCGCTGCCGGAAGGTCCGACTAAAGCAACGATCTGATCCTTGTCCGCTGACAATGACAGATTTCTGACAGCCGGATTTGCGTCATCCTTATAACGGTAAGTTGCATTCCTTATCTCCACAAATGCACCTGACGGCATTTTTTTATCCTCAGCTTCGGCAAGAGGCTGAATATCCATGATAGAGTTTACCCTTGCAACAGCATCCTCGATTTTCATGCTGTTTTCCGACATGAACATGACACGCATCATTGTTGTTGTGATGATCGGTGTAAAAATTACATAGAACAGGAAGTTCACAAGAATATCCTGTGTCGCAGCAGCGCCGTTCGTAAGGAAAAGGGTAAGACCGATAAGGAATGCAAATGCTGAATTGATGAACATTGTAAACAGGATCATAGAGCTCCGGCACTCGAAGGTGTATTTCAGACAGAAATTACCGTAATCATCAATGGATTTTCTAAATCGGTGAAAGGAATGTACCGTCTGTCCAAATGTTTTGACCACAGGAATACCACGCACATATTCAACTGCTTCGTTGCTCATGTTTTCCAGAGCGTCCTGATATTTGCGCATATCCTCCGCCATTCTGGGACCCATCATACGGAACATCATCAAAAATGCAAGTATGATCGGTACAATGCAGGCAAGTCCGAAACGCCAGTCATAGATAAAAAGCATCACAACCATTGCTAAAGGAGTAACTATTGCCTGCGCCATGTCGGGAAGATTATGGGCAAGCATGGTTTCCGTGCTGGATGTTGCCTCGGTCACAATGCGGCGCACACGGCCTGTACCCATTTCATCAGCAAAACCCACCGGCAGCCTTGCAATATGATGCAGCAGGTCTTTTTTCATATTTCCTGCTACACGGAATGCCGATAAATGGGAACAAATCAAGGCACCAAAATAAACAAGCATATAAATCAGGGAGAAAATAACAGCCATCCATCCGTTGTGTGTTATACCGGTTGCTTTTGAGAAATCCGGTGCGACCTCAATTACTTCTCTGATAATTTTCCAAAGGTACACAAACGGCATCAGTGCCAGCACACCTGTTGCAGCAGACAGAATAAGCGACAGATATGTAAGCACCCTGTGTCCTCCTGCATAGCCCATCAGTATGGAAAATGCCGATGGTTTTTTCTTTTCTTTCATAAATTGATTCTCCTTTTGTTAGATTTCTCTAACCTATGATTATTATTTTAAGGACCCGTAATGTCCCTGATCGCAGGGGAGGGTAATAATTCTGATAATGGCTGATAGCTGCCATTAAAGGAAACCTATAATTACAAATTAATTGTCAGAAGAAGCGGCAAAATCCCAAACAAATCCCCATGACAAAAACCAGGGCGGCCTTGATAACAAGCAGGAAAAGCTCGTTTTTTATCAGCTTTTTTTCGGGCTGTGTCAGGTTTTTTTTCGGACAAACGCCAATGCACTTTTCACAGGCAATACACTCTCCGTCACGGAGAATGTTTTCTCCTGCTTTAATATGAACAGGACAGTTTTTACGGCAGGCATTGCAGCCCTTGATACAATTTCTTTCATTGCGTTGTATCTTTGAAACAGGAAGAACCGGAAGTAAAGAGAAGAGCGCACCCATCGGGCAAAGAAACTGACAGAAAAACCTTTTTTTGAATACCATTCCGATCAGTATCAACAGCAGAATGATGCTTCCTGCCCAATACGCATCACCCGGTAGGCGGAATACCATCAGTCGTGAAAACACGTCCCACGGACTGTATCCGCTCAGACTTTTGTATATATCAAATACGCAAAGCACAGCAATGACAAAAAGAATCAGATATTTGATCTTTTGCAGAACAACGGTTGGTTTTTCGGGAATAGAAAGCTGTTTTTTTCGTTTGAGTATTTTTCTTTGGACAAAACCTGACGCTGCATATACCGCATCACCCAGGGTTCCGAAGGCACACACAAAACCACAAAAAAACCTGCCAAACACGATGGTGAAGACCGACAACCCGATAAGGATCCACAGAGAGCCGATATTTAAAGTTTCTCCTTTTCCTATAGACGTAAACAACAGCTTGATGCCTAAAAAGCCTGATGAAAACGCTGCAGGCATCAAAATAAAAAACAACAGACGGATCAGTATCTCCGTTACAGTTCTTGCCATATAATTCTTTTTCATTTTTTTGTCGCCTTTCCTAACGCATCTTTGATGGCCTCAAGAAGACCCTCTGAGCTAAAGGTGGAGCCGGTTACAACATCAACGGACGGATCATTAGCATCTATGATCTCATCGACCATCCCGAGAGCTAACCTGAAATACTCCTCGTCCTCTCCGGAATGTTCATAAGCATCTATTGTGTAGATCTCACCGTCCGTGATTGTAACTCTGACCATGATCTCTCCGCCAAAACCGAAGCCCTCACCTTCATAAACTCCGTCACGGTATTTTGCGGAGGCTTTCTTTGCGGATTCTCTTCGAGCCTTTTCTTCTGCTTTTATCTGCGCTCTTACGGCAGCCTTATAGTCCGCCCTTGATTGTGCAATGTTTTGATAAAAAATCAATGATCCGATCACCAAAAGCAAAGAGATTGTTTTGACAACAGTTCCTGTGTATTTCATTGTGTCCTTACCTTTCCGCCTGTGACAGTGCATCGGCTGTGGCTTTTAAGACAGCGCCAGATGAATATGTCGCATTTGTAATAGCATCCACATTTTCTGTACTTTGTCCGCCAATGATCGCTTCAGACAGCTTTTTCACAGCCCTGCGGACATAGGCTTCATTTGCCTCCGGTTCATCACTGCGGTCATTTTTGATCCTGCCGGTAATGGCTGTGATCTCACCTCCGCTGACGGTTACTGTGATCTCCAGATCGTATAAAAAGCCCTCTTCATCAAATCCGTCAACTTCTGCAACAGCTTTATAGGTGCCATCAATGTATCTGCCTGTCGGTTCGGCGATGAATGCATCCGATACAACGGGTGTTTCTGAGCTTTCCTCATGTTCGACAGGCTTTGTGCTTGGCTCATGAACGGAAGGCTCATGGCTTTCCTGTACGGATGGTTCGGCAGGCTTTTCACTCTGCTCATAAGGCAAGGACTGCACTTCCGAAGCTTCCGTTTGGCTTGACGATTCCTTTGACGGATTGCTTTGTTCACGTTGTGCCTGCGATATTTCCGATACTCTGACATCGGTCGGTTCGGCTTTGTTTTCTTCCGATAGTTCTTTGACGGATGATATCTCTGACGGTCTGCTGATTTCGTTTTGATCTGAAACCTGTTCACGGCTGCTTTCCGCTTTCGGGGCAGGGGAAACCTTGCTTACGGCTTTGGATACAGGGGAGGGGCTGTTATCGGTTTCCGAAGCCGCCGGTTTTTGGGAGGAAAGCAAAGAGCTCTGTCCGGTACTGCTTTGAGATACTTCTGTTGGTTCCTGTTCAGCCGTTTCTAAAACAGGTGCGGAAGAATCCTGAACGCTTTCTGAAGTGCTCTCTGCCAGAGAAGCCGCAAGCCGGTCCGCTTTGAGCATATCTGCCGAATTTGACAGCAAACCGAAGGTACAGGCTCCTGCTACTGCAAATGCCGGAAGCAAGAGAACCAAGGTATGTAATATTATCTTTCTGTTCATAAATATTCTCCCGTTACTTATTGATGATAGTGTAATCCTTTTTGGAAGAAAAGTATTCCTTCAATCCTTCCGTCACCAATATATCGTTTTCATTTGTTATCAGCACCATGTCAAACAATTCAGGGTGTTCACGCCAGAAGAAAAGTGACTTTTCCTTTCCCATGACAAAACAGGCGGTGGAAAGCCCGTCTGCCAGCGTACCGTCCGCACTGACGATGGTGACTGATTTTAATCCGTTGTCCGCTGGATAACCGTTTTCGGGATCTATGATATGGTGATAGGTTTTTCCATCCTCCGTAAAATACCGTTCATATCCGCCTGAGGTTATGACAGCCTTATCATCAACGCTGATAATGCCCGATAAGCAGCTTGTATCATCCGGATGATCCGGATCAGTAATGCCGCACCGCCACAGACTTCCGTCGGTCTTTGTTCCGCAGCACTGTACGTTGCCGCCCAAGGAAACTACACCGGAGGTTATCCCGTATTCTCTGAATATTTCCATTATGCGCTGACTTGTGTAGCCCTTTGCGATACCGCCAAAGTCGATGCCTTGTCCGTCCTTAGGTTCAGGCGTGCCGTTCTCAATGATGAGCTTGTCAAACCCGCAGAGAACAAGCGTTTTATCAATATCTGACTGTTCGGGTACGGCAGGATGCTCTCCTGTAAAGCCCCACAGTTCCATGAGTGGAAAAAGGGTGATATCGAATGCACCATCAGTATTTTCATACAGCCACGCCGAGCGTCCGATCAGGAATGTAACATCCTCCGATTCAGCCTTCTCTCCGTGATTCAGTCGGTAAACGATACTTTTTTCATCTCCCACAGACAGAAGGGCATCCAGTCTTTTGATCTCGCTGATTGCCTTGTCACGTAAGCAGTCAGTCTCATATAGGTATCCATAGCGAATATCTCACGTGTAACGGATGCGTTACCCGTATGGGATATTTCCATATCGTTTGATGAAAAAATCTCTTTGTCTGTCTTTGCTTCTTTGGTACACCCACCGAACAGACAGATAAACAACAGTGCTGCTGTCAGAATTCTTTTCATTTTCTCACCCCATCAAAAAATCTGTCCGGCAAACGCCTGACCAGTATTGACCCCAGCAAACCGATCAGAATGCCTGTAAGCAATCCCGTGAACCAGAGTATTGCCAAATACCATCCAACGGCAGCGGTATTCAGTACAAACATTGCTACCATGATTTGTCCCACATTATGGAAAATACCGCCTGCTGCACTGACGGTAATGACACGAAATTTACCCGTCTTTTTCAGCACTATCATCACTGCAGTGGACAGCATTCCGCCTGCAAGACCGTAGAGCATTGACATGACACCGCCGAACAGCAGCGATACCAGAACGATCCTGAGGACATTGATCAACATAGCACTGCCGTTTCCGAGCTTGTAAAGTGCTGTGACAACCACGATATTTGTCAATCCTAACTTCATGCCCGGAACGGCGAAAAACGGCGGTACCTGTGATTCAACATAACTGAATATCATCGCCAGAGCAATAAGCATAGCATAGACTGCCATACGTCTTAAAGTGTTTTTCTTCGATTGTTTCATGTTTCTGTCCTCATTTTACGATAATATCCACGCTGTCATTCTCGTTTGCACTGTCATAAGCGACGATCTCCGCAACTACCTTATGCGGCAGGCAGATTATACTTTGTCCTTTCATGCTGATATTGCCTTGCTTGACACACAGCTTATCGGGACAATCCGCTTCCTGCATACATGCCTGACCGTTCTCTATGATAAGACGGTTTTGTCCGCCTATACCGTTAATGTCTACCGTTTGATTCTGAGAGAGTGAATAACTGCCATAGAGCTTTCCGTCTACCCGTATCTCAACATAAGCACCGCCCTGACTGCTCATCAGAACTGCTGCCAATATAACGGCACCGATCAGTACGAGACTGATCAGAAGAACCATATCCGTGCTTATATGTCTTTTATTTGAATGTTGCTTCATTTTACCACAGCCGTTTCCGATAGGTTTATACAGGACAATAAGGCTCCTCAAAAGAGAAGCCTTACCGTCAGGGGGTACTTTATATTTTGAGAGAGGATCATTCTTTCTTTTTGCGTATGGTCAGCAGCAGTGTTCCAAGGCTCACCGTCAATGCTGCCATTATCATACCCAAAGCAGTGGTGTCTGCCGTTTTTGGTGCGTCATTTGACGGCGTGATGGATAGATCACTTGTTTTGCTTTCGGACGGAGAGGGTTCATCTGTTGACGCATCCGGTTGTGAGCCTTCGGATATCTCGCTCGGTTCTGATGTTTCTGACGGCTCCGTGATCTCAGCCTTACGGAGCAGCGTAAAGGTGAAAGGCTCATAGCCTGTGGCTTTGACAGTCATAACAAATGTGTCAATGTCTTCTGGGAATATATCGGTATTGGATGTGTCTATCAAACCGGTTTCGGTATCTATCAGCTTAACGGCACCCTTACCTGCGGCATTAAAGGTGTTGTCATTCACCGTGACCTGTGCGATATTTTCCAGAAGATCATGGAGAGCAGCTTCATCGGTTCCGTCTGTGGGAATAAGAGCAGGGGAGACCGTGAGGATATTTCCGTTAAACTGAGCGCAGGCCTCAATCGTCAATTCAAAGCTTGTCACAACAGAAGCATACTTGCCTTTTGCATCAGCGACAGTCAACGTGTATTTGCCGTTCGGCGTACCGGCAGGATAGGTGATCATGTTGTTTTCAACTGTCATTGACATGGCTTCATCTGCGGCGTTTGTTACAGTGTAAGTAAAGTCAAAATCATCAGCAAATCCGTTTGTATCGAAAGAAGTCTGACCGTCAGAAACCGCAGCGTCCGAAGCATTGGCAGAAGCACCGGTCTTAACAGGTACATACAGTTCTGTCTCAAATGACTTCTTGCCTTCGCTGGTGAAATAGGTGATCTTGCTGATGGTCTGACCCATCATGCTCTCATAATGAGCGGATTTTGTGATACAGCCGTGAACTTCATCTGTATAACCGGAGCACCAGGCAAGGGATGTATTTCTCCAGATATTTTCAAGGTGACGCAAGCCGTATGAAGTTCCTTCTTTCGTTTCAAGAACAACACCATAAACCGTTACGGTTTTTTCATCGGTGCTTGTCAGGGCATCAGAGATGATATTGATCTGGTAATCACCGTAATTTGTTTCAGTTGTCAGTTCGACATCAGCACTGATTTCTTCCGTTTCACCTTTTACCTCGCTGAAAGTCAGAATACCGTCAGCATTCTGTGTAACTTCCTTATAGAATGACGGCTCCTCATCCAGAACGTAGTAAGAATAGGTCGGGTTTTCAAACAAGGTTTCCTTGCCGTTATATACAGTAGTGCTGTCCCTTCCTCTCAGGGAAACGGTGATTTCCATACTATCGCTGTCAGAAACCTTTTTAAAGCTGCTCAGGTCAACCTCTCCAACCACTTTTACAGGAAATGTTACGCCTTCGATGGTATCACCGCTGCTGTCGGTGTGATAAGAGCCTCCGGCAAGATTACCGGCTCTTGTTTTTGATTTTGTTGCAGAAGAATAGACATCTACCTGTACATCATTATTCAGATCAGCCTGATAAAACTCACTGTAGGGAATATTCATCAGAAGATAGGTCGCATTTTCTTCGTTATTATCTGCGGCGGAAGCCCCGATTGCTGAACCGGCAACCACCATAGCAGCCGCCAGACTGACAGCCAATATTTTATCTCGCTTCATATTTTTACTCCTTTTTTCAGATTCAGATCAGTGCGGCACCAAGTTTTTCGCAGGCAGCTATCGCATCCGCATCAGGTGCTTCATTGGCAATCACAAAATCTGCTGCAATCTCTGCTCCGAGGGCTTTTACCTCTTCGTCCCATACACGCATCCATTCGCCGTCACCCCAGCCGTAAGAACCGAAGAGTACGATCTTTTTGCCGGAGAGGCTATTCTTGATGCTCTCGTACATGGGCAGAAATTCGCTGTCCTCCAGTTCCTCCGCACCCATAGCCGGGCAGCCCATGGCGATTCCGTCAAAGCTGTCCAGCTTGTCTGCACTGAATTCCGAAGCGGAAAACAGCTCTGTCTGTGCGCCTGCCTCCTGTGCGCCTTTTGCGACAGCCTTTGCCATTTCTTCGGTGTTGCCTGTGCCGCTCCAATAAACTACTGCTATCTTGCTCATAGTATCCTTCCTTTACTGAATAGTTATATCATAAGCCCGTGGGCAGATGAACTTAATAACAAGCTGCTAATTGCTCTACGCTGCAGCCCTTTGCATTGAGGGAACAGCAAAGCTCCGTGCAGTGCTTGTATTTATCAAAGGTCGCCTGTGCCTTCTTGACATCGCCGTAGACCTTCCAGCAGCCAACACACTTGCAGCACTGCGCCTTGTTTTTGATAAAGCCACATACGTCCTCCGGCGGATAGCCTAAAAACAATCCTATCTCATGAGGAAATTCCTCGCTTTCACGAAGCCTTTTGATAAGCTGCACGATACACCTATTCGGGTTACCGTTTTCATAACCGCATTCTCTGAGCAGCTTATCGGCGATTTCGTGCCGAAGATCCTTTTGCAGCTTTGACGGGCGGTACAGATACAGCAGAGTGCTTCCTTTATGCTGACGAAGCGGGATGATTCTCAGTCCCTTGGGTGAAAGCTGTTTGTTCAGATTTTTCAGTGTATGATGCTCCTGCTCTTTGCTTTCAAAGCAGCAGGAAAACATATTGCCTGTTTTCAGCCCGATGATGGTAGGGGAACAATGCCTGACAAGCATTTCCTCCGACATGGTTTTTCACTCCTTTATCTGATATAACGCTCCAATATGTTTTTCAGTGCCGATTTGGAACCGGAATGGGAACGTTCAACAGGGATTTTCTGTCCCTTTGCACTGTCCAATGCACATCTCAGCATCTTGTGAGACATGGTATCGGTAAACAGCACCAACAGATCGGGACTGCCAAGGTTTTGCAGTCCTCTGCACATCTTAGGATATACCTTTGCCCGAAAATTATACGCTTTGCAAAGCTCCGTGTATTCTCTTACCATACATTCGTTTCCGCCGACGAT
>CACXMR010000069.1 GCA_902768825.1 uncultured Ruminococcus sp.
ACACAAAAGTTTTGGTCAAGCTTTTTCAAAAGCTTGCAGGTTCCAAGGGCAGAGCCCTTGGTCAGGGGCTTGGGGGGCGAAGCTCACCAATATATAAGAAAAAAGCCTGATTCCGACAGGAATCAGGCTTTTTTCTTGCCGGCGGTGCAGAGGTCTCACCTGTCGGCTCGGTCGGTGCTTCTGCCTTCGGCAGAGGTGTCCACCGGAGACCCGCGCCCCCGAAAACGCTGTTCGCGGGGGAGAAAAACAAACTGTAACTGCACCCTCGCGGTTGTTGCTAACTTCACGCGGACAATGAAGCATATTGTCAGAGTGAGGTTCATCGCGAAGTCGGCGCCGGCGGCTCGCCGGCTGCACCCTCGCGGTTGATACTATCTTCACGCGGACAGTAAAGATTAATGTCAGAGTGAGTTTCATTGCGAAGTCGGCTCCGGCGGCTCGCCGGCTGCACCCTCGCGGTTGTTGCTATCTTCACGCGGACAGTAAAGATTAATGTCAGAGTGAGTTTCATCGCGAATTTGGGACCGGCAGCTTGCCGGAGGCAGCACAAAAGATGGGTGGGACTAACAGATGGGGATGAATGAGATGCCATAGGCAGTGAAGGACGCAGCTAACGCAACAACGATGAGCGGCAGTCTGAAATAAGCAAGTATCAGAGCAACTGCCGTGCCTGCCGCAGAGGTGATGAAGCTCCCTGTGCTGAAAAATATTGCGGGAATGGTCATTGCTGCAAGAACAGCGTAGGGAATGTAATAGAGAAAGCTGCGCACAAACACGGATTTGATCTTTTTTGTGAAAAACGCAAAGGGCAGCATTCTGATAAGATAGGTGACGCCCGCCATGACAAGTATATACAACCAGATGCTCATTGCTTTGCCTCCTCCTTTACCGGGAACAACAGCGCCCCCAAAAGTGAGGCTGCAATGCCGCAGATGATGACCGTAAACCCTCCGGAAAGGAAGGGGAGCAGATATTTACATAAGACGCTCAGCCCTGAGGCAAACACCACAACGATAAGAATACTCCGCTTTTCGGCGGCGGGCGGGACAATGATGGCAATAAACATACCATAAAGCATGATGCCCATTGCCGAGATCAGCTCTGATGGAAGTATCTCTCCGGCAACTGCCCCCAGATATGTCCCCAGCGTCCAGCCAAAGGTGGAAACGATAATGACGCCATACATAAAGCTGGGAGTCACCGGCTTCTTTCGTGTAGAACAGATGGCAAATATCTCGTCAGTGATGCCGTAGGCAGCGATAAACCTGTGCCTAAGGGTAAATTTTGGGTCAAGATTCTGTGAGAGGGATATGCCCATGAGCGCATAACGAAGATTGATGACCAGCTGCACAATGGCCATTTCAATAAGAGTGCCGTTAGTGGCGATGACCTCAATTCCCTGAGCCTGCCCTGCAGATGTGAGGTTTGTAAGGGATATGATGAACGCATTGAAGGCGGAAATCCCTAAGCGGACGGCGGCTATGCCAAATCCGAAGGAAACCGAAAGATAACCAAGACCTATGGGAATGCCCGCCGTCATTCCGCTGATAAACTCTGACCTTATCTTCATTTGAAAACCCCAAAGGAACCCAGCAGCAGCAGGAACAGCAGCACGGGTGCAATAAACTTTATCATCACTATATACAGAGTCTTTCTGCCAAATTTCTCGCCGTTCTTTGTGGTCTCGTCTATGATGACCTTGGGCTTGACGATCCAGCCGATCAGGATGCAGGTGCCGATAGCCACCACAGGCATGAAGATGTTGTTGCTGAGATAGTCAAACAGATCAAGAAGCTGAGCCGTGGTGCCGTTTGGCAGAGGAAGCTCAAAATACAGTGCGTTGTATCCCAGACAGATGAGAACACCCAGAGTAATGGCGACTATGCCCTCAACAATAGTCGATTTCCTTCTCGTCCAGTTGAGCTTGTCCATAAAGCTTGATACGACAGCCTCAAAGATGGATATTGCGCTGGTGAGAGCCGCAAAAAATACCATTATAAAGAACACGGCTCCCACGATGTTGCCTATCCAGCCCATAGCCGCAAAGACCTTGGGCAGGGCAACAAACATAAGTCCCGGACCGGCATTCTGAAGGCCTTCTTCCCCCATGAATGCAAACACTGCAGGTATTATCATGACTCCGGCAAGAAAAGCCACCGCCGTGTCGAATATCTCAATGCGGTTTACGGACTTCATCAGGTTGCTTTCATCCTTAAAGTAGGAGCCATAGGTCACCATAATGCCCATAGCTACACTGATGCTGTAGAAAAGCTGTCCCATGGCGTCCATGACCACGGTGAATACATCCTTGAAGCCCATGCCTTCAACATTGGGAATAACATACTTTGCAAAGCCGTCTATGCCCGTGCGGCCCTCTGCGCCCTGTATGGTAAGAGAAAACACCGCTATAGCAATGACTATGATAAGCAATACAGGCATGAGTATCTTTGAGAGGGACTCAATGCCCTTGTTGACGCCGATGAAGATTACCAGCCCAACAGCCGCAAGGAAGATGAATGTATAGACGATGGGTTCTGCATAGCCTGTAATGAACCCGGTAAAATAACCGTCCGTTGTTGCTTCCACGCCTTGCCCTGTGCAGAACACTACACAATATTTCAGCACCCACCCGCCGATAATGCTGTAATAGGGAAGGATCATAAAGGGCACGAGAGTGGCAATGCCGCCGATCCAGCCGGATTTTTTGTGAAGCTTACCATAGGCAGTAAGGGAGCTTTGCTTTGTTTTTCTTCCGATAGCCACCTCGGTCACAAGCATAGTAAAACCGAAGGTCAGTGCAAGGACGATATAGACCACAAGGAATAGTCCTCCGCCGTCCTTTGCCGCAAGATAAGGGAACCTCCAGATGTTTCCGAGACCCACGGCACTGCCTGCGGCAGCAAGCACAAAACCGATAGAGCTCGAAAAGGAATTTCGTTTCTTCTCCATGATTTTCTCCTCCAGGATATCATTCTTTTGCTATATGATATAAACAAAAGTAATTAAAAACATCTATTATTTTACCATAATATATAAAACCCGTCAAGCCAGCGCCCACAGCTCATTCCAAGGTTCCTGGCGGTCTGCGCTTGATTATGATCTTGATATATGGTAAAATATCATTAAGAGAAAACGAGGGAGGTCTTTTCCATGAAAAGCTCCAAGCATGATTATCCCATGTCCGAAACTCTGCGCACGGGAGCGCTGCTGGCTCTTGTGGGCGGGTTCTTTGACGCCTACACATACATAGCCAGGGGAGGGGTGTTTGCCAATGCCCAGACAGGGAACGTTGTGCTGCTTGCCCTGAATATAGCCGAAGGAAACTTTGTTAAGGCCGTCTCTTATCTGATACCCATACTTGCCTTCATCCTGGGGATATTCACCTCTGAGCTGATTCACAGCCGTGAGCCTAAGCTCCCTCTGCACTGGCGTCAGATCATCGTTGCCCTTGAGATTGTCACGGTGTGTATTGTGGCATTTATTCCCACGGAGAAGGGGTTATATTCTTACAATATGCTGGCAAACGTAATCATCTCCTATGTCTGTTCCCTGCAGGTGCAGGCCTTCCGCAGGATCCACGGTATCACCGCCGCCACCACCATGTGCACCGGCAATCTGCGCAGCGGCACCGATCTGCTTATGCGCTATCAAAAGGGCAGGAACAAACAGGATCTGATAGACGGCTTCAAGTATTACCTGATAAATCTGATATTCATAGTCGGAGCGATCATCAGCGTGTTTGTAACGAGACAATTCGGCGGGCTGGCGGTGATCTTCTGTTCGATACCGCTCATAATTGTGTTTATACTGATGTTCTTCAGCCCACGCCCGGCGAGCCGCCGGAGCCAATTTCGCGATAAAAGTTAGTCGGGCGATAAACTTTTGTGTCCGCGGGAAGAAAGTAACAACCGCGCCGGCAAGCTGCCGGTCCCGACTTCGCGCTGTGTGTCATTGCGGTACGATACTTTACTGTCCGCGTGAAGATAGTAAGAATCGCGAGGGTGCAGTTTTGGTTCGTACACAGAGCGGAACGCAGTGAAGCGAACCCCGCGAATTGGGAGCGCAGGCTCTGCGCCCGCGCCCGGCGAGCCGCCGGAGCCAATTTCGCAATGATAGTCATCGTGACATTATAATTCTGTTTCCGCGTGAAGAAAGTAACAATCGCGAGGGTGCAGTTACAGGTTCGTTTTTCTGCCCCCGCGAACAACGTTTTCGGGGGCGCGGGTCTCCGGTGGAGACCTCTGCCGAAGGCAGAAGTGCCGACCGAGCCGACAGGCGAGAAGTCAGGGGGACTTTTTCGCAAAAGTCCCCCTGACCGCAGGCGGTTATGCTCCGGCAAGGAACGCAGCTGCGGCTTGGATGAGCTTGTTTTCGATCTCTGTCGGGGGGGTGAGCTTTGCGTCAAACAGCATGATGACCGAGCCTGTTATGTCTCCTGCTGTGATAATAGGATACATGACGGAGGCACT
Source organism: uncultured Ruminococcus sp. (assembly GCA_902768825.1). Lineage (GTDB taxonomy): Bacteria > Bacillota > Clostridia > Oscillospirales > Acutalibacteraceae > UBA1213. The sequence continues at coordinate 4,470 of CACXMR010000069.1, forward strand.
GCGGTCAAATCCCTCGATGGGAAAAAATACTTCAGCCCCCTTTGACGCTGCAAAAAAGGGCTTGCGCTTTTCGAGATATTCCTCCAGCATGGGAGAAATGCGCCTTTCCAGCACCTCTTTTTTGGGCAAACCTGACGCTGCAACAATGTGATCGTTGTCGCTTATCAGCACCGCTTGCTTTGATATCCTGCTGAGGACCTCGGCGTATTGCTCTGCAAATCCGGATATCTCTCCAATGGGTGAATATTTCTTGAATATCACTTCGCCGTTTGATTCGGTGAATATCTCCAGCGGGTCGCCCTCTCTGATCCTGAGCGTTCTGCGAATCTCCTTTGGAATGACGACACGTCCAAGGTCGTCTATGCGTCTTACAATGCCTGTGGCTTTCATGTGTTTCTCTCCTTAATTGATAAAGTTGTTCATTAGTAGTTTTTGTGTTTTGCGGGAAATTATACTTAGATTTTCAGGGCTGATATCAGCGACTCTCACCCGGTTCTATCATAGGAAAGCTCTTTACGATCTCAGGAGAGACCTTGCGGGGATACAATGTCCAATCTCCGTCGGAAATGGAGATATACAGATTTGCCATGGGATAGTCCGTAAATTTTTCGATCTCTTTTTGTGCGCCCAGCCATTCGGGATAGTCCGAAACCCGAAGATAGTATGAAAGATTTATCGGTTCAAGCTTGGAAGCGGCATCTATCCAGAAAACGAGTTTGTTTTCGTTTTTGCTGTCCGGAGAACACTCTCCTTCAAGACAAAGGTAATTGCCTTCGCTGAAAAGGGCTTCATATTTGGCATAGCACCAAGCCGGAAGAACACATTCAATAAAACTCGTTCCATCACTGAACAGAACACTCAGAAAACGAGCTTTATCTTTTTTGCGCTTGCGTTCACTGCACTCCCATATCATTCCGCATATCCTGTTTCTGCATTAATTTCAAGGATCAGTTTTTGACTTGTAATAGAATTTTTTCGGAAGTAATAATAAATCTGCGGTCTGCTACTCTGCAAAGATTTATTATTTTCTTCTACTATTATTATGCACGATAAAATTCATTTTGCTGTTTAAAAACCGTTTGATTGTATTTTGTTTCCAAATTTGAATCATTGAATCACACAAACCCGAGCTTGAAAAGTAAAGAGAAAAGATAAATCGGGATAAACGGATGTAATAGTAGAATTTACGATAATTCGTTAGCGTTCATAAAGAAAATATAAAACTCTTTTTCACTTTTTTTAAGAAAAGAACATTGCTCTGGAAGTCAGGAAACAGCTATTGTTGCTCATACAGAACAGCCTCTTTTCAATCCAGACAAAGATTAGCAGTACAAAAGTGATTTTCGGGAAGTTACTTTTTCTTCTTTAGTATGGGATCAGTTTTTTTGCTTGTTTCCGATGAGGATAAGGAAGATCCGAGAATATCAATGGCTATTGATGAAATGTTGGAGGAGTATGTATGGTAGGAATTGAAATCCTTAAGGATAAAAGGTGTACGCAGTGAGGATATTATCGAGCTTCTGCATAATACATATAAAATATGAAATTGCGGAAAAGCGGTACTGATGCAGTTTCCTTTTCAACCTTTTCACTGAAATCTATAGAAAATATATTAGCAAAGTCGTACTGATCGTTATGTGATCGGTATGGCTTTGATTTTTACTCCCTTTTGCTAATAAATTTATAAATACTTTTATTTTGCTTGATCGAATGATAAAATAAATTATTAACAGTGCAACGAATTGGGATTTTTTGCGACTATATATACAGAAGGCTCAGGAGGTGATGTGATGCTTATGGAGGATGAAAAAATAATAAAGCTGTATTTTGAAAGAGATGAGACTGCAAAAGACTGCCGAGAAGTACGGAAGCTTTTGTTATACTATTGCTTTCAATGTTCTTGGCAACGAGGAGGACTCAAAGGAAACAGTCAACGATACATATTTAGAAGCATGGAACAGTATTCCTCCGCACCGTCCGACTGTTTTTTCTGCGTTTATCGGTAAGATAACAAGGAGGCTTGCAATCAGCAAATGGAGAAAACGGACTGCTGAAAAGCGTGGGGGAAATGAGTATGAGCTTTCTCTTGACGAGCTTTCTGAATGTATCGCAGATAAAAGCAATACTGAAAAGAAACTGGAGGATAAGGAAATAACTGCTTTGATTAATAAATTTCTGAAGGAATTGCCTGAAACACAGAGAAATGTTTTTATCTGTCGTTACTGGTATATGGACTCTGTGTCTTCTATTGCTAAGGAGTTCCGCTTTTCGGAGAGCAAGGTCAAATCCATGCTTATGAGAACAAGACAAAAGCTGAAACAAAGGCTGACTGAGGAGGGATTACTATGAAACCGGAAGAATTATCTGATTACATCGGAGAGATCGACGAAGAACTGATAGCTGAAGCAAAGGGGAAAAACCACATAAATAAAAAGAAGACATTTTATGCAGTTACGTTTACAACTGTAGCCGCTGTAATGGTTTTCGGCGTATTGTCGGCTGCAATTCTATTGAATGTTAATAAATCTCCAGATGTGGTTAATGATACACCAATATCCGAAGGCGTTTCAGAGCAGCAGGATAATATAAACACCAAAAGTACTAAGGGAGTTGATCATAGTACTGATGATAAGCAAGTGACAGAAAAAGGCTCCACCACCGAACAATCCTCGATAAGTACAGGAGGAGCTTATGAAAGCTCAGAATTGACTATTGATTTTTATTATGAAGATCTGACCGAATGGCAAGGAAAAAAAATATATGACTCACTAAAAGATGCTCTGAATGAGGACGACGGAAATACTGTCTATAAAATAGCCGCAATACCGCCTATTGATGACAATTATATTTACAACGGGAAAACTCTCCGCGAATACAGTAAGCAAAAAGAAAAGGGATATGTCCTCTCTGAATTGCTTGCTTCTCTTCTAAAAGAAGGTGACTATCTGAAGTACGGTACTGCTCTTTACGAAACAGGTACACCCGATGGTGAAAAATGGGCAAAGGAATTTTATGAAGAAAGAATTGCGTATTATGGAGAGGAACTGCTATCAACCTATATAGTTAATGGAGAATTTCTGAAAGATAAAGCAGAACAGGACATGAACATTGCTAAAGAAAATGAAACATCTGAATATAAGGATGCAGAAGATGCATATAAAAATGCAATTCATGCTTATATGACGGAGATTGCTGCCAAAGTAAAGGGTGAAGCAGCAGGAAACTGCATTATCATTTATATGACAAAAGAACAATTTTCGGCTTTTACAGTAGATGACATTGAAAAATGGACTTTTGGACTTCCGGAGGGAGAATGATGAAACGATATTTTTCATTACTGATTTGTGCTTTGTTATGTATTGGTATTACCGGATGCAGCAGGGAATCAGGTGATACTGAAGCTCAGGTCTCCGATAAAAGCAGCATTACAGAAAGCACAGACGAAACA
>CACXMR010000070.1 GCA_902768825.1 uncultured Ruminococcus sp.
GACCGAATTTGAACGGGCGGATGTGATCGTGTCTGTATCGCCTTCCTACTGGGCGGATATACCGGGTCAATATAAGGCCTTCATTGACAGGTGTACTCCCTGGTGCAATACACACGATCCCCATGCAGAGATCAGCAAGGGAAAAAGGGGCTATACCATCGCTTTGCGGACAGGCCCGGGTATGAAGGAATGTGAAAGAGTGATCGGCAGTATTGAGCATTTCTATGGACATCTTGAGATAGAGTGTATGGGAAGTCTTGGATTTTGTTCGGTGGAAAACAAAGCAGATGCTGTATCAAGAAGGAATGAGATCGAGGCTTTCTGTCGGAAAATACAGAATACAAACGAGGAGTGACATAATGAAAACGATCAATTTGGGAAAAACCGGTCTGAAAATACCAGCTGTTGCTTTGGGGTGCATGAGAATAACAGAACTTGACAGATCAGAGGTACCGAGTTATCTTTATCATACATTGGAGCTTGGGATTGATTTTTTCGACCATGCCGATATTTACGGCGGAGGAGAGTGTGAAAGGATATTTGCCGAGGGGCTTTCGAAGCTCGATATACCAAGAGAAAGTATCATTCTTCAGTCAAAATGCGGTATCGTACCGGGGAAAATGTATGATCTTTCCTATAAATATATCATAGATTCGGTCGACGGCATACTCAGACGGCTGAATACCGAATATCTTGATATCCTGCTGCTGCACCGCCCCGATGCGCTGGTCGAACCGGAAGAGGTTGCAAAAGCATTTGATGATCTGCATAAAAACGGAAAAGTCAGGTATTTCGGAGTTTCAAATCACCGGCCTTTGCAGATAGAGCTTCTTAAAAAATATGTCAGTCAGGAGATATGTATAGACCAGATGCAGCTGAGTCTCCCGTTTTCTTCAATGATATCCGAAGGACTTGAAGCAAATATGCAGACAGAAGGAGCAGTTGACCGCAGCGGTTCGATACTTGATTATTGCAGAGTGAACGATATGACAATGCAGGTATGGTCTCCGTTTCAAGGTAAAAACGGCACATTTATTGACGATAATGATACATATCCCGACCTGAACTGGAGACTTGGGGAGCTTGCTGCAAAATATCATACTTCAAAAACAGCGATCGCAGCGGCATGGATCATGCGTCATCCGGCCAATATCCAGATAGTTGCAGGTACGATGAACAGACAGCGTTTATCAGATATTGCTAAAGCTGCCGACATCAGGCTTACCCGTGAGGAATGGTACAGCCTGTATCTTTCCGCAGATCATATTTTACCCTGAACTGGTTATCCGTGAAAGCAGTTTCAATTCTTTCCTTGCTTTCATGCGTGACCTGTGCATAATGATACAGCTATTACCTAAAACTGCATAAAAAAATATTTAGGCAACACCGCATAATTGCCAATCCATCGAAAATATGATATTAATTTTTTATAAATTTTCCGCCCTGCCGGATCACACTCGACAGGGCGGAGCTTATTGCATTATTGCTTATCAGATCATCTTCCGACAGATCTCAGCAAACCTTTATAGTTGCGGCATTTCCGGGCTCGGCGTAGTTCCATTTGCTTGCACAGTAACCATTGCAGCCGTGGTTCCACATACGGACTTCCTTTTCACCTGGGTTCTTTTCGTCTACATTGATACCCTTGTATAAACCGTGAAGATGTACCGAACCGACAATGCCCGAGAGGAAGTCTCTTACGCCGAGATCGTCATAAGCCTTTGCGGTTACAAGATATGTATCCTTGGGAAGGCTGCTTGTATCAATGCCGTTTGCACTGAGAAGCTCACGGACGGTCTGCCCCTTTGACTTTGCGTATGCTGCAAGATCCTTGATATCGCCGCCGGAGAGATAGCTTCCGCTAAGTACCATGCTGTTGAAGGAGCCTACAGCCTGATCTTCATTTTTGCTGTAGAGTGAACCGTGGTTGGTTACGTCGATATAGCTGATCTGCTTGTTTGCCTTGCCATTGTTGACGAAGATCTTTCTGTTTGTGTTGATAATGTTATTGTACTTTGCGCTGACGGTGTTTTTGCTGTCAAGCTCATAGACATCTACCGTTTTATTTCCGTATACCGGAGCCATATAACGGAATGCACCGATACTTCTTTCTTCGTATCTGATGATATTTGACTCATCCTTTGAGATCTCTTTTCTTACGATAGTTTCGCCGAGAATAGTTTTGTTGAGCTCGTCGATCTTTGCCTGAATCTCGTTAACATTTGTGCTGATGTGGTCAAGATAGTAGCTGTCGATGCCATCCTTGTTCTCAAGAGCGTTTACCATGAGCTGGGCTGACAGACATTCAATTAGGACTGTATAGCCCGCCATGTAATTCTGCATGATACCGTCCATAACGACCTTTGCCTTGTCTATGGCTTCACCGCTGAACATGGAACGCTGCTTGAAGTAGTTGTATATGGTGGTGAACATATCGTTTCCGTCAACGAGGCAGGCGTTGTTGAGCTTTTTGGATACGCTTGTGAAGCCGACAAAGGGTGAATTGCCCTTCTTCCACTCGATATCCCTGTCGATCTGCGCGGCTATAATAGCGAGCTTCTGCTTTGTGGTGTAGTTCCTTGACTTCTTTGCAGACTTGATTCCGTTGATGATGCCCTGAATCTCGGAATTGAACGGAGTGAATACGGAATAGTCGAAGTTTTCGATAGAAAGGATGTTTTTCAGTTCGTTTTTCATATCCTTTTCAAACTGCTCTATTCTGTCGAAAAGTTCTTCGATCCTGCTGTCGATGTCCTCAAGGCTCATCTGCTTGTTTCCGAATGCGCTTCCCAGAACCGCCTGCAGCGCCGGATTGAGGGTCTTGCCGCCGGGTACAAACTCTGCGATTCCGGCAAGGAGTGTTGAAATACCGACCTGCTTCATTTTTTCAAGATCCTTGTCGGTGATCCTGTTCAGAAGGTTCTTGGCTGCGTCTCCGTATTCCTCCAATTCCTGTGAAATAGTAGTTGTATCAATGGAAGCTGCGTTAACTGTCATGGCCGATGCACTAAATGCCATTGTTCCTACGGAACATATTGTAACTGCTGCGAGGACTGCTGCGATGATCTTTGTTCTTATACCTGTCTTTTTCATGGTGATCGCTCCTTTTTTGTTTGCGTTGGTTGTGGTAAGGGTGGACTTGTTTTCTTTGGTGTTAAATGTCTTTTTCATGGTGATTTCTCCTTTTTGTTTTATTATTTTTTCGGATTTGTATTTTCCTTTGTTCTGTAATCAGTATAACAAAACAACCTTTGCAACTTCTTTGCAGAACCTGAAGATTTTTGAAATTTTTTCAAATCTTTTTTCCGGGGTGTTTTGTTCTTCTGTTGTGTCTAAAGTATATCAGACCGATGTTTGCAAATTCTTTGCAAACATCGGGGCGTTCAAAAAAATTTTCAGACAAACTTTTCATTTCGCCGCACAAATGTTATAATGATACAAAGATTATCCGGAGGAAATACGAAAGATGAAATTTTTTAAAAGCAGAGCATTGGCCATTATCGTTATAGCTCTGACTGTGGTAATGCTCATTGGTATGACATGGCTGTCTATGCGGCTGTATTTGAATATAGATCTTATAAAGACGCCATATATGCTGCTTGAGGGTGAGTATTCTGTGGACGGCGGCGAGTTTATGCCGTATGACAACGAAGTTCCCATAGACAATCACTTCCACACCATCACCTTTAAGGGCAGGATACCGGAAAACATATTAACATATTATGAGGAAATATCCTTCTCGACTAAAAACCTCTGGTACAAATGGAGCATCGCAAGCGGAGAGGTTATCATGGAACATAAATATCAGACTCTTGATGAGATGTGTGAAGAGTACTTTGATGAGGCTGGTGAAGATTTTTATACTGATGAGGGAAAACAGCGGCTTATTGATAATATGAAAAAGACTCACCCGCTGGAGTATGATATGCCAGGCACACCCGGATATACATCATACGCTTTTACGGTATCGGATCTAAAGGAACTTGGGATTGATAAAGATACCGAAATGGTATTCGAGTTTAAAAATCCTTATGAGCATTTGCCATACGGGTTCAGCAATCTCACTATGTTCACCGTAAGCCACTGTAGCGGAAGCAATGTGGGGACGGGCAACTATCTGAGACTATTCAAAAACGCACTTGCTCAGGTCGGGATATTTATCATCGTAAGCCTTCTGGGACTTTTCTTCTTTCCCATTGCAGGCTTTATTTTAGGGAAGATCGACTATAAATACCTGACTTTCGGTGTGCTTTGCTTCTTCTGGGGACTTTATATGGTCATACAGAATATCAGCGGATACCTTCCGATGTGGATAACCGACCATGCGATGTGTCCGCTGATAGACAGAATGTCCGTGCTTTTCTTTATGATTGCCTTGCTCGTATATTTCAGGGCAAACCTTACCCGACCGGTCTCGCGTGCTGTCGCAGGAGCTTTGGCGGCAGTATTCACCACAGTTACGGCAGCCGCAGCGATACTGCATCTGACTGCTGTGATTGATGTTGTGACGATGAGTACATACATCAATATCCTGGTAGTGGTGAATACCATTGTGATGCTATTCCTGCTCAACATAGAATACGGCAGGGCAAAGAAAGAGAACATGAAAGAAAGACTGTTTTTTATGATCTCGTGGATACCCCTTGTTGTCTCGCTTGTGATCGACACCATAGTTCAAATCATCGGTATCACAGGCTCAAGCATCTTTATATACGGACTTCTGATGTCGATCATTGCGCAGGTGGTGCGGCTGGTGTTTGATCTGCGCGGACAGTATAAAGAAGCCATCCGCTATCAGCAGATGCAGAAGGAGCTTTATGAAGCGAAGGTCAGCGTTATGGTCAGCCAGATACAGCCTCACTTCATGTATAATGCGCTGACCTCCATCGCCATGATGTGTCAGATCGACCCCGACACGGCGCAGGAGGCGACCATCACATTTGCAAAATACCTGCGTGGCAATATGGATTCCCTTAAGCAGACAAAGCCCGTTCCCTTTGAACAGGAGCTGGAGCACCTGAAAAAATATCTCTATATTGAGAAGCTGCGTTTCGGAAAAAAGCTGAATATCGAATATAACTTACAGGCTACGGACTTTGTTCTGCCGCAGCTCAGTATCCAGCCGCTTGTGGAAAACGCCGTCAAGCACGGTGTTGGAATGAAAAAGAAGGGCGGTACAGTTACCATAGCTACCCGTGAAACCGAAACCGCTTATGAAGTTATTATTTCCGATGATGGCGTAGGCTTTGAAACCACAGCCGAAAAGAAGGATGACGGGCGTTCCCATGTGGGCATGGAAAATACCATACGCCGTGTAAAGGATATGTGCGGCGGCGAGATCAGGATAGAAAGCAAAGTGGGCGAGGGTACGACGGCCACTGTGATATTACCGAAGGAGGGGCAACCGAATGAAAATACTGTGTCTTGACGATGAGGAGCTTGCTCTGAAAATGCTGCAAATGGCAGTTGAAAAAGCAAAGCCGGATGCCGAGGTTCTGGGCTTTGACGATCAGGACGATCTTCTCGATGAAGCCGAAAAGGGCGGCTGTGACGTTGCCTTTCTTGATATCCACATGAGAGGAATGAACGGAGTAACAGTCGCAAAAAAACTGAAGGAGATTAACCGTAAAATGAACATTATATTTGTGACTGGTTTTTCCGAATATAAAGGTCAGGCTATGGATATGAAGGCTTCCGGCTACATCATGAAGCCCGTTACCGTGAAGGAGGTCAAGGCGGAGCTTGACGATCTGCGCTTTCCCATTGTTCCGAAGCAAAACGCAAAGCTGCGCGTGCAATGCTTCGGGAACTTTGACGTTTTCACGCCTGACGGCGCACACGTCCGCTTTGAGCGCAGCAAATCAAAGGAGGTCTTTGCCTACCTAGTGCACAAGCAGGGCAGTTCCTGCACCACAAGAGAAATCTTTGCCACTATTTTTGAGGACGAGCCGTATGACAAGAAGCTTCAGAACCTTTTGCAGACCTACATATATGCCATGCTGAAAAGCCTGAAGGCTGTCGGCGCAGAGAATGCGGTAGTCCGCAGCTACAACGCCCTTGCTGTCAATCCAGAGGTGCTGGACTGCGATTACTACCGGTTCAAGGAGCTGGACGGCGGCGCGGTCAATGCCTATCAGAACGAATATATGAGCCAGTATTCCTGGGCTGAT
>CACXMR010000071.1 GCA_902768825.1 uncultured Ruminococcus sp.
CTCTTATCGCTTATGTGGCGGCTCAGTTCTCAGCAAAGACGACTCTGGCTGGCTACGGCATCACAGATGCAAAGATCGAGAACGGTACGATCACACTCGGTTCCGATACTATCACGCCCATTACCGTCGTTGACAGTTCCTTCGTGGCTGATTCAACTAACCCTGTACAGAGCAAGGTAGTAAAGGCGGCGCTTGACAATAAGCTTGAGACTTCTCTCAAGGGTGCAACTAACGGTCTTGCAGAGCTGGATTCAACTGGCAAGGTGCCTTCTACACAGCTTCCTTCCTATGTGGATGATGTAGTTGAGGGATATTTCTACAACTCAAAGTTCTACAAAGAGGCAGCTCATACCACAGAGATCACAGCCGAGTCAGGTAAGATCTATGTAAATCTTGCTGAAGGCAACGATCAGAACAAGACCTATAGATGGTCTGGCAGCGCTTATGTTGTTATTTCTGAGACACTGGCTCTTGGCGAGACATCTTCTACAGCTTACAGAGGTGACAGAGGCAAGACCGCATACGACCACAGCCAGGTAACAAGTGGCAATCCTCACAACGTATCTAAGTCCGATGTGGGTCTTAACAATGTTACTAACGACAAGCAGGTAAAGGCTATTCAGTCATCTACGAGCGGCGACATTGTGACCTTTGGCGGCACAGACGGTGCTACCATTGCTGACAGTGGAAAGATCGTTGGCGGCTCTACTCTGGCAAGCACACCCAGCGCAAATACACTTGCAACAGAGGCTGCCGTAGCCGCAGCTATTTCCGCAGCAGTTGAATGGGAGTCTATCTGATTCTCTGCTTATGACGCACACTGACTAAGAAAGGCGGCATTGGTATACTACGGTATATCAGTGCCGTTTTGTCAATAAAAAGGAAGTGAAGCAAATGCCAACAGTTGGCAATAAAATAAAATTCAAGACCGGCACGTACCAAGCATACAGCACAAAACTTCAGGGAAATACTTTAGACAGCGATGCGTTATATTTTTGTACGGACACGCAGACTTTTTATCTTGGTGATAAAGAATACACAAGACCTGTCTATGTAGGCGATTCTGCCCCGACGTCAGAACTGCGGAACTCAACTCCGATTGGAACCTTATATTATGACGGTTCGTCTCTTTATGTTAATCATTCGAGTGCTTGGGAAGTGATAGCTAACAATTTCACATACACTCATCCCACTACCACCGCCGCATCAGCAGCGGCCGTAAAGGTCGGCAATGACGGTCAGGGTCATGTGGTTTTAGGCAGCGCTCTTACAAAGTCTGATGTAGGTCTTGGCAATGTAGACAACAAGTCCTCGTCAACCATCAGGAGCGAGATTACAAGCGCAAACGTCACATCCGCTCTTGGTTTTACACCGATATATATTGATATTAAGACTCAGGCTGAATATGACGCTTTACAGACTAAGCCCGCAGCCTTGTATTTCATTAAGGAGGCAAGCACATGAGCATTGTCTTAGGTGACGGTACAAAAATTAAAAAGGTACTGAATGCCAACGGTGAAGTTATCGCTGATATGACCGGAGTTAAAGCCGAAACCGTGACCGAAAAGACTTTTTTCTGTGGAAAAGGATCAGAGTTAGCCGACTGTGAAATAACTGGTGCGTCTGGTGGGATCGGCACTTATCGAACAAAAGGGAAGAACTTGTTTGATAAGAACAACCCTGATATCAGCAACTTGGTTCCTTTTTATGAGAATCATACCACGTATATCGCAGAGTATCCAAAGGCATCGGTAATCATTCCTGTAAAACCTGATACCGATTACGTCTTGTCAAAAACTATACACTCAGGTAATATAAACAGTAGAGTTGCCGGATATTCCGTATATCCAGTCAATGGGGCTACTCCTGAGTTTATTGATAATGTTGTCGAAACACCATCAGGAGGCAGCAAGTCAATTCAGAAATTCCGAACAACAAACAATACACATTATCTCTTGTGCTTGCTAAGAACGGAAGATGAACAAGACGGGTTCGCTCTGGATTTGCAATCACTAATGCTTGAAGAAGGTACTGAAGCAAGCGAATATGCTGCTTTTGATGGTACTGATATGGGTTATGAAATCCCTTTGTTCGTTGACGGAAAGAACACGTTGATAAATAATGTTGCTTCCGGCACATACAACGGTCTTACAGTAACGGTCAATTCTGATAAGAGCATCACAGTAAACGGAACCGCAAGTAGTACAACATCGATATACCTTCGTACCGGCGGACTTGATTACATCAGGGAAACATTTCAGGTTATTCCTAATGATATTTTTGTTCTTAGTGATAATATAGCAAACAGTCCGCAGTCAGATAAATATGCACTGACCTATGCGTATCTGCCAGATTTGTCAGATTATGTATCTCCTGGTGCGATCGCAAAAAGACTCTTAGGAGACGCAGTATTGGATAACACCAACGGGGAGTACAAGTATCTTTGCGTTTATATTTATGTCGCCAGTGGAACGGTCATGAACAATGTCACGTTTAAACCGATGCTCAGGCTGTCTAATGGTATAGGTACAGAATCTTTGACCTTGTATTCATATTCGGAAGATCTGAGTGGAAATCTGTTTGATAAGACTAATCCTGATGTAGTTACTCTTTATCCCGATACGACAACAGGAGTAATAACAAATGGTACTTCAAGCAATTCTCACAGCATAGTTGTTCAGGCCACACCCGGAAAGTATATTGCATCAATGCACAACGAATACTTATCGGTTCAAAGAAATCGTTTCCGAATTGCCTGTTGTTCGAGATATCCTCAAGCCGGAGACCAGTGTTTGTATTGCTATGACGGCGTTTTTAGAAACGGAGATATATTGAACTGCCCGTTTGTAGCGCCTACCGGGACAACTCATATAATGCTGTTCCTGTGGTCTGGAAACGAGTATACAACGGAAGTAATCAGTAATGTAATCTCCACAAAGCCGATAGCTATTAAGGCTTTTCCTGAGTCACGAGGGTCGTATGAGCCATATTTTCAAGAAGAGGCAAGTATCTTTGCAGACAGCGCATTAGGGCCGACAGACAAAATCTCAACGAACGAAAATGATGTGGATGTGCCTGCTACGCCCAGCATCAACTGTATTACGGCAGGGACGTCCGCTAAACCGTCAAAGCTCAAGTTATATGTAAACGAGACCGGAACAAGAAACTGCGATAAGATAATGGATAATCAGGGCAACGTAATAGACAACCTGTTCAAACTTATGCACAAAATCAATTACTATTCTCAGGACGGCAATACACTATTATATTCCGAGCTGGTTGAAGATGGGGCAAACGGACATTCTTATGCACAGACAAAAGCCGCTACTGCCGGTGCGACATATGAATTTGTAGGATGGAGCGCAACGACAAACTCTACAAGCGCAAATCAGTCGATCCTTGAGAATATAACTACAGACAAAACTGTATATGCGGCTTTTTACGAAAAAGTAAAAACATTTACCGTTACTTTTTATAACGAATCTACATGGTTGCAGACTGTTGAGAATGTTCCTTATGGTGGAACTGCGACATATACAGGAAGTACGCCTACCAAAACTGGCTGTACATTTATTGGTTGGGATCCAAGTCCTACAAATGTTACAGAAGATATAAGCTGCTACGCTCAATTTATAGCGCCTTATATTACAGACAGTTGGGAGACTATTTCTCAGAGGTCTGCCGCAGGTACTGCACAAAACTACTATTCAGTAGGTGACTGCAAACCAGTATATCTCAACGGCACTATGGGTACTCTTGCACTTGACACGACACTATATGTATACATTCTCGGCTTCAATCACAATTCAAGCTATGAGGGTAACGGCATCACATTTGGTTGTTTCAAAACTGCCGCAACCAACGGCGTTGATGTGTGTTTGGTTGACAGTAAATATAATTCATCCGACACCTCCGGCACAAAATATTTCAATATGTCACATAGGGGCGATTACAGCTACGGGGGTTGGAAAGGTTCAGATATGCGTTATGACATACTTGGCTCTACTGATGTTCAGCCCTCAGAGTATGGTTCCACTCCGACAACATCAAAAAAAGGATACGATGCAACATCCGCTTGTGCGACAACCCCTGTTGCCAACACGCTTATGTCGTGCTTACCAAGCGACCTGAGAGCTGTTATGAAGCCAATGAAAAAGTACACTGATAACAAAGGCAAAGGCAATAGCTCTAATACTTCTACAAATGTCACTTCATCTATAGACTATTTACCGTTGCTGTCTGAGTATGAGGTTCAAGGTACGAGGTCGTACGCAAACCAATATGAGCGGAACAAGCAAGCACGATACGCATATTATACTGCTGGCAATAGTAAGAAAAAGTGCAAACACAGCAATACTTCATCTGCCGCCCAATGGTGGTGCCGCTCGGTTATTTACAGCATGTCCTACACCTTCTGTACTGTCTACCCCGGCGGTGGCGCGGAAGGCAGCAACGCTACCTATTCTCGCGGCGTGGCTCCATGCTTCTTAGTGTGAGGTGAAACATGAAATATATTACACATCAGAGATTTAATGAAAGAGCAATATGCGGGGAAGTAAATCTCCCCGCTATGACCGAAGTTGATTTAATCGGGAAAATGCTGTATTGGCAGAATAAGCCTTTGTGTGTATTTACAAGTGAGAATGCACACACATACTTTGCTCGAAACGATGACGGACAAGGCATGGAACGAGGACGGCTGACACAAGCTATCACTAAAACGCTTGAAAACAACGATGACAAGTACCAAGAGCGGTGGGATAAAGTTTGGGAAGACGCTATCTGTCAGAAATACAAGCGCACAGAGTATGCGGATTGTTGGTTATGGAACACGGCTTTTTACAATGCAGATATCGAGGATTTACAACACATTTACAAACTAATCGGAGGATAACGCAATGAAGATAATTCTAAACAACGGCTCAGAAATTGAGCTTGCACAGGCGACTTATGACGGACATTATGTCGTCAACTGCGAAAATGCTGCCGCATATCAAGCAATATGGAACAACTTCACGACCGAGAACCTTACTGATTTCAAACTTACGGATGACGATGATAATGTCGTAACAAGAACGCTCTATATCAGGCTCTCGTGCGCTCAGGCTATTATTAACCCTGATAACACGGTAACAGGCCACTTCTACTTTGACGGTGGGACGGTTGTTCCGAATGAGTACGAAGAGGCTGGCAGGATATTGCTTGGCGAGGAGGAATAATCTATGAGTCTGATTGATAGAGCAAGAGCGCTCAGACCTATAATCGAAAGGCTGGCGGCGATTCTTGAGGATGAGCAGGCACTTGAGGCTGTTGAGCTGTTTCCGGCGTGGAAGGCAGACACTGAATATGCAATAGACGACCGTGTGAGATATGACGGTGTTCTGTACAAGGTGTTACAGGCTCATACATCACAAGAGAATTGGACGCCTGACACGGCAGTGTCGCTTTATGTGAGAGTGCTTATTCCCGACCCGCAGGTTATTCCGGTATGGGAACAGCCGAGCGCAGGCAACGCCTATATGACAGGCGATAAGGTTTATTTCCCGACCGCCGAGGATGATATCTATGAATCAACCATAGACAATAACGTGTGGTCGCCAGCGGATTATCCGGCGGGATGGAATAAACTGACTTAAGCACGTTGTCTATACCCATACGCGGCAGAACAAAAAGCCCGGTCCACTTATGATAATATTCTTAGGTTCTGTGATGACCCGGACGTGAAGGATGCTATAAGATTTCTCAGAGAAAGGGAGATCGTTCATTATCAGAGATTCGGCGAAGCGCTGCGGATTTCAACCGATAAGTTAAACAGTAAGAACTTTTATGCCTTCAATCCCGAATTTGACAGAAAAAAGAAAAAATAGCGGAAGCTTTTGTCATCTCATCTGTCAGAAAGCAGCCCCGAAGTTATCCATCGAATCGATCACGACAACACATCCGGGATCGACGTGCCGCATCACAAAATACATCTGTTCCTCAGGGATTGCCACACAGCCGCCGGTGCGGGGTTTTCTGTCGCCGAGGCAGTGCAGGAAGATAGCAGAACCTGCGCCG
>CACXMR010000072.1 GCA_902768825.1 uncultured Ruminococcus sp.
TGCAAAACTCATAAATCGCTGCATTGCGTGAGCTGGTTATCGCTGAACCTTTTTGTAGGATAAAATAGTCTTGTGATGCTTTCAAAGATAATCTTTGCCAGAAGATTATCTTCTGATAGGTACACAATTTTTTGTGTGTCTATCGGAGGATAATCGAAATACGACTTTAAGGCAAGAAACACTTCCATTTCCTGCCTGCCTGTCATATCGGTTTTAACTTGGTGCGAGTGACGGGACTTGAACCCGTACGTCATGCAACACACGCCCCTCAAACGTGCCTGTCTGCCAATTCCAGCACACTCGCATATATTTTGCTTTCAACAACAGTACTTTCAACAACAGTATCTATTATACACAGCCTGAGGCGTTTTGTCAAGAGTTTTTTTAAAAATATTATCGCAAAAGAAATACGATCTCATTGCGCCTGAGCCCATATCTTATATTGACTTTGATTTCATTTGACTATATACTTAATACATAATGTTGAATATTTTTGTGTTTATTGTCAATAAAGAAAGGAAGCTTGTGTTTTATGAAACGATCTTTAAAGTTTATCTCCATGGCGCTGCTGTGCGCTGCCGTGGCTGCGTCTGCGGCCTGCGGTAATTCTTCGCAACAGACAAATACATCCGCTGGCGCCCCCTTTGCCTTTTCTAAGACTCAGAGTTCAACGGAAGTCTCCTTGTCATCAGATTTGCCCTCTCAGTCCGAAAGCAGCAACGTATCTGAAATCACCTCGTCCTCTCCCGAAAGCAGCACTCAGTCTTCCTTGACTGCAAGCAGTGCAAAGGTGCCCATGGTGGTTGGACTCGGCTTTGCTGATGCTGAGAGCAAGCTAAAGGAGGCGGGCTTTGAGGTTGACATGAAAGTGGCTCATAGCAATGCCTTCTATTCGGGATATGTTATGGAGCAAAGCCCTGCGGCGGATTCGGAACAGGTCAAGGGCTCAAAGGTGATAGTCACGGTCAGCCTTGGATCCGAAACTCAGAGCTCGGTTGAAAGCTCGGTTGAAAGCTCTGAGCCATCCCAGGAGTCAAAGGATTCCGATAAGGAGGAGAGAGCCATTCTGCATGAGTATGCTGACAATATGGCAAGGACTGGCGATCTGAAATCCCTTGACCCATACAAGGCATCTTGGACGGTCAGCGACGGCTTCATAGGCGATCTTAACAACGATGGCAGTCTGGAGCTTGTTGTACAGTATTGGTGCGGACTGGAGAGCGGAGAGCCCTATGCGATGAAGAACGAGAAGCAGGGAATAGCCCTGAAAATATTCAAGGTCGTGGACGGCAAGGTGCAGGAATACAGCAACAACGATGATCTGAACTATTATGTACGCATGGCGGGAGCCGATGTGAGCGCAGGAACTGAAATAACTGATGAGCTGTTCATTGACGATGACGGTTCTCTCGGAATAGTCACCACAAGAGTCAATTTTGGGAGTGATACCACACTTCTTTATGATATCTCGGTCATCAAGGACGGTGTTCTCACCCAGAAGGACGGTTTTGCCATGACTGAAATCTACCAGTCAGGGCGTTACGGCATGGGTGCGACTCTGCCCGATCCTGAATACTGGTTCATGGTTAGTGAAAACAACACCTACGACAGACTTTTCTGTTTCAGGAGCATTGACAGTGTATTCAATTATGGTAACAACTTTATCGGGCTTGATGAGATCCGCGCTAAGTTTGCTTCCCTTGAAAAGCTCAATCTTATTCCGGCATACAGTGTTACTTCAGGAAAGCTTGAGACTCAGATAAGAGAGACTTTCTTGACCTATCTCAATTCTGAATTCTACCTGAGATAAGCTTTTACTTCACGTTTTTTTGTCAATGCTATTTCGGGTCTGAAACCTTTTTCAGGCAACAGGCTTTACTCTGATGGAAAATTGTGTCTTGACAAAGGATTTGTTATGGTGTATAATCTATTTAACGATTAAACAAACATTTAATCATAATGTCAGGAGGATGTGGCTATGAAAAAAACATATAAGATCGATGTGGACTGCGCTAACTGTGCAAATAAGATGGAAAACGCTGCCAAAAATACCGAAGGGGTAAAGGACGCTTCAGTAAACTTTATGATGCTCAAGATGAACGTGGAGTTTGAGGAGGGTGCTGACCCTAAGGAGGTCATGAAGAAGGTGCTCAAAAACTGCAAAAGGGTGGAGAGCGACTGCGAGATATTTCTCTGATCCTGAGATGAACATGAGATGTGAGTCGGGACAGTGCCGGAAATGGAGGGTGATGACGCTGTGAGCAGGAAACAAAAAAAGAACCTTGTCAGGATCATCATAGCCTCAGTGCTGATGGTAGCCTTCATTTTCGTGCCCGTAAGCGGGATATGGAGATTGCTGCTATTCCTTGTGCCGTATCTTGTAGTGGGATATGACATCCTGATAAAGGCGTTTAAGGGTATCATTCATTTGCAGCCCTTTGATGAATGCTTCCTCATGTCCGTTGCTACCATCGGAGCTATCGTGGTGGGTATGATGGGTGACGGGGATTATGTTGAGGCTGTGGCAGTGATGCTGTTTTATCAGGTTGGAGAATGGTTCCAGAGCTATGCGGTGGGCAAAAGCAGGAAAAGCATTTCCAGCCTTATGGATATCCGCCCCGACCATGCCAATGTGGAAAAGGACGGAGAAATAGAGGAGACAGACCCTGATGAGGTGGCAGTCGGCACGGTGATAGTGGTAAGACCCGGAGAGAGGATCCCGATAGACGGGGTGATAACAGAGGGCAGCTCATCCCTTAATACCTCAGCTCTCACGGGAGAAAGCCTTCCTAAGGATGTCATGGTTGGGGATGAGGTCATTAGCGGCTGCGTAAATATGACCGGAGTGCTGCGGATACGCACGACCAAGGAGTTTGGGGAATCAACAGTTTCCCGGATACTCGATCTGGTGGAAAACGCAAGCTCCCGCAAATCCCGCTCCGAAAACTTCATTTCACGCTTTGCAAGATACTATACTCCTGCAGTTGTGTTTAGTGCGCTTGCACTGGCGCTTCTCCCACCGTTTATCACTATGCTTTGCGGCGGTGCTGCCCGGTGGGGCTTGTGGATATACAGAGCACTTACCTTTCTCGTGATAAGCTGCCCATGCGCACTTGTCATAAGCATACCACTGAGCTTTTTTGCGGGTATCGGTGGTGCGGGCCGTGAGGGAGTCCTCGTCAAGGGCTCTAACTGCCTTGAGGCTCTGGCCGGAACCGACACTGTGGTTTTTGACAAGACGGGCACCCTTACCAAGGGAGTCTTTGAGGTGGTTGCCATCCATCCCGACAGTGTTGACAGCAATACACTGCTGCACCTTGCCGCCCATGTAGAGAGGTATTCATCCCACCCGATTGCGGCGTCCCTCAGGGCTGCTTATTCCTTTGAGCTGGACGACTGCGAAATAAACGATGTCAGGGAGATCTCCGGTCAGGGAGTGACGGCAAGTGTAAACGGCGAAACCGTTGCAGTGGGTAATTCGAGGCTGATGGAAAGTGTGGGTGCGGTCATACAGAAGTGCCCCCACGACCATGTGGGGACCGTGATCCATGTGGCTAAAAATGGGGTTTATCTTGGTCATATAGAGATATCTGATGTGGTAAAGCCGACCTCATCTCAGGCTATAGCTGAGCTGCGCAGAGCGGGTGTGACCAGGACGGTTATGCTGACGGGAGACAGCGCAGCCGCAGCAGAAAAGGTTTCAAAGGAGCTTGGCATTGACGAGGTACACAGCGGGCTTTTGCCTGAAGACAAGGTGAGCAGGGTAGAGGACCTTATCGGCGCCAAAAAGGGCAAGGGTCTGACTGCGTTTGTGGGCGACGGGATCAACGATGCTCCTGTATTGACCGTGGCGGACGTAGGTATTGCCATGGGCGCACTTGGTTCTGACGCTGCCATAGAAGCTGCGGATGTGGTGCTCATGGACGACGACCCGCTGAAGATTTCCAAGGCAATGAGGATCGCAAGGAAGTGCATGGCCATAGTGAGGGAAAACATCTGGTTCTCTCTCGGAGTGAAGGCGGCCTGCCTTGTTTTGGGTGCCTTAGGCTTAGCGAATATGTGGACTGCGGTAATAGCCGATGTGGGTGTTATGATAGCTGCGGTTCTCAATGCCATAAGGGCGCTGTTTGTAAAAAAATTATAGTCTATGCTTTAGGCGTGTGACTGTTTATTATGCCCGGGTGATTTCACAAAAAGTCTCCCGGGCATTATTATTTGTTGACTTTGTATAAAAACTGTATTATAATCGAATTATGCACCATCACCATAGACATGGCAGTGTGCAAGCTGCGGCTGCCGATGTATTCCATTGTGTGCGGTCTTTTTTTGCCGTAGGTGAAATAAATTGCATTGGAGTGAAACTATGGAGTTTAACAGAAAGAACATGGTCAGGATATTCCTGCTTTTGGCCTGCGTGATACTATTCTACCTGAGCTTCAAGCACATGGATATTGTGTTTTCGTTTATCGGCTGGCTTATCGGAGTGCTGACGCCTTTCATTATTGCCGGTGTGGTCATCATACTTCTTAACGTGCCGATGAAGATGATTGAGCGCAATCTTTTCCGGCCACACAGCGGCAAGCCCGTCAGTCCTGTCAAGGAAAAGCTCAGACGTCCCCTTGCTATAGTGCTTTCGATAAGCATTTATCTTGCGGTCATCGCTGTGTTTCTGATCATAATTATACCTGAGATATCCAAGAGTCTCATGGCAATAGCCGAAAAGATACCTGACGCCATCAAGGGACTGCAGGATTGGCTCAACGAAGTGAGCAAGCAGGATGATTTCTTAGGAAACATCGCCACACAGGTCAAGGCGAACATCGAGTGGGACACGCTCAATTCTACCCTCGTCAGTTTCCTGCAAAACAACAGCACCACCCTCGTGAGCTCAGCATGGACGATCATTACTTCGATTATTAATGTAGCCCTCAACCTGTTCCTTGGTATCGTGCTTGCAATCTATGTCCTTGCCAAGAAGGAAAAGATTGCTTCGGATGTAAAGAGATTCATCTATTCCACGATTCCGATAAAGAAGGCGGATTTCATCGTTGAGGTGGGACAGCTTACCAACCAGTCGTTTTATAACAGCATTACGGGTCAGATGATGGAATGCGTCATCATCGGACTGCTGACATCCTTCGGAATGAGCATATTCGGTTTCCCGTATGCGGCTCTCGGCGGAGTTGTGGTAGCCATTACGTCCTGGATCCCCATGTTTGGCATATTTATCGGTTCGGCTATCGTCTCGCTGCTGCTTCTTGCTACGGCAGGACCCATGCAGGCTATCTGGTTTATAATCTACATGGTTGTGCTCCAGCAGATAGAGGGCAACCTGATCTTCCCGAGAGTAGTCGGTTCGAGAATAGGTCTGCCGCCTATAATTATGATTTCCGCTATCGTGCTGTTCAGTGCGTTTTTCGGCATTATCGGACTTCTCGTGTGCGGACCTGTCACCTATGTCATTTACACGCTGCTCAGACGTGTCGTAGCGTCGAGGCTTGAAAAGAAGAAGGTTCCCGAGGGGAAATATGCTCCGATATACGACTACAACGAAGAGGAGGAGCGACAGCGGCGGGAGCAGAAAAGAGCCGCAAGGGCAGCCGGTCAGAAATGGTTTGGGATAACCTTCAAGAAGAAGAGTTCACCGCCTGAGCAAAAGGCTGACGAGGCTGATGAAGCTGAGGTTCAGGGGAGCGATGAGAGCGCTGCCGGAGACAATTCACTGACGGCCAAGGAGCCTGAGACAAAAGCTCCGGCGGGTCAGAAAAAGCCTGTCAATAACCAGAGCGGCAAGGGCAAGCCCCAAAACCGCAGGAGCGGCGGTAATTCTTCCAAGAAGAAGCGCCGTAGGTAAGAAGATAAAAAGCTTCGCAAGTCTTTTAACGGCTTGCGAAGCTTTTGTGTTATGGTATTTGGATAGGCTATCAACTGCGAGTGGTCAACTTATACTCTTCCTTAAATAAAACATGACAGTATCCAAGATCGACCCGTGATACTTCGGATGGTTTCACGGGTCAGGCTGAGGATGGTATCGCACAAGC
>CACXMR010000073.1 GCA_902768825.1 uncultured Ruminococcus sp.
CGGCTCGCCGGCGGGGGTGCGAGTGCATCTTACCGGGGGATAAATGCATCTTGCCGGATTGCTATTTATTTTTACAAAACGCTGTGATACAATCAAATCACAACAGATCAAGAAAAAAACAAGGGATGTGAAAAGCTTGAAGCTTATCATAGACAAGTCGCCGGAGCACCAGGAGACAGAAATACACATCAAATGCAGCACGGTTGACAAGACTGTCAAGGAGATCATCGATCTGGTAAAGAACCGGCAGGTCACACTCCCGGTGCAGAAGGACGGCGCCACAAGCGTGATACCCATAAGCTCGGTGTTCTATCTGGAAAGCGTAGACGAAAAAACCTTCGTCTACACCAGCGGCGATGTATACTCGGCGGGCATCAAGCTCTACGAAGCCGAGAAAATACTGAGAGATACGAGCTTTGTAAGGATCAGCAAAGCCTGCATACTCAACATAGATTATCTTACGGGGGTCCGTGTGATGATTAACGGCAAGATGGAAGCCGCCCTGGACAACGGCGAAAAGCTTATAATCAACCGTCATTATGTTCCGGGCTTCAAGAAAAAATTCGGCATGTAAAGGAGAAAGGGAAATGAGAAAAAAAATATTTCTTAAGCGGTTGAAAATGTACGGCATTTCCTTCTGCATATCCTACACCATGGCAAGTCTGATATTGTCCATCCTGAATTACAGCTCTGAGCTGATGACCGGGTCCGTATGGCTTGCAAATATCCAGCTTCTTGTGGTCTGCTTTGCAATAGCGGTGCTCATGCTTGTCACCGATACCATACGAGCTCCCGAAGCTATGGAATCTCAGCTCACTCCGGGCTATTTTGCCCTTGAACTGATGGATGTGGCAATACCGGTGCTGGGACTGGGAGGTTTTGTGTTCAAATGGTTTGATGTATTCAGCCTGCAGGTGCTTTATCCGAGCTGTATTTTGGTAGTAATTTATTTTGCGGTATTCGCTATTTTCTATATTAACAGCAAGCAGACAGAAAAAGAGCTGAACAGAAGAATCAACGAAAGAAAGGAAGTTTTGAAGAATGACAAACAGGATAATTGAGGTAAACGATCTGAAAAAATCCTATGGTAAAGTACAGGCGGTAAAGGGTCTCAGCTTCTACGTTGAGCAGGGCAAGCTCTTCGCCTTCCTTGGCCCGAACGGCGCCGGAAAATCCACCACCATCGACATAATAACCACCTTCCTGCAGAAGGACAGCGGCACTGTCACCATCAACGGCATGACCCTGGGAAAGGATGACGATGGCATACGCCGCATCATCGGCGCAGTATTCCAGGACAATATGCTGGACGAGCTGCTCACCGTCAGGGAAAACATAATGATGAGAGGCTCTCTCTACGGTCTGAGGGGAGAAAAGCTCAAGTCAGCCGTCGAAAAGGCAATGGCCGCCGCCGAGGTGGATGACTTCCGCAACAGGAAATACGGCAAGCTCTCAGGAGGACAGCGCCGGAGAGCGGATATTGCAAGAGCGCTTGTCAATACACCCAAGATACTTTTCCTTGACGAGCCTACCACAGGTCTTGACCCTCAGACGAGGAAAACAGTCTGGGAAACCATAAGGAAGCTCCAGAGCGAGACAGGCATGACGGTATTTCTCACCACCCACTATATGGAGGAGGCCGCCGAAGCCGATTATGTAGTAGTGATCGATAACGGAGAGATCTCCGCAAGGGGCACGCCCTCACAGCTCAAAGAGAAGTATGCAGGCGACTTCCTGAAGCTTGTCCCAAAGAAGGAGAGCTATGATAAGGTATTGTCATCCCTGAAGGAGGACAATCTCACCCTGACAGAATCAGCGGGCACCATAAAGGTGAGCATCTCACGAACAATGGACGCACTGCCACTGATAGAGCGCTACAAAAACGATATAGAATCCCTGGAGGTGCTCAACGGCACCATGGACGACGCATTCATTGCAATAACCGGAAAGGAGATAAGAGAATGATCAGTTTTGCCAAAAGAAACCTCAAAGTATATTTCCGTGACAAGTCATCGGTATTTTTCTCATTGCTTGCTGTACTCATAGTGTTGGGTCTTTACATCCTGTTTTTGGGGGATCAGCTCATCCACTCCGTATCCGACATGGTAAGCGGCGGCGACAGGCTCATGGACAGCTGGATCATGGCAGGCATCCTTGCGGTCACTCCCGTTTCCACCACCCTCGGCTCCTTCGGCGCCATAGTCAATGACAAGTCACGCAAGATCATCAAGGACTTCCGCTGCTCACCCATAAAGTCCGGTTCGCTTGCCGGCGGCTACATAATCAGCTCCTTCTGCGTGGGCACCATCATGTCAGTCTTTGCCCTGGTCATCATTGAGATATGGTTCGCAGCAAAGGGTTATGCCCTGCTTTCAGGTCTCCAGCTTTTACAGACCCTGGGAGTGATCCTTATTTCGGTGCTGACAAGCTCAGCTATGATGTATCTTGTGGTGTCGCTCTTTTCCAGCCAGAACGCCTTTGCAACAGCCAGCACGATCATCGGCACCCTCATAGGCTTCATTACGGGCATCTATCTCCCCATCGGCAGCACAGACCAGAGCGTTCAGTATGTCATCGAGTTCTTCCCCATCTCCCATGCAGCCTCGCTTTTCCGGAAGATACTCATGGCAGACCCCATGGCGGAGAGCTTCAAGAACATCCCCGAAAAGCACCTGACCGACTTCAAGCTTGAGATGGGAGTAGAGTTCAACGCCTTTGACCACACCTTCACAACCCTTGAAAGCATCCTCTATCTCCTTGGTGCAGCATTAATATTCTACATCATCGGGATCCTCATCACAAAAAAGAAGAGCAAGTAGCGCAGAGCCTGCGCTCCCAAATTCGCGGGGGCAGAAAGTCTGATTTCTTAGTTGACTGCTCGCGGCTGATAATCTGCCCAAGAACGACAACACAAAAGTTTTGGTCAAGCTTTTTCAAAAGCTTGCAGGATCCAAGGACAGAGTCCTTGGTCAGGGGTTTGGGGAGCGAAGCTCACCAATATATAAGATAAAAGCCTGATTCCGGCAGGAATCAGGCAATTTTCTTGGCGCAAAGCTGCCCGCTGTGTGCTTCCTCACGTCAGCAGGATAGTGCATACAGGGACGCAACAAGGGGACGGTCTCGCCTGTCGGCTCGTTCGGCGCTTCTGCCTTCGGCAGAGGTCTCCACCTGAGACCCGCACCCCCATGGACCCCGCAGCCTTTGAAAAGGCTGGCGAAACTTTTGACTTGTCGCCTTTCGGAACAACTTCCAGCTGCGATCGGTCAACTTTGAGCCCGTTTATCCGCCACCGCAAACAGCGTTTTCGGGGTTGTCAGGGGGACCGCTTACATGACGTCTGCAAGTACAGCCTTGAGGGTGTCAGCAGATTTCTTCAGAGCTGCCCTCTCATCGTCGCTGAGCTCGATGGGCACAGCACCCTCAACGCCGTGTCTTCCTACAATGGCAGGCATACTCAGTGCAACACCGTTTATTTCATCGGTATTCTGGATGCTGGATACCGGAAGTATGGACTTTTCATCCCTTACTATGGCTTCACAGATGCGCCTTACAGACATGGCTATACCGTAATATGTGGCTTTCTTTTTCTCGATGATCTCATAGGCACTGTTCTTGACGTCCTCGGCTATTCTCTCCATTGCTGCGTCGTGTTCAAAGTGCCCCCTCATTTCACAGAACTTATGCAGCGGTACACCCGATACGTTTGCACTGCTCCATGCGGCTATCTCGCTGTCTCCGTGTTCACCGATGATAAAGGCATGGACCGTCCTGCTGTCCACTCCAAGATGCTCGCCAAGGAGATATTTGAGCCTGGCAGTGTCAAGCACCGTACCTGAACCAAATACTCTGTTTGACGGAAAGCCGCTGATCTGCTTTGCAACATAAGTCAGGATATCCACAGGGTTAGCAACCACAAGAAGTATCCCGCTCCTGTTATACTTCGTTATCTCCGGGATGACGGACTTGAAGATACCCACATTCTTCTTTACAAGGTCAAGCCTTGTCTCGCCGGGCTTTTGTCCCGCACCCGCTGCAACGATCACTACTGCCGCATCGCTGATATCCTCATATCCGCCTGCATATATCCTCATGGGCTTAGAGAAGGGCAGTCCGTGACTGATATCAAGAGCCTCACCCTCGGCTCTGTTTTTGTCAGCGTCTATCAGCACAAGCTCGGTAAACAGATGGCTCTCCATCAGCGCAAAGGCAGATGCTGCACCTACAAATCCGCAGCCCACTATAGCTGCCTTCCTGCTGTTGATCTCTACCATATCGATCTCTCCCTTTTGTCATAATTTTGATATCATTATACACTAAACAAAGCCTTTTGTCTATTGCCACAACAATTTTTCATTATCAATAATTATTTCTAACAACCATGCTGCAAAGCAAGAAAACTATGGTATAATTTTTAAAACAAAAACTATCAGTGAGGTGCTCGCTCTATGAAAAAAACAATACTCGTTTCAGGCCTGCTTAACATTGAGACTACCGTTGCTGTCAAGGGCTTCCCCGTTGAATATTATCCCATTGACTACCCCTTTTTCGGGGTGAATTCAAACGTGTCTGGCGTAGGCTGCAATATATCAAAGGCTCTCACCGCACTTGGAGACAGTGTGGAGCTTTTCTCCTTCACCGGCAGCGATGACGCATCAGACCTGATTACCCGTGACCTGGAAAGATCAGGCATCAGCACAGGGCACATCCGCCGCACCCTTAAAAGCACTCCCGCCTCGGTGGTGCTTTACGCCCCCGACGGCAAGCGTCAGATCTATTGTGACCTGAAGGACATTCAGGATCAGACGCTCCTGCCCGACCAGGCAGAAAGCTCCATTAAGAGCGCTGATCTTGCGATACTCTGCAACATAAACTTTAACCGGGAGCTTATTAAGTATGCCCGCAAATCAGGGATCATAACCGCCACGGACGTCCATGTTCTCGGAAGCATAGACGACGATTACAACCGTGATTTCATGGAAAACGCAGACATTCTCTTCCTCAGTGACGAACATCTTCCCTGCGCTCCTGAGGACTTCATAAGGCAGCTCCACGCCCGCTTCCGCAACAAGATAATAGTTATCGGCATGGGTGCCAAGGGCGCTCTGCTTTTTGAGGCAGACTGCAACAGACTCACACTTGTTCCTGCCTTCAAAAACGCAAAGGTAGTCAACACCGTTGGTGCCGGAGACGCTCTGTTCTCAGCCTTCCTGCATTTTTATATCAAAGGCTTCAACGCTCTTGACTCACTGAAAAGAGCCGTTGTTTTTGCCGGCATAAAGATCGGATTTAACGGCGCCGCTCTGGGCTTCTCCGATGAAGCCGCTATCGAAAAAGCAATAATTAGTCACGTCGGCAGATAAAAAAGCCTCCGCTCCCATCTTCTCTATCCGGAAGACTGCACAGCATAAAACTACACAGACACAAAGAAAAACAGACAGGAACGTCAATTC
>CACXMR010000074.1 GCA_902768825.1 uncultured Ruminococcus sp.
CAGTCCTCTGCACATCTTAGGATATACCTTTGCCCGAAAATTATACGCTTTGCAAAGCTCCGTGTATTCTCTTACCATACATTCGTTTCCGCCGACGATTACAACACTCATGATGATTTCCTTTCTAAAGGTTAGTTATATCTAACCTGACAATAAGCTATTTACCCGATAGTATTATCAATGTAAGGATGGTTAATTAGATATATCTAACCACCAAAGTGAAAATATGTCGGAGAATTGCTTATCCGACATACGATAGTTTAACATATTTAACCGTTTTTGTCAATGGGTAAATCACTTGATTTCGGAAAGAATTCCATTCTCCATGCGATAGATGTTGTCAGCATAATGTATTGCTTCCTGTTCGTGGGTGATGATCAGCACACTGCAACCCTTATCTGCCAGTCTGCGGAAAAGTCTCAGCACAAGGGCGGTGGTGTCATCATCCAGGTCGCCTGTGGGTTCGTCAGCAATGATAATCTCCGGAGAATTAATCAGTGCACGGGCAATGGACATACGCCTCAGCTCGCCGCCGGACAGCTCATTGGAGTAAACGTCGCACAGATCGGAAATTTTCATTTCCTCAAGATACTGAAGGGCAAGAGCTTCTCTGCCTTTCATATCACCGTACATCATAGCGGGCGCAAGTACGTTTTCCAGCACGGTCAGGCTTTGCAGGCCGGTTTGCCCCTGAGGAACCATCCCGATATGCCGGTTGCGCAGTATCGAGCGTCTTTCATCCCTCAGTGCATACAGATCCACACCGTCAAGATATAAGCTGCCCTCGGTAGGAACAAGAAACCCCGAAAGTATATTGGCAAATGTAGTTTTGCCGCTTCCTGAACGGCCGACGATCTCAGTGACCGCACCCTCCTGCAATTCAAAATCCGTTTTCTGCAGCGCATAAAAGAAATTCGTGTTCCTGCCTTTCCTAAAAAAACTTCTGGTTATCCCTTTGCTTTTCAGTTTCATTTATGTGTCCTCCCTCAGCAGCAAGGCTGTATCGTTTGTGGTGATTTTTTTAGCAGAAAGCAGTGCTGTGAGCACGGAAGCCGAAACTGATATCAAAAATGCACCTGCGGCTAAAAGCAGCACTACCCACAGGTCGGGCATAAAGAAAGGAAGCTTCAGCATATCCCTGATGGAACCTGAAAGAGGAAAAACTGCCAGTACCGATAGAATAATCCCGATAACCGCACCTATCGCACCGAGAACTGCCGCCTCCGTTCCCATGATACGGGAGAGCATTTTTCTTGATGCTCCCATAACACGCAGAACAGCGAACTCTTTTTTGCGTTCGTTTGACAAAAGCGCAAAAACGATCACCAAAATGATCACTGCCATCGCCCAGATCACCGCAGCTATTATTCCGATCAAAGCTGACGTTCCCGTAAGGCCTTCCGAAATATCGGAGATCATACTTTTGGCAGGTGTTGCCTTCACCTTTGTGATATGTATGTTGATGTCGTCCGTCACCTGTTCGATGGAATAGCCGTCTGCCACCTTTATCAGTAGGGCAGAGGCTGCCGTGTCAATGTCAACCCCCTGAAAGGGACTTGTTTTTAGCAGTGATGAAGCGTTGACCGCCATCTTCCTGACTGTGTTCATATTGGCAAAAACGGCGCTGTCCAGCCCTGTTCCTGTTTCCTTCAGCCTTGCGGCGATAGTATATTCCTGACCATAGAAGGTAATCCTGCCGCTTTCTGGCACACCGATTTTGGCACCCACTACCACGTCTCCGTCCTGTACCGTTCCGGAATAGCTTTCGGCGATCCACGGCATAATGGAAAAATCCGTATCCGGGTCAAAGCCGATGATCTGCACTCTTGACGAGCAGCAGCTGGCCTTGGCAGAGGTCAAAAAAAACTGCTTTGTCACGGCTTCGACGCCTTCTGTGGCAGCGACCTTTTCACATATATCTCCGGACATATAGTAATTTCCTGTGATGCCCTGCAGCAGAATGTCATCAACCGAACCGTGTCCTGTAGCTGAGGCCGGCACTACAACAATATCGGCACCCAGCCTTGCCCGATAGACCTCAAGACCTCTTTGCAGGCTGATGATGACAAACGCTCCCGAAAATACCGTGAAGGCGATCAGCAGGACAAGCGCTGAGAGCAAAGCACTTCTCAAAGGCTTTCTTTTCATGTTTTTTACGGAATAATAAAAGGCGAATTTCATTCAGATGACCCCGCTTTGCTTCTTTTATGCTTATCTTTTGACCGTGCAGACAGATAAAAAACAATATCCGCAAGTGCAAAAAGTATCATCGCAATGCAAAACACAATGACCCAGGGCTGTGTGTATTTCCGACAGGACATTTCGGAATTTCCGCACAGGCTTATGATATTCCCAGGAACGCAGACCGACAGCACAGATAAACCGATCAGAGCGGTGTCCATGCCTGTCTTGACCATACCGTCAGGCATAAAAATATGTAGGGTACAGAGTGCTGCAAAGAGAATACACACGCCCTTCATCACTTCTCCCGCCCAGTGGCAGGACATGATCTTATCTCCCATTGCATCACAGACAGGGAACCAGAAGTAAATGCCTATCAAAAAGAGCACCGACACCACGAAAAGCAGACAGTCGGTCACCCCGAATTTTATTTTTGACTTATTAACTATCATTTTCCTTTTCTCCTTTTCCAGACAGCCATAGCGTTGGCGTTGACCAGCAGCTTTTCGGTGTCTATTCCTTTCGGACAAATATCCTTACATGCTAACGATTTACCGCAGCCGGCAAAGGTGTGGCGGGCATAGAGCTTTGCGATCTCCTTTGCCTCATTTACGGGCATTTCCGTCAGCAGACGTGTGGTCACAGGTACCGATGACATCCCGAAAAACCTTCCGTTTACACAGAAGTTCGGACACACCTCCAGACAGCACCCGCATTGGATGCACTCCGACGCCTGATATGCAAGCTCTCTGTATCTGTCCGGCAGCTCGGCTTCACGACTCAGCCACAGGTGAAGCGTTTTCAGGTTTTCAAACAATATGCTCCTGTCCACAACAAGGTCGCACACGACAGGGAATTTCCGCAGCGGTTCTATCATGATCTCCTGACGGCTAAAGTCGATCAGCCGAGCAGCGCAGGCAAGCTGAGGCCGTCCGTTGATTACCATGGCGCAGGCACCGCATTTCTTTTGCAGACAGCTGCATTCCCATTCAACAGGCTCTGCCGGAGTGCCGTCCGTGTCCGCAAGGACTTCACGATTGTTGAGTTCTGTCAAGGCAGTAGCTATCGTGTCGCCTTCTGTTACCGGTTCATAGAGAAACCTTTGACGGTAGCTTTTTGCATCCCCTCGTCTGCGGCGAAGTATATTAAGAATGTAATTCATTTCGGACTTCCCTCACTTTCGTCGATGGCGGCGAACCGTATTATAACTTCCCCGTTGTGCATTCCTGCGACAGTAGTTTTTTGAAAGTCCGCTGAGGTATGGGGATAGTCGCTTCTCGTGTGAGCACCCCGGCTCTCCTTTCTTGCAAGAGCGGAAAGAAGCATAGCCTTTCCTAATAGTGTACGGCTGCGGTCAATTTCATTCAGTGTGCCGCTTTTCAGAAGCTCGTCCAGATCGGCAACGGCTTTTATTAGGGGCTGTTCGCTGCGGATCATGCCAAGCCCCGATGAAAGAATACAGCAAAGTTTTGTACGGTTTTTCGGAAGGGACGATTCTGCTTTAGCATTCACCGAATCAATGCTGGCTTTTGCTGCTGTTTCAAGCGCCGACAATGCAGCGACTTTGCCGCCGTAGATCGCACCGAGCATTGAGTTCCCGCCCAAACGATTGGCACCGTGATACTGACAGGCGGCTTCTCCTGCGGCATACAGATTTTTGACGGAGGTTTCGTGCCTGATATTAACACGGATACCGCCCATGAAATAATGTATCCCGGGACTGACGGGGATAGGGGAGAGCTTAGGGTCAATATTCATATAGGACATAATCTCCGCCCGCAGGTCGGAGAGCTTTCCGCTCCAAACATCAGCAGACAATCCTGTCAGGTCAAGCATTACGCTGCCGGTACATTCCGGCATGGAAACAACGGCTGTCATCTCACGGGAGACCACATCTCTTGGCATAAGATTACCCAGCTCCGGATATTTTTCCTCCATGAAGTACCACGGCTTACCGTTTCTCATAATAAACAGCCTGCCGCCCTCGCCTCTGGCCGCTTCACTGATGAGCATACGCTTGCCGCTGATGGAAACGGTTGTGGGATGGTACTGGATAAATTCAAGGTTTGCAAATTCAGCCCCGGCACAAAAGGCAATGGCGGCGGCGCTGCCGGTGTTCTGTGTCGTGCCGGTGGTCATACCCTCAAAAAAGCCGTTCAGTCCTCCGGTGCAAAGAATCGCCGCACCCGTAAAGCGCAGATATTTCCTGCTGTAGTTGTCCCTAACCGTTACGTTAGCAAGCACATTGTCATGTACATCAATGCAAATCAGCTCATGATTCGGAAAGCGCCGGATCAGCCCTTGGGCTTCGTATTTCCTTGCCTCGTCGATCAGGGCACTCATGATCATTTTGCCCGTACTGCTTTTGGCATGGGCGGTACGTTTTTTCTTCTGACCGCCGAAGTTTCGCAGAAGCAGCCGCCCGTTTTGGGCATTGAAGGGAACGCCCAATGCTGCCAATTCCTTTACGATAGAAGGAGCGTTTTCCGTCAGACCACCAACCGCCCTTTCGCTTGAGAGAAAGCAACCGCCTTTCATGGTATCGGCAAAATGTTCGGTAGTTGTATCATGCTCACCCATGGTATTGAGTGAAGCATTGATTCCGCCCTCTGCGAGTACGGACTGCGCCCGCTCTGAGGGCTGAGAGGAGATGAGATTGCTGCTAACGCCTGCACGGGCGAGAGTGATCGCCGCAGAAAGCCCCGCAAGACCCGCTCCGATAATATTTACAGTTTTCATGTCACTCATGGCGCACCTCCTCAAAAGCTCATCCAACGCCAATAATAGACCGCAAATGCCGCCGCCAAAAGCAGCAGCACCACCGACAGCACAAAGATGAAATCACCGGCAAAAGCCCGATGCCCCTTGACGCCAAAGCCGATCAGCAGCGGTTTGATATTGATGAGAACGTGCAGAGCAATCGCCGCAACAAAAAGTATCTGGGAGATCATTCTGCCTGAAGTGAACACCTGTAAGCGAAAGGCACCTCCGCCCGCAGAATGAAATATCATCAGGTGCATTACAAGGGGAATAACGACAGCAAGTCCGGTGATCCGTTTTGCCCAGAACATCAGGTTGTTTCTAAAGTATCCTGTTCCTGATTTTTTGCAGGCATAGAGGGTCTGTACGGTCAGAACTGCCGACACAACGATATGAGCCGCCATCAGTCCCACGCACACCCACGCAAGAGGCTTGAGG
>CACXMR010000075.1 GCA_902768825.1 uncultured Ruminococcus sp.
TAATAACTCTAATTATACATCTTTTTGATGAATAATTATACAGTTGCTTTTAGGAGATAGGCTCCTTTATCAACCTAAATATATTATACAAGGAGGTAAGCAAATGGGTCCCCCAAGATACATCGGATTTGAAATTGGCAAGACAAACAATCTTCTCAAACGAAACTTCTCCGAAAGCGGTATAAGGCAGCAGCTTGAGGAAGCCACAGGAAAAAACGGCTGGATAATAATGTTCCTTGCCGACCACCGTGATGAAAACATTTTTCAGAAGGATATAGAAAGGATGTTTTCCATCAGGCGCTCTACCGTTTCCAATATGCTGAAGCTTATGGAGAAAAAGGGATTTATCAGCCGTGAACCTGTAGAATACGATGCCAGACTAAAAAGATTAGTGCTCACCAAGCAGGCCATGGATATTTATAATCTCATTATGGAGCAGATAACCGAAAAAGAAATGATCCTGCGCCGTAATATCCCAGAGGATGAGCTGGAGATTTTTTTCAACGTCCTGTCAAAGATAAGGGAAAACGTCGAATGACACACTCACCAAAACGCAAGGAGGTAAAGGAATGATAAGAACTCTTGCAAAAAGCATCAGGGAGTATAAGCTGGCCTCTATCATCACTCCGATATTTATTGTACTTGAGGTTATTCTTGAGGTGCTTATCCCCTACATGATGGCAGATCTTATCGACAAGGGAGTCGATAAGGGAGATATGGACTATATCTGGAAAATGGGTCTGACCCTTGCCATCGTAGCACTCGCTTCACTTATATGCAGCGCCCTCGCAGGTCGGTTTGCTGCAGTGGCATCAGCCGGTTTTGCCAAAAACCTGCGCCATGATATGTTTTACCGCATACAGAATTTTTCCTTTGCAAATATCGATAAATTCTCTCCGGCAAGCCTCGTTACCCGAATGACCACAGACGTCACCAACATACAAAATTCATTTCAGATGATACTGCGCATGGCCTTTCGTGCGCCCTTTATGATGATCTTTGCAATGGTGATGTCCTTCAGGGTAAACGCTCAGCTTTCCTGGATATTCGTGATCTTTATACCCATCATTGCACTGGCTCTGGGGCTTATCATAAAATTCGCCCACCCGATCTTTACCCGTGTATTCAAAAAATATGACAAGCTCAACAACGTGGTACAGGAAAACCTCCACGGCATCCGTGTCGTAAAGTCCTTTGTCCGTGAGGATCACGAGACCGAAAAGTTTAAAACGATCTCAGGCGAGATTTACCGTGACTTTACCAAGGCTGAAAAGATAGTTACCTTCAATATGCCCGTTATGCAGATATGCATCTATGCCTGTATCCTGCTGATTTCCTGGTTCTCGGCCCGGCTCATCGTCTACGGAGACATGACGACAGGAGAGCTTGCCAGCATGATGACCTACATAATGCAGATACTCATGAGCCTTATGTTCATATCCATCATAATGGTAATGGTAACCCTCTCCAAGGCCTCAGGCGACCGTGTTGCTGAGGTGCTCAGGGAGATACCCGACCTTGCAGATCCTGACGACCCTGTAAAAGAGGTAAAGGACGGCAGCATTGTCTTTGAGAATGTAAGCTTCTCATACGCCAAGGATCGTGACAAGCTCTGCCTGAAGAACACAAACATTAATATAAAGTCCGGTATGACTATCGGTATCATCGGCGGCACCGGCTCCTCAAAATCAACTCTCGTCCAGCTCATTCCAAGACTCTATGATACAACAGAAGGGCGTGTGCTGGTGGGAGGCGTAGACGTGCGGGATTACGAGCTTGACGTTCTGAGGAACAACGTGGCAATGGTACTCCAGAAAAACGTGCTTTTCTCCGGCAGCATAAAGGAAAACCTCCGCTGGGGCAACGAAAGCGCTACCGATGAGGAATTAGTCAAGGCCTGCAAGCTTGCCTGTGCCGATGATTTCATCCAGCAGATGCCCGACAAATACGACACCTACATCGAGCAGGGAGGCACAAATGTTTCAGGCGGCCAGCGTCAAAGGCTATGCATTGCCCGTGCCCTGCTGAAAAAACCGAAGATCCTCATTCTTGACGACTCCACCAGTGCGGTAGACACCAAGACCGACTCCCTTATCCGCAAGGCCTTCCTTGATGAGATACCCGACACCACCAAGCTCATAATCGCCCAGAGGATATCCTCGGTGCAGGACGCCGACAGGATAATCGTTATGGACGGCGGCATGGTAAATGCCTTCGGAACCCATGAGGAGCTTCTCAGCTCCAACAAGATCTATCAGGAGGTCTACTATTCTCAGCAGAAAGGAAGTGAAGATGATGAGTAAGAAGAAAATGGCTCCACCAAAAGGAATGCCCCCCGGCGCACCGCCTCGTCCCAAGGGAAACCCCCTCAAGACTGCAAAGCGGCTGCTGACCTACTTCAAGCTTTACAAGCTCCGCTTCATTTTTGTGCTGATATTCATTATCATCAGTGCCGGTGCGGGTGTAGCCAGCTCGCTTTTCCTCCAGGTGCTCATAGATGACTATATCACTCCCCTGATGGTTGCCAAGGAAAAGGACTTCGGCGGGCTGATCGTGCTTATCATCGTCATGGCGGCCATACTCCTTCTGGGTGCTCTTGCCACACTTCTATACAACCGTCTCATGGTCACTATCTCCCAGGGCATACAAAAGAAGATCCGTGACGAAATGTTTGCTCATATGCAGACA
The DNA here is from genome assembly GCA_902768825.1 of uncultured Ruminococcus sp. Taxonomy (GTDB): domain Bacteria; phylum Bacillota; class Clostridia; order Oscillospirales; family Acutalibacteraceae; genus UBA1213. The sequence continues at coordinate 2,689 of CACXMR010000075.1, forward strand.
CTTCCCATACGTTATTTTGACACCCACACCCACGGAGATCTGATGAGCCGATACACCAACGATACCGACACCCTCCGCCAGATGCTTACTATGAGTATTCCTCAGATGTTTTCTTCACTGATGACCATTATCGCTGTTCTTGCGGCAATGATCTCCCTTAACATCTACATGACCCTGTTTGTGCTTGCTTTTGTGGCGATTATGATGGTCATAACCAAAAAGATCGCAGGCAACAGTGCAAAATACTTTATCGCCCAGCAGAAGGAGATCGGTGACGTCAACGGCTACATCGAGGAAATGATAAACGGTCAGAAGGTCATCAAGGTCTTCTGCCACGAAAACAAGATCAAGGAGGACTTTGACAAGAAGAACGAAGCTCTCTGCAAAACCGCAACCACCGCAAACACCTATGTCAACATTCTTATGCCGGTGATGAACAACCTGGGAAATATCCAGTATGTTCTCATTGCCATTGTAGGCGGCATGCTTGCCATCTTCGGAGTCAGTGCCGTTTCCATCGGAGTGATAGCCTCCTTCCTCCAGCTCTCAAAGAATTTTACACGCCCCATCAGCGAGATCTCCAACCAGATAAACTCCGTAATCATGGCACTTGCAGGTGCGGAACGCATTTTTGAGCTTATGGACGAGGAGAGCGAGCAGGACAACGGCTATGTCACCCTTGTAAACGCAAAATATGACAAAGACGACAATATCACCGAGACTGACGAGCGCACCGAGATGTGGGCATGGAAGCATCCCCACGGGGACGGCACCATCACCTATACAAAGCTCTGCGGACGAGTGGTAATGGATGATGTTGACTTTGCCTACAATCCTGACAAGGTCGTCCTGCACAACATTACGCTCAAGGCAAAGCAAGGTCAGAAGATCGCCTTTGTAGGTTCCACAGGCGCAGGAAAGACCACCATAACCAATCTTATCAACCGTTTCTACGATATCGCAGACGGAAAGGTGAGATATGACGATATTAACATCAATAAGATTAAGAAGCCTGATCTGAGACGTTCACTGGGTGTAGTATTGCAGGACGTTCACCTTTTTACAGGCACAGTAATGGATAACATCCGTTACGGCAAGCTTGACGCAACCGATGAGGAATGTATCGTCGCCGCAAAGCTTGCAAATGCCCACGACTTCATCACACGTCTCCCCGACGGATACAACACCGTCATCACCGGAGACGGCGGACAGCTCTCTCAGGGTCAGTGCCAGCTCATCTCCATAGCAAGGGCCGCTGTCGCCGACCCGCCCGTAATGATACTTGATGAAGCGACCTCCAGCATCGACACCCGTACAGAAGCTCTTGTTCAGAAGGGAATGGACGGTCTGATGTACGGCAGGACGGTGTTTGTCATAGCCCATAGGTTATCCACCGTCAGAAACTCAGATGTCATCATGGTTCTGGAGCAGGGACGCATAATCGAGCAAGGCAGTCACACTGAACTGATTGCCGCAAGGGGCAAATACTACCAGCTTTACACAGGAGCCTTTGAAATGTCATAACAAGGCTTATGGCTTTTCACTTCCGTTATAGGAAGGGAATATTATCACACTTTTAGCATTTTGGGCAAAAACAGAAACACGGGGCCTCGCAAAAAAGCGGACTCCGTGTTTTCTTTTGCGCTCTGCATGAGCTCAGGCAAACTATTCTATAATTTTAGCATTGCAAAAGGGGGGTATTTATATTTAGTGAATAGAAAAATAAAAAGCGCTCATCTTGAACGCTGTAATAAACTTTTTCTGACCGACAGTTTATTTTTAAAGAATAAATAATAATACAGAAACGCCCCGGGACACATCTTTATTCACTATTATTTATGCTCTATTCTAAAAAAATAAGCCCCTCAACCTTAGTCGAGGGGCGTTTCTGGAGACTGCTGGGCTCGAACCAGTGACCTCCTGCGTGTGAAGCAGGCGCTCTGACCAGCTGAGCTAAGCCTCCATGTTGTATACCCCGCCACAGGGTGACGGGGTAGTTGGTGGAGACTGCTGGACTTGAACCAGTGACCTCTTGCATGTCAAGCAAGCGCTCTAACCAGCTGAGCTAAGCCTCCGTTTATATCAGATAAGGGCCACACCTCAACGAGGTGACAACCATCGGATCCATCTTTAGCTGTAACAGGACGTTACAGCGGTATGGTCGGAGTGAAGGGACTTGAACCCCCGACATCCTGCTCCCAAAGCAGGCGCGCTACCAACTGCGCTACACCCCGTAACAGAGACTATTATATAATAACTTTGAGGAAATGTCAAGAAGAATTTTGATCAGCACCAAAGAATTATAAATTGCAATATAAAATGTCAGTGAAATTAAGCGACATTTGAATATTTAAGAAGATCATTAGCAGACAGACCATTGAAGATTCTTCTTGGGT
>CACXMR010000076.1 GCA_902768825.1 uncultured Ruminococcus sp.
TGCTGCAGGTCATCCTTCATTGCCGAAAGAATAAACGCAGACGGCGGGCTTTGTCAGGTCTGCCATGAGCGGACAGGCTACATCGTGCACCACAAGATAGCACTTGACAGCAGCAACATCAGCAAGCCGGAGATAGCTCTGAACCACAACAATCTGATGTACGTCTGCAAAGAGTGTCACGATGAGTTTGAGGGGCACTTTAACGATAACAGACCTTCGGCAAAGCTTCATCTGCGGGTCGTGTTTGATGAGGATGGGGAGCCGGTTCCGAGATGACAGCAGATGTTCAATATTCTGGACAGCAGCCGCCCCCCGGTGGGTCGAGGTCGGGAGGGACGGCAAGACCGGACAGGGAAGTCTTTTTTCCCTCTCCATGAGACTTCTTAGGGGGTGTAGGACAGAATAGGAGGAAGGTGAAGAAACATGAGCGGATTTGCAAAAACAAAGAAGGCGGTGAGCTCCATGCCCGACGGGGCACAAAAGGAGCTGCTGACAAACCTGATACGAAAGGCTGAATTTATACACGGAGAGCTTTTGAAGCTTCAGGACATCATTCTTGAAAAGGGCTGGGTCGAGGAATATCAGAACGGGCAGAACCAGCACGGGGTCAAGAAGTCATCTGAGGGAGACACCTACAACCAGCTCATCAAGAATTACACCACGCTCATGCGTCAGATCATGGAGAAGCTTCCAGCGCAGACAAGTGAGCTGGACGAGTTTGAAAGGTACATGAAGGAGCATGGACGAAGGAGCAGGGACGATGACAGAGTTTGAAGAGTATTTCACTAAGGTCTATGACGGCAGAATAGTCGCCTGCGAAAAAATGAAACAGGTTTCAGAGATGCTTCTGACACAATTTGCAATGCCGGGCAAGTATCACTTTGACGAGAGATTTGCGAATGCACCGATAGTTTTTATAGAGACTTTCTGCAAACAGCCCACCGGAAAGATCGGCGTACCGCTCAGACTTGAGCTTTTCCAGAAGGCACGACTGCAAGCTTTGTTTGGCTTTGTAAACGATGAAGGCATCCGGCAGTACAACGAGTGCCTGATAGTTGAAGGACGTAAGAACGGCAAGACCACCGAGATAGCGGCACTTGAAAACTTCATGCTCCTTGCGGACAGAGAGGGCGCACCGCAGGTGTATAACCTTGCAACGGCAAGGGATCAGGCTATGCTTGGCTTTAACGCCTGCATGAGAATGATAAAGCAAAGCCCTATGCTCTCAAAGCGCATACGCAAGCGCAAGAGCGACCTTTACTGCGAAAGCAACATGGGATACATCATGACCCTTTCAAGCGACACTAAGCACCTGGACGGTCTTGACGTGCACTGCGCTGTTGTTGATGAGTTAGCGGCGATCACCAACCGTGACACCTACGATCTGGCAATACAGGGCATGAGTGCAAGAACTCAGCCCCTGCTCTTTACGATCACGACCAACGGCTTTGTGCGTGAGGGCATTTTTGACAAGCAGTATGCCTATGCCGCAAAGATACTCAAGGGCGATGCGGTCAATGAGCATTTCCTGCCGTTCATTTATGAGCTGGATGCACCGGATGAGTGGCTGGATGAAAGCTGTTGGATAAAGGCTAATCCCGGACTTGGAACCATAAAGAAAATTGAAATGCTCCGGCAGTTCGTGCAGAAGGCGCAGGATGATGAGAGCTTCAAGCCGACGGTTCTTGTCAAGGACTTCAATATTCCACAGACAAGCGTTTCGTCGTGGCTCCGCTGGGAGGATATCGTCAATACCGAAACCTGGTCAACGGAGGATTTTGACTACTGCATAGGCGGTTTTGATGCCGCTGACAGCGTTGACCTGAACAGCGCAAAGGCTGTGTGTATGCGTCCCGACGACCCGAAAATATATGTCAAGTCAATGTACTGGATACCGCAGAGAGTCATTGACGAGCAGGAGAAAGCCGGCAACCGTGAAGGCCGTGATAAGGTGCCCTATGACGAATGGATATCAAGAGGACTGATGAGAGCCGTGCCGGGGAACCGTGTCGATAAGCGGGTGATCCTGGACTGGTTCTTAGAGCTGAGAGACCGGGATGATCTCTATCCGCTGTGGATAGGCTACGACCCGTGGCATATAGATGACAGTCTGCTTCGGGAGTTTAAAGCAAGCTTCGGAGAGAAAAGTATGATACCCGTCAGACAGGGAAGCTTCACGCTCAGCCAGCCCATGAAGGACATGAGAGCCGACTTCCAGGCGCATAACATCATTTACAACGACAATCCGATAGACAAGTGGTGTCTCTACAACACTCAGATCAAGCAGGATGTCAACGGCAACATTCAGCCCGTAAAAGGCACCGACAAGACCCAGCGCATAGACGGCAGCATAAGCTTTTTGTGCGCCTATGTGGTTTTGCAGAACAACAAGGATAACTACATCAACATGAACCAAGGGGTTGATGATTACGAAGAATAAAGATATCAAAAAGGCGCTTGACAGCTACTTCACCCTCCTGTCAAGCTATCAGCCTGTCTATAGTACATACGCAGGCGGCATTTATGAAATGGAGCTGACCAGGGCGGCGATACACTGCTTTGCAACCCACTGCTCAAAGCTCAAGCCTGAGGTGGTGGGCAATGCCGCTCCTGCTCTGGGTCGGGTCTTGCAGTACCAGCCCAACCCCATCATGGACACAAAGAAGTACCTCTACCGGCTTGCCACCTGCTACATGACCGACAATAACACGCTCATTGCTCCGCTGACTGAGTTTGACGAGATAAAGGGCTTTTATCCGCTGGCTGTGGGCAAGGCTCAGCTTGTTGACTACGGCGGTCAGACCTATGTGCGCTATGATATGGGCGGCGGAGAATACTTTGCCGTTGAGCTTGCAAGGTGCGGGATACTCAATCAGTTCCAATATACAAGCGAGCTTTGGGGCGAGTCAAACCTTTGCCTCAGACCTACTCTTGAGCTTCTCGACGCCCAGAATCAGGGCATTATCAACGGCATCAAGAACAGTGCCGTCATCCGCTTTATTGCTAAGCTTGCTAACTCTTTCAAGCCCAAGGACGTCAAGGAGGAGCAGGAACGCCTGAAGGAGATCAACTTAGGCATCAGCAACACGGCGGGTGTGTTCCTCATCGACCAGAAGTATGAGGACGTCAAGCAGATAGACAGCAAGCCCTACATCATCAATCCCTCTCAGATGGAGTACATCAGGCAGAATGTTTTCACCTACTTCGGCACGAACGAGCACATTCTCCAGAATAAATTCACGCCCGATGAGTGGAACGCCTACTACGAGGGCAAGATCGAGCCGTTTGCGCTGGAGCTTGGTCTTGTGCACACCAACATGACCTTTACCGAGCGTGAGAAGGCCTTCGGCAACCAGATATTTTTCAGCTCCAACCGCTTACAGTATGCAAGCATCAGCGACAAGATAAACTATGTTGTTCAGATGGGCGACCGTGGACGCACGAGCATCAACGAGGACAGAGAAGTATTCAACCTTCCGCCTATCCCCGGCGGCGACCGTCACTTTATCAGAGGCGAGTACAGGCCTGTAGATAGCTACGGTGAGCAGGTCGAGCCGCTGCCAAATGGAAACGAAACGCTGCCAAACGGAAACACACAAGCGCCGATCAGCGGCACTCCACCTGTTGACAAGTCTGTTTCGGGTGGTATAATTGAGGAAAGGAAATTCATTCAGAATCCCGACACCGGAAAGATGGAGGGAAGTACATCTGATGGCGGAGATGAAGGCGGTTCGGATAGCGGCGGACAGGAAAGTGATAGTTCAAAAAGTCCGAAATCGGAAGATAAAACTGTCGGTATCGAAAATGTTACAGGAAAAACTGCGACAATAGACGAGCGAAAGTTCACCGAGTATGCTCTTAATCCTGAAAAACAGCCGGATAAAGCAAAAGCATTCAAAGAAGCTCTTGGATACGATATGACAAATTATCAGGAACTTGAAAAGCAGATACGTGATACCTTTGACAGAGATAAACTTCAAGAAAACGGCGAACGCGCACAAGGTAAATTATATAAAAGACTTCTTAAAATAGAAGGTCCTAATGGCAAAACCGCAAATGTAATGACAAGTTGGATTGATGACGTCAATGATAAAAATGATTTTCATCTGACGAGCATTTATGTAAAGGAGTGAACAACTATGTTGAAAGAGTACGCAAAGGTAAAACTCAAAGACGGAAAAGAAGGCTATATAATTGAAGTCAGCGAAAAGCTTAATAACTACATGGTTGAACTTTCGGATTATGAAATCATTGACGTCAAACCTGATGATATAGCAGAAGTCCTGAAGGAGTGAAGAACAAATGGACGTGGAAAGATGTAAAAGAGCACTTAAATACTTCACAACGAGGACAGACGGCAAGGGAATAGACCATGCTGCTCTTGCAAGTGCCGTGTTGGCACTTGAGAAGCAGGTGCCGAAGAAGATTAAGGAAGCTCATTTTGAGACAGTTTGTCCCGTTTGTAAAGGAAGTCTTTATATAGATGACTTGAATGTCGTTGAACAA
>CACXMR010000077.1 GCA_902768825.1 uncultured Ruminococcus sp.
AAAAGAGCGTACTGCAAACAGTCAAAAAACTGTAAGCAGCACGCTCAATTTTATTGATAGCACAAACATTATCTGCAAAATAATTCAAATGCACTTAGGCTCATAACCCGAAGGTCGTAGGTTCAAATCCTGCCTCCGCAACCAGAAACGCCCCCGTCACTTTGTGCCGGGGGCTCAGTTAATAGTGAATAGAGAATAGTGAATAGTTTATAGTAATGCTCCGTGGGGCGTTTCTGTATTATTCGTTATTCACTATTCTTTATTCACTCAATAGAAGAATCAGCGTGATGGCTTCGGTTTCTTTATGGCGAGAGTTCAAATCCTTTCAAAAACTTATAAAAATATCTTTTTTGATCCCTATTTACACTAAAAACCGCATGACAAGCCACTTTCAGGCAGTCGTGCGGTTTTTCTTTTTGTTTTAAAATAGGAACTGGGATCCTTTTTCAGAGTGATTATTTTTTGCGGTAAGAAGGCGTTTTGTTTGAGCCGGATGTACCTCCGAAGGAGCTATTGTTCAGACCGGTGTAATATTTTGACATTGCAGCCTCGCCATGTGCCGGGCTTATTATCTGCCTAAAATGCGAAAAAGAGTAGCCGTGCAGTATCGTTGATAAGGACTGCACGGCTTTTGTCACACTGTGTGATTGTATATAATAATTTTTTAATGCTTGTTATTTATATCAGACAGCCGCAAAGCCGTTTTCGAGGTCTGCGATGATGTCGTCTATATGTTCTGTGCCGATGGAAAGACGGATGGTGTTCTGATGGATTCCTGTGGATTCAAGTTCTTCTTCCGTGAGCTGTGAATGAGTAGTCGTAGCCGGGTGGATAACAAGGGATTTTACATCAGCAACATTTGCAAGCAGTGAGAATATCTTCAATCCGTCAATGAAACGGAAGGCTTCTTCCTTGCCGCCCTTGATATCAAAGGTAAAGATGGAACCGCCGCCGTTCGGAAAATACTTTTCATACAGCGCATGATCAGGATGATCGGGCAGTGAGGGATGATTTACCTTTTCAACAAGGGGATGATTTACAAGGTAATCGAGAACTTTCTTGGTGTTTTCCGCATGACGTTCCAATCTGAGCGAAAGTGTTTCCGTACCCTGCAGGAGAAGGAAGGCGGCAAACGGAGAAATCGTCGCACCGGTATCTCTGAGGAGAATTGCGCGGATGTAAGTTATAAAAGCGGCTTTTCCTGCGGCTTCGGTGAATCTGACGCCATGATAGCTGGGGTTGGGTTCTGAGATCCACGGATACCTGCCGGAAGCTGCCCAGTCAAAGCTGCCGCCGTCAACGATAACGCCGCCCAGAGTCGTACCGTGACCGCCGATGAATTTTGTTGCGGAATGAACTACGATATCAGCACCATGCTCAAGAGGTCTGATAAGGTAAGGAGTACCAAAGGTATTGTCGATAACCAGCGGCAGACCATGTGCATGAGCGATCTCAGCAAGTGCGTCAATGTCGGGAATGTCGCTGCCCGGGTTTCCGAGAGTTTCAATGTAAATAGCCTTTGTGTTGGGCTTTATAGCCGCCTTTACTTCCTCAAGATTATGAATGTCTACAAAAGTGGTGTCAATACCGTAAAGCGGCAGAGTGTGTGCAAGAAGATTGGCAGAACCGCCGTAGATGGTTTTCTGGGCGACAATGTGCTCACCCTGAGTTGCAAGAGCCTGAATTGTATAGGTGATGGCTGCCGCACCGGAAGCAAGTGCAAGACCTGCCACACCGCCTTCGAGGGCTGCGATCCTCTCCTCAAATACGCCCTGTGTGGAGTTTGTCAGTCTGCCGTAAATATTGCCTGCATCGGCAAGTCCGAAGCGGTCTGCGGCGTGCTGTGCGTTGTGGAAAACATAGCTTGTGGTGGCGTAAATCGGAACAGCACGGGCATCGCTTGCCGGGTCTGCGGTTTCCTGTCCTACATGGAGCTGTAAAGTTTCAAATCTGTATTCTGACATAATATATTACCTCTTTCTGTTATTGTTAATTATTGTTATGATCGAGTGAGTGTGTTATCAGCAACACATTCGTTCCTTCGTACACACTGCATGATGGATTTGTTTCAGCAATATCGTCATGCTCATTCCTCCCTTGCTTCGATGAGCCAATTATATACTATGTCAGTAGGTTTGTCCAATACATGAAAATTATAGTCAGTTATAGATTGAAACTATAACTAAAAGAATTACCCCTTTCTCAGTCATGAAACCGAAAAAGGGGTATGGTGATCATCCGATAAAGAATTGCGACCAGTACAAGACTCCATTGCTCGTATAACATCCGATGCCAATTTTACTGAATGATGCTGAAAGTATGTTCTTTCTGTGACCTTCCGAATTCATCCAGCCTTCAACTACCTTCTGAGGCGTCGGATAACCGTAGGCGATGTTTTCTCCGGCTGAGCGATAGGAAACGCCAAGCTCCTTTGCGGCAGTAAAGCAGGAGCTTCCGTCCGGTCTGGTATGAGAAAAGGCTTTTACGATCTCTTTGGCTCTCAGATGTGCGACTTCCGCTGCGCCTTTGTCCTGAGCAAGGGGCGAAAGGCCGTATTTTGCCCTTTCCGCATTGACCAGCCTAAGAACCTCGGCTTCGTATGCTGTATTGAATCCTGTATTATCAGTTTTTGCGGTATTGGCTGTTTCATTCACGCTTGAATCGATTTTTTTCGTTTTTGACGATGTCTGAGAAGGTTTATTGACGCTGCAGTTACCGTCGGGACAGTATCCGCCGGAATTCAGAATATCACTGATACTGCAATTCTTGCCGCAGTATTTTTTCAGAATATCATTGATATTACCGCAGCTCCCGTCCTTACAGACGACCCGGAACTGAGTGAAAGGCTTGAGCGATGCTGCACTGACAGCCGATGAGCAGGATAGGATGGTGAATGCCGCCATTGCGGCAGCAAGTATTCTTGATGTGTGTTTCAAAATAAGACCTCCAAAAGCTTATTGGCGTTAACGCTGTTTTTATCATACAGTTTAGTCCTTGATTTTTCAACACACAAATATTGGAAGCTCAGTGATACTTTTCCTGATAGCTTTTCAGATAGTTGTCGATTTCCCTGATATATAGCTGTGCGATATGACTCAGGAGCATATTTTTCTTTGATATATAGCCGATCACCATGTTGCTTCCAACGGATTCGCTGTCAGCCTCAAAGGGAACAGCAATAAAATCGGAGCCGTTCAGTTCCTCGCTTATGACACCGGAACAAAGGGTATATCCGTTCAGACCCACCATAAGGTTGAGCATTGTCGCTCTGTCTGTGGCTTTGATGGTTTTCGGATATTCGCTGGTGCTGAGAATCTCCTCGGAATAGTAGAAGGAAGCATTGTCGCCCTGTTCAAAGGAAAGACAGGGATAGTCCTTCAGATCCTCAAAGCGAATGACGCTTTTGTCTGCAAGGGGATGCCTCTTCCATAAATAAACAAATGCACTGCACTCGGTCAATGGTGTGAATATCAGTCCGTTAGATTTAAGTAGCTTTTCAAGGGGACCACGGTTGAAGTCGTTCAGGTACAGTATGCCGATCTCGCTCTTGCCGCTGAAAACATCATCGATCACGTCACGGGTGCGGGTCTCACGGATGGCAAATTCATATTCATCCGTGCCGAACTGCTTTACCATCTCCACGAAAGCTTTGACAGCAAAGGAATAGTGCTGGGTAGAGATACCGAACTTCTTTTTCAGCGCACCGCCTTTGCCGTATCTTTCCAGCAGATCATCATACTGTGCGATGATCTCCCTTGCATAGCGGATGAATTCCTGACCGTCATTTGTCGGCGTCACGCCTCTGCCGCTTCTGCTGAAAATGGTTATGCCAAGCTCCTTTTCAAGCTCCTGCACCGCACTTGTCAGGGAAGGCTGGGATACATATAAAAGCTCGGAGGCTTTATTGATAGAGCCCTCCTGACAGATCACCGTTACATATCTGAGCTGTTGTATCGTCATTCATGTCACCTTCATACTAAATCGGACAGCTTTTTGCTGTAGAGAAAATCGTGTATGAGCCCATTGAGTTCCGTCCACATGGGCAGAGTGTCACATTCGGCGGCTCTCGGACATTCCTCGGCGCCGTTTTCAAGACAGGATACGACCGCCATTGAGTTTTCCATCACGTCAAGAATTTCACCGACGGAATAATCCTCGGGCTCACGGCTTAGCCGATACCCGCCGCCCTTTCCGCTTACACCCTTCAGGAGCTTTGCGCCTACAAGCTCCTTGGCGATGATTTCAAGGTATTTTTTGGATATATTCTGTCTTTCGGCAATGTCTTTCAGAGGGACATACCCTTCATTGTTATGTCTTGCAAGTTCGATCATTACTCTTAACGCATAACGCCCTTTTGATGAGATCATATTTCTTCGCTCCCTGAAAATATTTGTCCTATTATACCATAGGTTTAATGGAAAATCAAGAAATATAATTTATTATTACCTATTGACATAGTAGGCGATAGTAGTTATAATATAGTCACGCCACAACAAAAATGAGCGAAGCGGCGATCAGAACAATGACAGAATATATGCAGACATGGTATGGCAACCCGTCAAGTCTTTACAGGATCGGTCAGAGGGCAAAGGAAAAGCTTGAAGAAGCCCGTGGAGAAATTGCAAAAGTGATAAACGCCGAGCCGAGAGAGATCATTTTCACCTCGGGAGGCAGCGAAGCGGATAATCAGGCGCTGCTGACAGCCGCACTGAACGGCAGGAAGAAGGGCAAAATGCACATCATTTCAAGTGCGTTTGAACACCATGCCATTCTCCACACGCTGAAAAAGCTGGAAAAGAACGGCTTTGAGGTCACTCTTCTTCCTGTCCATGAAAACGGTATTGTAAAAACAAACGAGCTTGAAGCGGCTATCCGTGAAGATACCTGTTTGGTTACGATAATGACAGCCAATAATGAGATCGGAACGATACAGCCCGTCAGCGAGATCGGAGAGATCTGCCATAAGCATAATGTTGTTTTCCATACCGATGCTGTCCAGGCGGTGGGACATCTGCCGATTGACGTAAAAGCGCAGAACATTGATATGCTCTCGGCATCAGCACATAAATTCCACGGTCCGAAGGGTGTGGGCTTTCTGTATGTGCGCAAGGGTATTGTCCTGCAAAACCTGATCGAAGGCGGCGCACAGGAACGAGGCAAGCGTGCAGGAACGGAAAATCTTCCGGGCATTGCTGCAATGGCTGTTGCACTTAAAGAATCTGCCGCCGGCATGGAGAAAAACAATGCCCACATGGCGGAAATTCGGGACTATCTTATTCAGGGCTTATCAGAGATTCCCCACAGCGCTCTCAACGGCGATGCAAAGCAAAGGCTTGCAGGTAATATCAATTTCAGCTTTGAAGGCATTGAAGGTGAATCTATCCTGATTCTGTTGGATCAGAAGGGCATTTCCGCTTCTTCCGGAAGCGCCTGTACATCAGGTGCGCTGGATCCCAGCCATGTGCTGTTATCTATCGGCAGAATACACGATGTTGCACACGGCTCCCTCAGACTGAGTATCGGGGAAAACATCACCAAAGAGGAAGCAGATTATATCATTGCTTGTGTCAAAGAGGTCGTCGCACATCTTCGCAGCTTCTCGCCTGTATGGCGTGACCTGACAGAAGGCAAAAAAGAATTCATATTGAAATAGGAGGCAGAACAATGGCATTATACAGTGAAAAGGTTATGGATCATTTTATGAATCCCCGGAATGTGGGAGTGATCGAAAATGCAGACGGTATCGGTGAGGTGGGCAACGCAAAATGCGGCGACATTATGAAGATGTATCTGAAAATAGACAATGAAATCATCACCGACGTGAAATTTGAAACTTTTGGATGTGCCAGTGCTATTGCATCAAGCTCGATGGCAACAGAGCTTATCAAGGGCAAACCTGTAAACGAGGCAATGGAGCTTACCAACAAAGCAGTCGCCGAGGCACTTGACGGTTTGCCGGATTATAAGATGCACTGTTCGGTGCTCGCCGAGGAAGCAATTCAGGCAGCGCTGGAGGATTACCGGAACAGAAAATAAAAAGAGTTATTCAGACATAAGTCAAACCGGTTATGCATATATGAGCATAATTCAAGCCGTCCGGGTGGTTAGTCCGGGCGGCTG
>CACXMR010000078.1 GCA_902768825.1 uncultured Ruminococcus sp.
ATCACAAAATACATCTGTTCCTCAGGGATTGCCACACAGCCGCCGGTGCGGGGTTTTCTGTCGCCGAGGCAGTGCAGGAAGATAGCAGAACCTGCGCCGGCTTGTCCTTCCTCGTTATAGCTGATATTCAGGCAGTATTGATATTCATACTGATAGTCAACGATATGCTCACTGTCAGCGGTGTTCAGTCCGGGGTAATCCTTGAGGCTTACCATCTGATTATATTTTATATCGTTATCTCCCGACCAGTATGTATCATTATCAACCTTGGTATAGCTTATGGCACAGCCGGGGTCGTCGGCGATACCAAAAGCCTTGTTAAAGTGGAAGGTGCCCACCGGAGTCTTTCCGTCGCCCTCTTTGGTCTTGCCGAGGCCAGACTTGCCAATATATCCCGGTGTAGACATGATCATTTTCCAGTTGCCGTCTGCATCCTTTTCGTGCATAGAGACCCATGCGCTTGTCCCCTCATATCCGGCAACAACAAATAGCTGTTTGGCATCCTTGGCCGCATTCAGTTTAGTGACCCACTCAGGGGACGCCTGAGGCTCCAGTGCAAGTCGTTCTCTCGGCGTAGTAAACTTTAATGCCTGTGAGTCAGACTGGCTGACTGATGCGGATTCGCTTTTTGAAGCGGCCTCATTGTTTGATGAAGTATCCGACTTTGTTCCTGAGCTGCCACAGCCCGCCAACGTTGCTGCCACGATTACCGCAGCGCAAATTGATGCTAATATTACTTTGCACTTCATTTTATTGATCTCCTTATTACCTTTTCCGCTTCGGCATATATGACCGTCTTATTCATTACTTCGGTTTTGTTATCAATACTGTACCGGGATAGACTCAATCAAGCCCTCCAGCTCGCCTTCAGCGTATTCTCTGCTGCCGCCAACCTCAAGAAGATAGGTTTTGTTATCACTGACCTTCATAATCTCGGGCATCATAGCAAGGAACTGATCTACCTCTTCCTCCGTATTATAGATACCGAAGCTGATGCGCACCATACCGGCGGTTTTTACGTCGGTGCAGCTTGCAAATGATTCGATCTCGGTATCGGTCAGGTCCATCAGACGCCAGACGTATGGATGAGCGCAGAATGCACCTCTCCTTGTGGCAACGCCGCCCCTTTCCGACAGATTATAGGCAAGGATATAGGAGTTGATGTCGCTGAAATTGAATGTAACTACGCCCACTCTGTCTTCAAGGTTTTCGCTGTCGCCGTAGATGATGACATTATCAAGCTTTTTAAGTCCCTCCACAAGACGCTTGTTTAGAGCCTTTTCGTGAGCCTCGATATTGTCAAAGCCCACCTCCTGGAGAATGTCGATTGCTTTACCAAGACCTACGACACCGGGATAGTTAGGAGAGCCTGCCTCATAGGCAGCGGGAGCCTGCTTATAATGCTGCTCGTTGTCCGTTACAAGATTGACGGTTCCGCCGCCGTAGAATTCGGGCATATGCTCATTCAGGACATCCGTAAGACCGACTACAGCACCGCCGCCGTAGGGAGAATACATCTTGTGGGCGGAGAATACGAAGAAGTCGATATTTTCTTCGGGAGTATCGCCGATCATAGAGAAGGCTCTGTGGGCAACGATCTGTGCACCGTCAACGATGATCTTTGCCCCGTACTGATGAGCCATTTTTGCGACTCTGTGTACGTCCGTGACATATCCGGTAACATTGGAAGCAGCAGTAACGGAAACATACTTGATCTTGCCGTTGTTTTCTTTGAGCAGCCTTTCAATATCGTCATAGATCACACGACCCTGCTCATCTACCTCGGCATAAACCACATTGCAGCGTTCACGCCAGCAAAGGTCGTTGGCATGGTGCTCTATGCGGGTGGTGAGGACTATATCGTCCTTGCTTTCTATCAGGGCAGAAGCCAATTTATTGAGACCGTCAGTTGTGTTATTGACATAGAATGCGGTGTAGGAACTGTTCTCATCCTTAGCACCCACGAAGCTGATGACCTTGTCCCTGACATCATTATAGACGTCTGTGGAATGGTTAGACTTTGCAGAGAAGCCACGTCCGATAGAGCCGTACATTTCGAATTCCTTGTTGACCTCATCCTCAACGGGCTTCAGCACAGGAGTGGTGGCTGCGTTGTCAAAGTTAATCAGCGGCCTTTTGGTGCCGTCCTTGAGCTCGATAGGCTCGTCAATGCCTACAACAAGGCTGCGGATATTATCGATGGTGATGGGCTCATCCTTCTTTTCGGAATCCTTTGAGGTTTCATCTGACACCTCAGAATTAATTGATACTTCTGCATGATCTGAAGGCTCGGTTTTATCTGACGCATCTGAACTATCGGACGCCTGGGGTTTTTCGGAAGCATCGGAGCCCTTTGAGTCATCCGTTGATTCCGATGAAGCTAAAGAGCTTTCAGCAGCAGTCTGAGAGGTCTGGGGCTTGCTGCAGCCGGTGAATGAAACAGAAGCCATGATGCAGGCGCAGAGCAGAATGGAAACGAGTGTTTTCTTTTTCATTAAAATTCCTCCTTTTTATTTATGGGACTATTCATACACAGGGGCGCTTAACTTCCCGATGAAGCCCAAAAAACCTCTCAGAATAATGATATTCAAAGTTGACTTTCTGAAAGTAAAAGCGGGGCGTCACCGCATTTTCCGTTGATAGCTTATGATTTTACTATAACATTATGATGAGTTCAGTGTCAAGAATAAACCGCATTATCTTCAAAGAATTTCTCGTTTCTGATGGTTTACAGCCTTGTTTATAAGTTGAGATCGAAGGTTATACTACAAAGTATTTTGTTGACAATGATAAAAATTATGGTTAAAATAGATTAGCAGCACTGCATTACTCCCATAACCGTAATAGCCACTCAATTATTACATAGGTGTGTTTTCTGATGCTTTTGTGGTCAGATCGTCAGGCTGTTAAAGGGTCTGCCGTAGCCTTATGAATTTATAATCAAAGAATAGGGGAGGGGATATGAAGGTGAAAAGAAAAAGGACTCCTCCGAAGAAAGCTCAGGGCACTGCAAAAAATATCGGAAGCGGCATACTATGATACACGAGATTAACAGGTGGTCATAGAAATTTTGAAACTATACGGCAATGAAGATCAAAAAATGACGATGTTCACTGCCTGGCTTTGAAGCAGGATACTTTTGTTAGATTGGAGAACAGAATATGAAATTACTTGAAAAAATAAGTGAAGGCTTCGGAAAATATATGGCATTCATTGTGCTGGCGGTGGCAGCCCTTGCTCTGTTTGTTCCGTCGTCAAGCCTTTGGATCAATACATCATGGGTAAATTACCTTTTGATGATCGTGATGTTCGGAATGGGCCTGACCATGAAGCCTTCGGATTTTGCGCTGGTATTCAAGCGTCCAAAGGATATTCTTCTCGGATGTGCCGCACAGTTCGTTATCATGCCTTTGCTTGCATTCGGTCTCAGCAGGCTTTTTCAACTTGACCCCGCACTGACAGCCGGCGTTGTGTTAGTGGGAACCTGCCCCGGAGGAACATCAAGCAACGTCATCACTTATCTTTCCAAAGGCGATGTCCCTCTTTCCATTGGAATGACCTCTGTAAATACCCTGCTTGCCCCGCTGCTGACACCTGCTCTGACATACCTTTTCCTTCAGACTACGGTTAATGTGGATGTCTGGTCAATGTTTCTAAGCATCATACAGGTGATACTGCTTCCGATTGTTGTCGGCTTTATCATCAGCCGCTTTTTGGGGAAATACACGGAAAAAGCCGTCAAGGTGCTGCCCATGGTCTCTACCATAGCGATATGTATGATCGTTGCAACTGTCGTTTCACACAATGCAGAGAAGATCTATACCTGCGGTGCTTTGGTATTGGTCGTTGTCATCCTGCATAATCTGCTTGGCTATCTTTGCGGCTTTGGTCTTGGCAAGCTTCTGCGTCTCAAACCCTCAAAAGTCAAAGCATTGTCCATTGAAATAGGTATGCAGAATTCCGGCCTGGCAACGAGTCTGGCTTCGAGCAGCTTTTCACAGCTCGCCATGGCAACGGTTCCCGGCGCTATATTCTCTGTCTGGCACAACATCTCAGGAGCTATCCTTGCCGGAATATACAGAAGATGGGACAAGACCGGATCAGAACAAAACGCTGAAAAAAGCAGCACATAACAGAGCACACAAAATTGGTTCATAAAAGATATTAGCTAAAGCGGCGAAATCCCCGTTAGTTTCGTTTCCTGAAACTCACGGGGACGTTTTTTTATTTGAGTATCTTTCGTATAGCTGTTTCATCAGTATCCGGCAGTAATTGTTTCAGATGTGTTAAAATACGTTGGTAAGACTCATTTAGCCATGATAAACTCTCCTTATTTTAAATATTCCTTGAAAAATACCTCCAGCTTATCGAAGGGGA
Organism: uncultured Ruminococcus sp.; assembly: GCA_902768825.1. Taxonomy (GTDB): domain Bacteria; phylum Bacillota; class Clostridia; order Oscillospirales; family Acutalibacteraceae; genus UBA1213. Next base: position 4,378 of record CACXMR010000078.1, read on the forward strand.
TAGCATCCTTACCGCCGCCGTCATACAGGTC
>CACXMR010000079.1 GCA_902768825.1 uncultured Ruminococcus sp.
TCGCGAGGCGTTCAGCTTGGCAGTACTAATTGGTCGAGGGCTTGTCCAAGTAATCCTTGGTTCATACTTTTGCTTGCTTTATTCAGTTTTCAGGGTGCGTGCCCTTTGATATAAATCCCATCTTTTATGGATGGGATTTTTTCTTTTGTTTTGAGGTGGATCAATATTACTGATACTACTTTTGTTTGTCCAAAATGCGGAGCAGATATGCCGTCAGACACCACTGTTTGCCCCGGCTGCGGCACTTCTGCAAATGTGCCTGATAATAATTCTGCTGCTGGATATTTGCCATTGTGCTTACTTTTGTTATTTCAGGCCTCGCCTTGGCAAATTTTATCAGAAGCCGCAAATTAAAGTATAGTTTGTCCGCATAATTTTCTTGTGCTTTGTGCTGCTGTGTTTTGTGCATGGCAGCATTTTTATACGGTTTTGTTCCCTTAATATTTTGAATAAACCTTACACAAACACTTGAAAATAATTATTTTATAAGTTAAAATGATAACAATGATATGTTTTGGTCTATTTCTATGCAAATTTAGTATTACAAGGTTGTCGGGAGGTATTATTTATGAAATTAGCTGAAGCGCTGCAGGAGAGGGCTGATCTCAATATCAAGATCGAACAGCTCAGGGAAAGACTCAGAAACAATGCTCTTGTTCAGGAGGGCGAGGAGCCTGCCGAGGACCCGGAAGTCCTTCTCATTGAGCTGGATGACTGTATAGACAGACTGGAAGAGCTTATGGCTCGCATTAACAAGACAAACACCCTCACCATGGATGGTCACGAGTCACTTACTCAGCTCATCGCAAAGAGGGATTCTCTCAAGGTCAGGATGGCTGCTTATCGTGATGTGATCACCGCCGGATCATCTGCGCCCAATCGTGTGAGATATTCCGAGATCAAGATTCTCAGCACTGTCAACGTGCGCAATCTTCAGCAGAAGTTTGATCTTATGGCAAAGGCGCTCCGTGAGACGGACAACCGCATCCAGGCGCTCAACTGGACGACGGAGCTTATATAATTGTATCTTTTTGGTTGTAGTCTATGGGGTGAATGTATCTCTGCGGCTGAGAGTATGAGTCCGCATCAATGGCGCCGCGGGCAAGGCTGGGGTTCGAGTCCCCGCTTCATTGTTCTGCCCCGACACCGCACAATTGTATTTATACTTTTATTGTTACTACCTTACATTAACCATAGATCAGGGTGGGTCGTGGGATATTTGCTTTTCAAGCCGGCTGATGGTTTTTCTGTCAACCGGCTTTCTTTTTCTGCCTTGATTAGGACAAGGTTTTCTGATATATTTATATCAATTGATAAAAGCAGGTGATAGATATGACAAGCTCTCCTCTGGCAGACAGGCTCAGACCTCAGAATATTGATGAAATAGCGGGTCAGCACCACCTTCTTGACAGGGATAAGCCGCTGAGAAGGATAATCGAGTCAGGGAACATACCAAATATGGTGTTTTACGGTCCGTCGGGCGTTGGCAAAACAACTCTGGCCACCATGATAGCAAAAAAGACAAACCGGACTCTCCGCAAGCTCAACGGAACCACTGCGACAACCGCCGATATAAGAAGCATAGTCGAGGAGCTTTCGGGCTTCAGCGGGATGAACGGTATTCTGCTCTACCTTGACGAGATACAGTATTTCAATAAGAAGCAGCAGCAAACGCTGTTGGAGTTTATCGAGAACGGCAGTATAACTCTGATCGCATCCACAACGGAAAACCCCTATTTCTACGTTTACAGCGCAATACTGAGCCGTGCTACTGTGTTTGAGTTCAAGGCGCTGGAAAAGGCCGATGTAGAAAAGGCAGTACGGCGGGCGATAGCCTTCCTTGAAACAGAGAGCGGTGAGGAAATTACCATTTCAGACAAAGCGGTGGAGCATATCGCCTATGCCTGCGGTGGTGATGTGCGCAAGGCGGTGAATGCAGTAGAGCTGTCTTTTATAGCGGCGCCAAGGGTGGACGGGAAAAGATCCATAGACTATGAAACAGTTGTCTCTCTTACCCAGAAAAGTGCCGTCAAGTATGACCGTGAGGGGGACGAGCACTATGACCTGCTCTCGGCATTTCAGAAATCAATGCGAGGCTCGGACCCGGATGCGGCTGTGCATTATCTTGCCAGGATACTTGCGGCGGACGACCTGCCTTCGGCCTGCAGGAGACTCATGGTGTGCGCCTGTGAGGATGTGGGTCTTGCAAATCCTCAGATAATACCCATAGTCAAGGCGGCGGTGGATGCCGCATTGATGGTAGGATTGCCGGAGGCTCAGATCCCTCTGGCGGATGCGGTAATACTTGTGGCCATGTCACCCAAATCCAATTCCGGCTGCATTGCCATAGAAAAGGCTATGGCAGACGTCCGGGCGGGTAAGGGCGGAGGCTTTCCGAGACACCTGCAAAACAAGCATTATGACGGTGAGGATGCGGCAGTAAAGGGTCAGCACTATCTTTATCCCCACAGCTTCCCCGACCACTGGGTCGATCAGCAGTATATGCCTGATCCTCTGGTTGGGACGGTATACTATGATCCGGGGGAGAACAAGACCGAGCAGGCATACAGTGAATATTGGAGACGCATAAAGGATAAGCATAAATAATTAATCTGCTTGCATCAGCCTGACAAGCATTATTGTTAATATAACACAATAATATTACATAAAAGCTGTGCAAAGTGTGTATTTTATTGCGGTAATATTGTAAAAAGATGAATTATGTGTTATAACATGAAGTATCTTGTTTGTTTGGAGGACTGAAAAATGATAAGAACGACCCGACTGAAAAGATCGGCAGCCTGTTTTATGGCTGTTGTTCTTACGGCACTTTGTTTTACGGTTTTTCTCCACTCGCCGCAGGTAAATGCAGAGGGTGAGGATGACGCAAAACAGACAGCGGAAGCATCACAGACGGCTATTGAAGAATATGAGCTCAGCGGCAGAAATGTCGGTGTGCAGATGGGCACCATCGGTGAACGTGAGCTGGCTCCCTATGAGGAATCATCCCGCTCCAAGGTAGAGCATTTTTACACCTCGGCGGATGCGGTGAAGGCTCTCAAGGACAAGCAGGTTGATTGCATTGTTCTTGACGACAAAACGATGAACGCACTTGCAGAGGAAAATGCCGGTCTGAGCATCGTAAAAAAGCCTTTCTCAGAAAAGAAATATAATTACATCGTCAAAAAGGAAAACAAAGAGCTGCTCGATAAGGTGAACAAGGCTATCAAAAAGCTCACCGAGGACAAGACTATCGAAAGCATCGTCAACAACTATGTGGGTCTTGATTCCGAAAAGGGCAGGACTCCCTACAAAAAGAAGAACGTAGAGAGGACGGGCACAATAACCCTTGCCATCACCTCAGCGACAAAGCCCAACGCATATATAGACAACGGCGCCTATACGGGCATTGATGTGGACGTTATGCAGGCGGTGTGTGATGAGCTGAAGACCGAGCTGGTAGTGTCTGATATGCAGCCGGACTCACTGGTGGACTCCATCACATGGAGCATGGCTGACATCGCTGCTGTGACCGCCTCAGGTATCATTATAAAGGATTCCGTCAAGGCAGAGCTGCAGGGCACTGCGGTATATACCACCTCAAAGCAGGTCATAGCTCTTTACACAGAGCCGGAAAAGGCTGATCCCGAGGAAAGCTCAAAGGAGACTTCAGGAGAGGAGTCCGGCACGGAAGATGCCTATGATTTCACAGGCAAGACCATAGGCGTACAGCTGGGCACGACAGGCGACATCTATGCTACCGACTATGAAACAGACGGTACTGCCAGGGTGGAGCGCTACAGCAAGGCAGCCGACGCAATACAGGCTCTCAAGCAGCAGAAGATCGACTGCGTTATCCTTGATGAGCAGCCCGCAAAGAATTTTGTCCAGAAGAACGAGAATATCAGGATACTTGAAAAGGAGTTTACCCTTGAGGACTATGCAATGTGCGTCAAGAAGGGCAACAAGGAGCTTCTTGACAAGGTGAGCGCCGCTCTTAAAAAGATCAGGGAGGACGGCACTCTCCAGAAGATAATCGATAACTACATCGGCACTGACGATACAGTGGGCAAGACCCCTTATCAGAA
>CACXMR010000080.1 GCA_902768825.1 uncultured Ruminococcus sp.
TTTAGCCATGATAAACTCTCCTTATTTTAAATATTCCTTGAAAAATACCTCCAGCTTATCGAAGGGGATAGCATCCTTACCGCCGCCGTCATACAGGTCTGTATGAACTGCATCGGGGATGATATAAAGCTCTTTATTGCCTGTATATTTGCTGTCTTTTATCATATCGGCATAAGCGTCCCTGCTGAAATAGCAGGAATGAGCCTTTTCGCCGTGTATCAGCAGAACTGCGCTGCGTATCTCGTTTGAATATTGCAGAATAGGCTGATTCATAAAGGACTCACAGCCGATAACATTCCAGCCGCCGTTGGAATTAAGTGATCTTTTATGATAGCCACGGTCTGTTTTGTAGTAGTCGTAATAGTCCTTTACAAAGAACGGCGCATCTTCGGGCAAGGGATCGACCACACCGCCGCCGGGCTTGTATTCACCTGCTTTATAGTCAGCGATCCTCTGGGCACAGAGAGCTGCTTTTTTCTCATAGCGCTTTTCCTCGCTGTCCTCAGAATCAAAATAGCCCTTTGCATTAACCCTTGTCATGTCATACATAGTGGATGCAGCAGTTGCTTTTATGCGTGTATCGAGAGCTGCCGTATTGATCGCCATGCCGCCCCAGCCGCAGATACCGATAATTCCGATCCTTTCCGGATCGACAAGCTCATTGACAGACAGAAAATCCACCGCTGCCATAAAATCCTCGGTGTTGATATCGGGAGATGCCATATATCTGGGCTGACCGCCGCTTTCACCTGTGAAGGACGGGTCAAAGGCTATCGATCCGGAACACTGCTCCTTAACCGCACCAAAGGGTCCTGAAACTGCGATTGCCGGCAGCTTTCCCTCTGCATTTTTCGGAACATACATATCGGATGACATCCCCTGCCTTTTCACTTGTTGAAAGTAAGATCAAAGTTCGTGCTTCTTGCCATCGAGCTGATTGTTGAGGACCGGCGCCTTCTTTGCAGCGTTATTGTTCTTGAGATTTTCATTTGCAAGGCTGCTGGCGGTATTCATATACTTAGCAGGGTTTTTATCATATTTGATATATCAGATGAAACAAGCACAGGTTTCGGCTTTTCAGGTCTGACTACAACATTGGGGTTTTTCCGGTGTGCAATGATTTCATCACGCATGAGCCTATTGTATTGATCGTATGCCTCGCTCTCTTTATTGCATTTTTTCAATGCATCTGTGAGAGCCTGACGTACCTCGGGCTTTTTGCTTTCTTCGAGCATAGCCTTTGCAGTGTTTGCAATCCTGAGATTATACAGATCATAATCGCGCTGGTTCTTGAACTTTTTGTTTTCGGGGGAAAGAGAGATCATCGTCTTATTGAGAGCCTCGAGCCTGTTGAGTCTCGGGTCTTTGATCTCTCCGAACATCTTTCCGAAAGCTTTGCTTTGTTTTGTAAAATTATCAATAGGCACGATATCATCTATCCTTGCCGGATCCCAGCCGTTTTCAAGCGCCTTGTTGCGCTGTTCGAGCTCAGATATCTGGATATGAACGCCTCTGACTCCGCTGATCGTATCATCGTATTTCTGGAAATAGCCCCGGTATTTCTCACGGCACTCGTCCGATCTCATGTGCTCATAGATCTCGATCATAGCATTATTCGAGGCTTTGAGCTTGTCAGTATACTCCTGGCGCTTTTCGGGCGTGAGTGTGCTGTTTTTGAGTTCTTTTTTCAGATCGACTCTCTTCAGCATCTCCTCATTGAGCTTGTCATACTTCATGCCTATGAGCATATCGTCAAACGCCTTGGGGTCCCCGTTCTTTTCGGGCGGAATCTTCCAATCAGCGGAACCGAGCATAAAGTTTCCACCAGGAATACTTGTTATGTACTGATAATCATGTATGCCCTGGGCTTCTCTGTGAGCCATTTCACTCTGGATGTTGATTAAAGAAGCAATTCCGGGATAGTTTTTGCCTTCAAGAGCCCGGGAGATACTCTTGAAATATCTGTCGAGAGTCTGGAAACTCTGTTTTGCTTCTTCGATGAGCTCGGGCTTGTCTGCTATGAGCTTGTAATTTGAACCCGGGGCGCTATCCGTTGAAAAAATATTCGGAATAGAATTCTTGTTATCAGCAGCATCCCCAGCAAAATGCGCTCTGTTCATGTAGATCATTAAAGCGTTCGTGGTCATTTCATCAGACACAACTTCTTCGCCGACAACTTTTTTGAGAGAGATAACTACAGTGGAATTCTGATTCAGCGTTGAAGCAATGCTGTACATACCGGAATAGTCAACATCCCGAGCCGAAGGCGACTTCTCGGCATAGCTTGCAAAGTTTCTGTCGATCTCACGGCTGGAATTTATATCCTCCATGATTATATTGAAAGGCTTTGCCTCAAAGAGATTGTCGGGCTTGAGGTCCTTCATCTCTTTGAGAGAATCCACTGCAAACTTCTTGATATCCTTCGCTATGCCGCGCTGTTCACGGCTCGTATTTCTTTTGTCGGAATGCTCGAAATCTTCGGCTTTTTTGATTATGTTGTTCAGGCCACGGGTCACGTCTGTGTAATTCAGGTAGCCGGAATAGTTGGTTTCCACGAAAGAATTGATCGTATCGGCCAGTTTATTGAATAACGGGTTTTCCTCAATTCCGATCTCCTGCTGCTCGAGGCGCTCCTGAAATTCGTTTATACCTGTGAGGATCTTGTCGGCAGTGGTTTTGAGCTTGCCTGCTGCTTCAATCATCTTGTCACCGGGCTCTGTTGAATACTTTACATTACCGTATTCATCGACTGTTATGCCCTTTGCCCTGAAGTTTGTTTTGTCAGCCAGGAATGCCATTTTATGCATGAACGAGGAGTCATGAACATGGCTCTCTGTGTGCACCTTGTATTCTATCAGACGATATTTATTTGCATCTATCTCTGAGATACCATATGGCAGCGGATCGACCTCCGGGTTTCTGCCTGCCTTTTCGATCGTAGTAATGATCTTGGAGAAGACTTCCATTACCTCAGGCTTTTTGAATTCGGTAAGGAAATCGTTCATTGCATCAGAATACTTCTGAGAATAATTGATGAAGTCTGTCTGTGAATCAAAGACTTGTTTGGTGGGATCAAGAGATCTGATTGCCTGGATCTTGGGGGAAAGACCCTGTAGGGGTGTGATGTCCTGAAAGTTTTTGATGAATTCCGAAAGATTGACAAGCTCTTCCTGAACGCTCTTCATTAGCTTCCTGACAGCAGTCTGATCAGCAAGCGCGGGGTCATCAACAGCCTCTTTCATGAAGTCAATGATCTCTTTATACTTATTGATGATCTCCTGCTCTTTTTCGGCGTCGAGGGGTAACATCTTCACAGACTGAATGAGCTGCTGATAAGGGTCATACGTCTCGCTAGATGTAAAGGGCATATACTGAAAAGCATCTTCCATACCCCCAACCAGAGTATACATCCCGTCGATATGGTTTTTGAACTGTTGCTTTTTTTCCGGCGGAAGAGCGTCTTCGATCAAATCATGTGCAACACCGGTAAACAGCTCGCCGGTTACGAGTTTTTTTATGAAAATGCCTCGCCAGAGTGTGACGAGGCAGAATAATAAATTATTGAAATTATACTCAATCGGTAATCTTTTTTCTTCGTCCTGCAAAAAGCAATCCTCATATGTTTTGACAAAAGCACTCCGCTCACGGGCTGCATTATCATAAATACCACAAGTGACAGATTCACTACCGTGTTCAGCACACGGACTGCATTATACTTTCCTTTGAAAAGGCTTGTCCACCACTTACGGTTAAGTGCGTGATGAACAATAAATATTACAAAAATGCAGATCCCGATGATTTCATGGTTATTCTCTCCGATCAGGGAATATGCCATCAGCATCGGCATAAGCACCGCATCATAGGTAGGACCGTCATTGGGTATCAGAAAAACACCGAATCCGATTGCCGGTATCTTATTGCCATCATTGAGTGTAATATAGTCTATGAAACAATCCTCCTTTAACCCAGTTCTTTCTTTGCCCAGCCTGCAACGGTTCTTTCGGATTTTGCGGCATCTGCTCCGTGAATGGCAAGTCCGCTGCCTACCACTGCACCCTTGCAGTACTTTTTCAGTGCAGCCGCTGAACCTGCCTGACCGCTGCCCTCGTGGGTCATTACAGGGAAAACCTTCTTTCCTGTGAAATCCAGCCTTTCAAGCTGTGTAAAAACTGCCATCGGGTAAGTTCCCCACCAGCAGGGACCTGCTACAACGATGTTGTCATACTGTGAAATGTCCGTAAGATACTTTTTCAGCTCAGGTCTTGCATTGCTGCGAAGCTCTGCTTTTGCATCCTCAATGCACTCGTAATAGTCCGCTGCGTACTCCTTCACAGTTTCCACTTCAAACAGATCTCCGCCCACTGCTTTCTGAATGAACTCTGCGACGATCTTTGTATTGCCCTTTGAGAGATTCTTGATACTTCCGTTCCAGTAGTTCTCGCCTTTTTTTGAATAATAGATGATAAGATTTTTTGACATATTAATTCCTCCTTTAGTATGTTGACACTACGCTGCGTGTTATCCTCCAATCATAATTATGCCGGCTGAAGCGGACCGTAATAATATTGATATACCAACTAATTCTTGAATAACGCAACAGGATATGCTATAATATAAGCATGGAAAATGAATTAAAAAC
>CACXMR010000081.1 GCA_902768825.1 uncultured Ruminococcus sp.
TATCCTGCCGCTGCTGTCCGGATCGAGATATATCACCTCACAGCCCTTGGCTTCGAGTCTCTGCATTGCCTCAATTACAGATGAATGCTCCACGGAGGTGGTGACTATCCTGTTTCCCCGTCTCACAAGAGCCTCCGCAGCCCCAAAGACAGCCGTATTGTTGCTCTCGGTGCCGCCGGAGGTAAATATTATCTCCTCCCTCTCCGCCGAGAGAAGCTCTGCTGCCGCATCCCTTGCTTCTTCAAGCTCCTTCTGAGCTTCAAAGCCCTTTGAGTGCAGTGACGACGGGTTTCCATATTTTCCGGTCATTATTTCCAGCGCTTTTTCGGCAGCCTCCATGCACACCGCTGTTGTAGCACTGTTATCAAGATAAATCTCTCTCAATCAAATCACCTTATCATCTGAAAAAAACTTATATTTCCCGTTTTAGGGGACAGACTATTTATAACTCAAAAAAACGAAACGGAGATGATACTATGAATATCACCCAAAAGGAATATTCATCACTGGTAAAGCAAGCCTCTCCTAAAAGCAGGCTGCTTAAAAACTGCATCAATGCCTTCTGGGTCGGCGGACTGATATGCACTGCAGGGCAGGGACTTACAGACATCTACAAAAGCACCCTTGGGCTTGAGCTTGACGACGCCCGCTGCCTTACCAGCATTACTCTCATATTTATTTCCGCAGCCCTCACCGCCCTGAGTCTTTATGACAATATCGCAGGCTTTGCAGGCGCCGGCACCCTGGTGCCTATCACCGGTTTTGCAAACTCCGTCGCAGCCCCCGCAATAGAATTCCGCAGCGAAGGACTCATAACAGGACTCGGAACAAAAACCTTCTCCATAGCAGGCCCTGTCATCGTTTATGGGACCGCCTGCTCTATTCTCTACGGTCTTGTGCTGAATATTCAACACCTCAAGGTATAATTATTTTACAGAAATTTATAAAAAAGCGATAATATTTCTTGTAAATCTGTCAGAAATATGTTATTATGGTATCAAGCTTATCGCTGTCCGGCTGGGTGCAGGAGCGCACTACGGCACGGGCGGTATTACCGAGGAGGCAAAACCGATGTATGATAAAATTCTGACCTCTCTTTCCTACGGTATGTGCGCTGTGGGGGCCAAGGGAGCAACAGCCGCCAACGCTTGTATAGTAAATACGGTGATACAGATATCTTCCTATCCCATGACTATCGCCGTAAGCATCAACCACAGCAACTTCACTAACGAATGTATCAAGAACAGCGGCGAATTCACCGTGAGCGTCCTCTCGGAAAACACCTCGGGAGCCGTCATCGGAGCGCTGGGCTTTACCTCCGGACGTGACGGAAACAAGCTTCATAACGTAAAGCACAAGATCCTCCGTGAAGGCGCACCCGTCATACAGGAGGATATCTGCTGCTGGTTCCTGTGCAGAGTGGTCAACATCATAGAGACTGTGACCCATTCCATTTTCATAGCAGAGCCCGTAGCAGGCAGTGAGACCATAAAGGGCAAGCCCATGACCTATGACTTCTATCTGAATGTCATCAAGGGCAAGGCTCCGAGATTTGCCCCGACCTATCTCCCCGAAGAAGAGGAGGAGGTAGAAAAGTATACCTGCACCATCTGCAAATATGAGTATGCAAGCGGACTTATCCCCTTTGCCGAGCTGCCCGAGACCTGGAGCTGCCCCATCTGCGGCGCTCCCAAATCGGTATTCAGGAAAACAAATTAGTCCTCCTGCACTGAATGATACTATTTTATCACACACCTAACATTATGTCAAGCATACTTGTCATAATTCATTTCATACTTGGCATAGACCGTTTACCGCAAGGCTATTACATTACATAAGAACAGGATGATCCCTATGACAATAAAGGAAGTACAGGACGAAATAATGCGTCTTAAAAAAGAAAAGGATATCTGCATCCTCGCCCACAGCTATCAGGCAAGGGAAATCGTGGAGATAGCCGATTACACAGGCGATTCCTACGCACTCAGCAAGATAGCCGCCAAGGCACAAAGCTCCACTGTCATCATGTGCGGCGTTCGCTTTATGGCTGAGACCTGCAAGATACTCTCACCGGAAAAAAAGGTGATCCTTTCGAGTCCCACCGCAGGCTGTCCCATGGCAGAGCAGATGGACAAGGAGTTTATCCTTGACCTGAAGAAGAAGCACCCGGGTTATACGGTTGTTGCATATATCAATACTACCGCCGCCCTCAAGACCGTGTGTGATGTCTGCGTCACTTCCTCATCGGCACTTGAGATCGTCAGGAAGATAGAGAGCAAGGACATTATTTTTGTGCCTGACATCAACTTAGGCACTTATGTTGCCGAAAGCCTGCCGGAAAAGAATGTTCTGCTTTTGCAGGGAGGCTGTCCCGTCCATGCCGCTGTTACCGCAGAGGAAGCCCAAAATGCAAAGAAGCTTCATCCGGAGGCCGAGCTTCTGGTTCACCCGGAATGTATTCCCGCTGTGGCAAAGCAGGCTGACTATATCGGTTCCACAAGCGGTATAATGGATTACGCTGTAAAATCCCAAAAGAAGGAGTTTATCATCGGCACCGAAAGCAGCATAGCCGAGCACCTGCAGTATATGTGCCCTGAAAAGAAATTCTACCCACTCACAAAGGGCTTTATCTGCAAAGACATGAAGGCTACCACTCTCATGGATGTGCTTGATTGCTGCAAGGGCACCGGCGGAGAGGAAATAATCCTCGATGATGCCACCATCAGAGATGCCCGCAGGTGCATTGACGCCATGATCGAGTTAGGCGGCTGACGCTCCGGTATGGAATAACATTCTCCCCTGTTTCTGTGTATTATGGAGCAGGGGTGATTTTTATGCTTTACCGTAAAACCCACAAAAAAAGGCGAAGGATCATATTACTGCTCATATTCCTGCTGGTAATGACGGTAGCCTTTTTCGAGCTGAGACTAAGACCTGTCACGGATTCCGTTGCTGAAATACAGGCTCAGGCACTTGCCACAGAGATCATAAACAGAAGTGTTTCACAGGTGCTGGAGGAAACGAATATCACCTCAGCTCAGCTTGAGGAAATAACATATACACCCGACGGCAGGGTTGCTGCTGTCAGCGCCGACACTGTGGTTGCCAACCGTCTGAAAAACGCCGTTACTCTGAGGATACAGGAGAGCATTTCGGGGATAAAGAACCATCGTGTAAACATATCGCTGGGAACCCTCATCGGCGGAGAGATCATCAGCGGCATAGGGCCCTCTGTACCGCTCTTCATTTCCCTGTCAGGAAATGTGACCAGCGATTTTGAAAGCTGCTTTGAGCAGGGAGGTCTCAATCAGACAGTGCACAAGCTTTCCCTCAGGGTCAGCACTGAGATCAATATTCTGATGCCCCTCAGCTCGGTTTCCACCCTGGTCGAGACCTCCGTCCTGATCTCTGAAACAGTCATCGTCGGCAGCGTCCCCTCCGGAGCGATTCTCAGAACAGAAGCTGGATGACCCAACACCGTGAGAGACCGCCGCCAGCGTGACGCTGGACCCCTGTTCGCGCTGAAAGTTGCTCTGAGCATATAATTCAGTGTCCGCGTGTTGATAATAAACTATGAATCGCGAGGGCGTGTTGATAATAAACTATGAATCGCGAGGGTGCAGTAACAAGTCTGTTTAACTGCCCCCGCGAACTCGGGAGCGCAGGCTCTGCGCCCGCACCCGATTTCGCGTTGATAGTCACTCTGACAATAAGCTTTTGTGTCCGCGTGAAGAAAGTAACAACTGCGAGGGTGCATTTTCGGCTTGAACACAGAGCGCAGGCTCTCCGCCCGCGAGGGTGCAGTTTCAGTTTGTACACAGAGCGGAACGGAGTGGAGCGAACCCCGCGAATTGGGAGCGGAGGCTCTCCGCCCGCGCCCGGCGAGCCGCCGCCAGCGTGACGCTGGACCCCTGTTCGCGCTGAAAGTTGCTCTGAGCATATAATTCAGTGTCCGCGTGTTGATAATAAACTATGAATCGCGAGG
>CACXMR010000082.1 GCA_902768825.1 uncultured Ruminococcus sp.
CGGGTGTCCGGTGGACACCTCTGCAGAAGGCAGAAGCACCGACCGAGCCGACAGGCGAGACCGGGGGGACTTTTTCGTAAAAGTCCCCCCGACCGGCAGATTGAAGCTGTTACTTTAGAACGCTGATGAGCACACCGGCCGCCACTGCAGAACCGATTACTCCGGCTACGTTGGGTCCCATAGCGTGCATGAGCAGGAAGTTAGCAGGATTCTCCTCCTGACCCACCTTCTGTGAAATACGTGCGGCCATCGGTACAGCCGAAACACCAGCCGAACCAATAAGAGGATTGATCTTGCCCTTTGTCGCCCAGCACATGATTTTGCCAAAAAGCACACCGCAGGCTGTGCCCAGACAGAATGCGATAAGTCCCAGAGCAATGATGCCCAGGGTCTTTGGGGTCAGGAACAACGTGCCGCTGGCAGTAGCGCCAACTGTAACTCCAAGGAAAATGGTAACAATGTTCATCAGCTCGTTCTGAGCGGTCTTTGCGATCCTGTCCACCACTCCGCTTTCCTTGAAGAGGTTGCCCAGCATAAGCATACCCACCAGAGGAGCGGCATCCGGAAGAAGTATAGCCACAAGAACTACAACCACTATTGGGAAGATGACCTTTTCCAGCTTTGACACAGGACGGAGCTGACCCATGACTATGGAACGCTCCTTCTTGGTGGTCAGCAAACGCATGATAGGCGGCTGGATGATCGGTACCAGAGCCATATAGGAATATGCAGCCACGGCTATGGGGCCGAGAAGCTCAGGCGAGAGCTTTGAAGTAACGAATATCGCCGTAGGACCGTCTGCACCGCCGATGATGGCGATGGATCCGGCCTCGTTTGTCTGGAAGCCCAGAAGTATAGCACCGATAAAGGTAATGAAAATACCGATCTGAGCGGCGGCACCGAGAATAAAGCTCTTTGGGTTGGCGATAAGAGGACCAAAGTCCGTCATAGCGCCGATGCCCAGGAAGATCAGCGGCGGGAAAATGCCAAGGTGTACGCCCTGATAGAGATAATAGAACAAACCACCGTTTTCTGTCACGGTGTAATATACGACCTTATAGAATTCCGACTCACCCACCATAACCTTGTCAAGGGTCATGGGGTCAAAGCCTGCCGCCACAGCCTGAGCGCTTGTCAGAAGCTGTGAGCTTGTGGGATAAGAGGCAGGATCAAGCCCCTGTGCGGTGACCTGCTCGAAGGTGAGCATCTGAGTGACAGGATTTGCCATGATTTCCGGGAAAATATTCACTATCATCATTCCGAAGGCTATCGGCAGCAGCAGAAGCGGCTCATACTGCTTTTTGATCGCCAGGAACATCAGCAGGAAGGATATCACGATCATAACGTAATTCTGCCAGCCGAGATGACATAATCCCGATGATTGAAACAGACCGACAATGACGTTGCCGAGCTGAGAGAAAATGTCCATTTGCGTTCTTCCTTTCTATTGATCTATGGAGCCAGACTGTCCCCTCAGAACGGTCTTGTGTTCTGCATTACTCCCGTATTGCCCCACGCCGAGCGCACATTCCTTGCACGCTTGACCGATCTTATCCTGTGGGGCTTATCTCCGTACACAGCGTCCACCGCAGCCGCAATGACTGCGATGATCTCTCCGGGGATCTCATCTGTCGCAGCCGGATCCGCCGATACAGCAGGGGCCGGCTTTTTCACAACGGGTTTGTCAGGCGTTTCGATCATTACGATCTTCTTTTTATTTTCCTTGCGTTTTTGTGAGCTCCTCTGTACTGCCTGTATCAGCTTGCCATAAACCGTAATGATGATAATGAGGAGTACCAGCACCATAAAAACGATAATGAAACCAGCCAACAGCAGCGTCAGCGCAAGATTTATATTATCCATAGCTATTCCACCTTATGATATTCTCAGATCAGCGCACACACTGCGTCGCCCATCTCGGTCGTTGTGACCCTCCTTGTTCCTTCTGTGTAGATATCAGGCGTTCTTGTGGTCTTGAGCACCTCGGCGACCGCGTTTTCGATAGCATCGGCAGCCGCAGGTTCATCGAGGGAATATCTGAGCATCATGGCAACGGAAAGGATAGTTGCCAATGGGTTAGCGATCCCCTGCCCTGCGATATCCGGTGCTGAACCGTGGATAGGCTCATACATACCCAGCTTTGTGCTGTTAAGGCTTGCGGACGCCAGCATACCTATTGAGCCGCTTATCATTGAGGCCTCGTCGGAAAGAATATCACCAAAGATATTTGAGGTCACGATCACGTCAAACTGCTTGGGGTTTCTCACAAGCTGCATAGCGCAGTTGTCAACATAAAGATGATTAAGCTCCACCTCAGGATATTCCTTTGAAAGACGGATCATAGTCTCTCTCCAGAGTCTGGAAGAATCAAGCACATTGGCCTTGTCAACGCTGGTGAGCTTCTTGTTGCGCTTCATTGCCATATCAAAGGCAACTCTGCCGATCCTCTCTATCTCGTTCACATTATACTTTTCAGTATCGTAAGCAGCCTTGACTCCGTTCTCCTCAAAGGTTCCTCTTTCGCCGAAGTAAATGCCGCCGGTAAGCTCCCTGACGATCATAATATCCATTGCATCTCCGATGATATCGCTTCTCAGGGGTGAAGCATCTCTCAGTGGCTCAAAGATCACCGCAGGTCTGAGGTTTGCAAAAAGACCCAGAGCACCTCTTATTCCGAGAAGACCTGCCTCGGGGCGGTTATTTCCTGGCTGAGTGTCCCACTTAGGACCGCCCACAGCTCCCAGCAGCACCGAATCCGATGCAAGGCACTTGTCAATTGTCTCCTGGGGCAGCGGCACTCCCGTAGCGTCAATGGCGCAGCCTCCCAAAAGCGCATCCGTATAGGTAATTCCAAAGCCAAACTTCTCTGCTGTCTTATCCAGCACCTTTACTGCCTCGCCGACGATCTCAGGGCCTATGCCGTCGCCTCTGAGGAGTGTAATCTTATAGTTTTTCATTCTCTTTCCTCCCAATTATTTCAGCATTACGCTGTTAATCCAATATAATTATACCCCCCTCATAATAATAAGTCAACAACATCTTTCTCCGTCAAAAATGATTATGCTTTTTCCGCTACTCCGGTTATCAGCATCCATAACACAGTACGTGTGTGTAAGGTCGTTGTGATCATACAGAGGAAGGACGCAGGTGCAGTTTCTGCAGAGAATTGAAAAGGTGCTCATACACACTTTACTTTACTTTTATTTACTTTACTTTTATTTACTTTACTTTTCTTTACTTTAGTGGAATAACTGCTGCATTTACTTTAGTTTCTGTAACAAAAACTCCGGTTTCTGCAACAGAAACAAAGCCTGAGGGTGCACTTTTAAAA
>CACXMR010000083.1 GCA_902768825.1 uncultured Ruminococcus sp.
GTAATCAAATTGCACTCAGCAGGCAGAACAAAACGTTGAAATTTCAAGGAAAACCCCGATTTTTGCAAAAATTTGCATAATGTGTACCCCGTGTCAAGGACACATACGTTTTTAATAATTGCTACATTTGCCCGTTGGATTTTGGTATTTCCAGCGGGTATTTTCCTGTTTTGAGATACTTGTAGTATTCTGTCGGAGCAAGTTTAGCAAGGTCCCACTGGTATCGCTCATTATTGTAGTAATCAGTCCAATCGGTTATGACCGCCAGGATCTGTTCATAGGTTTCACATTCAGAAATATCGATCTCATCCTTCATGTGACCATAGAAAGATTCCTGTGGAGCATTATCCCAGCAGTTTGCACGTCTGGACATTGATTGCCTGAGTTCTTTATCCTTCAGCAAAGATCTGAACTGAACGCTGGTGTAGTGTGCACCTTGATCTGAGTGGATCATAGTTTCAGTGTTCATTTCTATGCCATGTTTTGCAATAGCGTCCTCGACAGTCTTAAGCACAAAGTCTATCTCAAGGGATTCACTTAATACCCAGGCCAGCAGTTCCTTTGTGCAGGCATCGATTATTGTTGACATATAGCAACGCGGTGCCTTGCCATTGATGATATATGTTATGTCTGTCAGCAATATGGCTCTCGGGCCGTGCGCCTCGAACTCGCGATTCAGAAGGTTGTCTGCTACAGCATCTGTTTTGAGTGCTTTGGCGATCCTTCTGTATGGATTGGCTTTTCGTACCGGGCAGAACAGGCCGTATTTCTTCATCAATCGACGGATCTTCTTGATGTTCATATGAACAGGCGGATCCATATGGAGAAATCGCATGTATATGCCACGGGCACCCTTGCTGTAACCTCTGTGGTTGTAGGCAATCAGTATTAGTTCAAAGTCTGCCCGATCCTGCTGCTCGCGTTGTTCTCTGAGATTGGCTGTCTGCAGGTAATGATAATATCCTGAACGAGATACGCCGGCGGTCTCACAAAGCCATTTGATGTTGAGCATATTATCTTCACGCTGCATCATCTGCTCTATGATGGCATATTTGGCGCTTGCAGGAATCTTCATCGGGTTGATTCCTCTTGACCCAAGGACACTATTTTTTTTAGAAACTCGATTTCCTGATCCTTGTATTTCAATTGCTGTTTCAGCAGCTCGATTTCCTTTTCCGGGGATTTGAATCCGTTGTTCTGGTAATCCGTAGTATGGACATCTCGGAAACCTTGACCGGCTTTTCCTTCCTTTCGGATCTGGTATTTCATGCCATTTATTCGTGTTTCACCGAGAAGTTCACATGGGATATTGAATTCATCAAAGATGTGATGGATATCCTGTCCTTGCTGCAGCCTGTTCCAAATGAGTTCTTTGAACTCTTTGGAAAAACACACTTTGCGTGGTGTCACCTCAATGATGTATGGATGCGCCTGTAGCAATTCGATTTCTTCGGCGGTGAATTTTGAGTATGACATGAGTTACCCTCCTTTTCGGACACTTTTATTCTATCTGATTTTGATTCAAAACGTATATGTCCGTTGGAAAGGGTTTCTGATGATTTTTCAAAACCTAACTGTCCGATTTACAGGGTACATTTTAATTATATAAATGAAAAAGCGCTGAAGCCGTTATGACTTCAGCGCTTTTATGGTGGTCTGTGGGGGACTCGAACCCTCGACATCATGGTTGTGACCCATGCGCTCTCCCAGCTGAGCTAACAGACCGTATACAGCGTGCGCTTTTATCGCGCACGACTATTGTACTCCTTTTAAAGGTTGATTTCACTATTTTTCTTTTTTTGTATCAGGAAGCTTCGGAGCCACATATACCGTCTGGTTATGTGTGAATATTACCATGCCCGGTTTTGCGCCGTTCGGCTTCTTGACATATCTGACCGGTACATAATCTACCGGCACATTGTCACTTCCCGCAGCTTTACTGTGATATGCCGCAATCGATGCAGCCTCATATATGAGCTCAGCGGGCAGGTCGTTCACATTGCGGCCGTCTTCGAGCCGTACTATAAGGTGCGAACCGGGGATATCCTTGGTGTGCATCCATATATCGGTCTTGGATGCAAACTTCATGGTGAGCCAGTCATTATCAATGTTATTGCGGCCTACCAGCACCTCTGTACCGTCACTTAGCGCGTATTTAAGAGGCTCAGGCCTGCGGTTCTTTTTCTTTCTCTGAGCGGCTTTCTGGCGTCTCCTGACATAGCCTGTCTGCTCAAGCTCATCCCTGATGGATTCAAGCAGCGGAACGCTGTCTGATGCCTCTATATTCTGTATCACGGACTCGAGATATTCGATATCTCTGTCATTATCTTCAAGCTGGGACTGCTTTTCATGTATGGCTGTCCGGGCTTTTGAATACTTTTTGAAATATTTCTGGGCGTTGGCTGCCGCTGAGATCTTTTCATCAAGCGGGATCTCTATCTCACTGCCGTCGTAATAATTAATAACTCTCACTCTGCGGTCACCCGGCTTTATGAGATGGAGATTTGCTGTCAGGAGCTCTCCATACAGCCTGTATTTTTCCGAATTTTCAGCATTCAGGAGATCTTCTGACAGTTTCTTCTTTTTTAGAAGCGCTTTGCTGAGCGAAGCCTGCACTGATTTGAGCAGGGGCATAGACTTCTGGCGCACCATGTTGGAGGCCACGCGGTTAGTAAAATAGTAGTCTGCGCATTCAGAGACTGTATCGAAAAACAGCGTGTCAAGCTCCTCAAATTCGGAAAGTGCAGTGACGTGAAACTCTCTCGGAGTGCCTTCATCATCGACATAAACACGAGGCCTGGCACTCCCGTCATCGATTGATGCAATGATATCCATCAGCTTTCTGGC
>CACXMR010000084.1 GCA_902768825.1 uncultured Ruminococcus sp.
GCGTCGCCGCCGAAGGGCTGAGTGGTCTCGCCTTCCACGTCAACACATCCCAGATGAGCCTTGGCATAAGCCTCCATTGTGGTGCCTATGTCGTTCCTCTTGCCGTCGGTGATAACAAACATTCCATTACTCTCGGCATATTCGATGGTCCTTGCCAGGGTCCTCACGCCCTGCCAGCCGTACATTTCGTAATAAGCGGCCTGGGGCTTTACTGCCGGAACAATGTCACACAGTGCGTCGATAAGCTCCTTGTTGAACACAAAAAGAGCCTCAGCAGCGCCCTCAAGGGTCTTGCCGTATTTTTCAAAGGCAGCCTCCCTGATGTGTGCCGGAATGAAATCCAGCTTAGGGTCAAGTCCTGCCACCGTGGGATTCTTGGTTCTTCTGATGCCTTCGATGAGTCTGTCAAACGACATAACATATTCCTCCGTTCAATATAGCTTTATAAATCCGAATACACTATCCTGCCCCTAAGCCTTTCAGGATCGACGACCCAGCTCTCCCTTCTGAAGAGCATCAGGTCAGCTATCTCCCCCTCTGAAAGAGTTCCGCCGTAGCTCCTGAGTATCCTTGCCGGTATCACGGACATTTTCTCTATCAGCTCAGCCTCGCTGAGATAACCGCCGTCCACAAGCACGGTGTAGGAGGCTGCAAAGGAGGTCTCCATACCGATAGAGCCGTTGGGAGCCGCCTCAAAATCCGCCTTTTCCTCAGGGGTGTGGGGGGCGTGGTCAGTGGCTATAGCATCAATGGTGCCGTCTCTGAGAGCCTCTATCATCGCAAGCCTGTCCTCTTCTCTGCGAAGGGGCGGGTTCATTCGGTAATCGGCGTCACACCTGAGAAGCTCCTTTTCCGTCAGCATAAGATAATGGGGAGCCGTCTCTGCGGTAACAAGCACCCCTCTTTTCTTTGCGTCTCTTATCATAGCCGCCGAGGTGCGTGTGCTTACATGACAGATGTGCACCGGCAGACCATAGGCCTCGGCAAGAGCTATCTCCCTTGCAGTGCCGGCGTCCTCAGCAGCGGCAGGCATACCCTTTACTCCCAGCGTCTCTGATACCTCGCCCTCGTTCACCTTGCCGCCGGCAAGGAAGGGATCCTCGCAGTGCGCCGTCACGGGAATGTTGATATCCTTACGGGAAGCAAGCTTCATGGCGGCGACCATGATCGATGTATCGATGACCGGCCTGCCGTCATCGGACAGGGCAGAGATACCCGCTTTTCGCAGAGCCTCGATATCCGTAGCCTCGTGTCCTCCCAGTCCCTTTGTAATGGAGCCGACCACGTGCACGGTGGAATCGGCATCCTTTGCCTTGTCAAGGATATATCTGACCGTATCCGGGCTATCCACCGTGGGAACGGTATTTGGCATTGCCAAAAGCTGAGTGACACCGCCCGCTGCGGCAGCCCTGCAGCCCGAAAGGATATCCTCCTTTTCAGTCTGACCCGGATCACGCAGGTGAACATGAAGATCCACAAGTCCCGGCGCCGCCGTAAGACCCTCGCCGTTAATTACCCTTGTGCTCTCCTGCTCATCAAAGGGTGCGGAGAACCTTCCGTCCCTGATAAAAATGTCCCCTGTCCTGTCGGTTCCGTTGGCAGGGTCAAGTATACGCACATTTCTGATGATAATATCGCTCATTTCAGCTCACACTCCTTTACGGGGGCGCTATTTATTCCTCATCCTCAGGTATCTCAGACGAGAAAAGCTTTCCCAGCGATCTGCGGAAGCGCTGTCCCACAGAGCCGCTTTTTTTCTTGTGGTCCCTTATCAGAACCTCCTGCTCGCCGCCATTGTCTGCAAAGGGATCCTCTCCTGCGTCATAGCCCGTATAATACTCAAACAGACCGTCATCATTCTTTCCCTGACCGCTCAGGCTGTCAGAGCCTCCTGCTTCTCCGGCAAATACCGGTTCACCCTGATCTCCGCCGTTATCATCAGCAGCATACTGAGGCTCGGTGCTTGTTATCGGTCTTGGATTCTCCACAAAGGGCTGAGGCACGTCCGATGCGCTGAATCTCTGGGCATACACATGATTTCTCGGCATGGACTTTTTCATCTGCTCATAATGACTGTTATAATCCTCAGCGCTGACGCTTTCCAGCCTCGGTATAGTGGTGAATACCGACTGCATGGGGATGACCTGTCTCTTGGGAACCGGCGCCACCTCAAAGGTTATATTGCTGTCACCCTCAAAAGCAGCCCCAGCAGGCTCTACCGGAGCTTTTTCCTGCTTTGCTCCCGAATTACCGTTAAATGTCACATCTTTCACCTCTGTTGAAGCAGTCCTGCCGGCTGCCTTTTTTGCGCTCTCTGCGCCTGCATTGTCGGAGCTGTCCCCGTAGTTTCCGGAAACATCCGTCCCATTCTGCCATATCTCACCGTCAGCTTCGGTTTTTGCCCTTACCACAAAGGGGTTTTCGGCATTTTCCTCCCTGCGGGCATTATATATCTCGTTTTCGTTAGCAACCTCAAAGCCCATCTCTGCCATCTCACGGTCCCTGTCGTCTTTGAAGTTGGATGCGTCCCTGATCTCGATATCCACCGGTTTACCGTTGGATTCCTTCAGCGCACCGATAACAAGGCTGCCGTCGGCTGATTTCGATATCTCCAGCTCTATATTTTCCTTACTCTTGCGTGAATATCCATATTCTCTGTCGTTGTTCATTGCATCGTCACCCTGATTTTCCTCGTTATTTGTCATATCTTCACTGTCAGCAGCCTCTGACGGATTGAGTATCGGATTGCTGCCGCTCTTTTCCATGCGGGTAATATCCTGTCCGACTGCTGCGTTAGTTTCCCTGATCCTCTCAACCATCCTGTCAAAGAATGAGCCCTGCACCACACCTGCTGCCGGCTTTATCACACTGTTGGGATCGATTTCCGCAACCGTAAGGCTGCCTTGGTCGGATGAAGCGTCTATCTGCCTGATCTCTGTGCGGCGCTTTTCTCCGTGATCGGCAAACACAACTCCGTCATCCTCGTCTTTCTTCTCTTTGCGAGACGTATCATCGCTGTGCTCCGCCTCCTCAATAGCTCTGAAAAGCTTACTGTCATCAGGCTCGCCGCTGTCGTCATA
>CACXMR010000085.1 GCA_902768825.1 uncultured Ruminococcus sp.
GGCCACCGCTCTTGACGGCATCGAATACTTTTCAGGTCTGAAGGAGCTTGAGGTCGGGGACAGCACTGTCAGAGATATTTCAGCACTCAGTACACTTACAGAGCTTGAAAGCATCAGCTTTACAAACAGTATGATCGAGATAATACCCGATCTCAGCGCCTGCAAAAAGCTTAAAAAGGTGGAATTTATCAACGATTTCATCAGTGACATTTCTCCGCTTGCGAAATTGCAGAATCTTGAAACCGTTATGCTGATAAGCGATCAGGTCAGGAGCATCGCTCCGCTCAAGGATAACCATACTATCAAAAGCCTGACGCTCACCAATACCTGCGTCACTGACTGGGATAGTATCGGCGATAATGAAGATCTGAAAAAAGCACTGTTCTGTGACTACAAATACTATCTTGAGATGCAAAATAAAGCCAAAAAGATCATCAGCGAAAACATCACTGATGATATGTCAGACCTTGAAAAGCAAGTACGGCTCGCCAAATATGTCGAAGACTTTATGGAATATGAATTTGCCGAAGATGACCCGGACCTGAATGTTCCGTTCGGTTATCAAGGTATTGTCGAAAACAAAGGTGTTTGTGCGAATTACGCTTATGCCGCCAAATATCTGATGAATCTTGCCGGACTTGAAGTGATAGTCTGCACAAGCTATGACCACGATTGGAATATGATAAATCTAAACGGCAAGTGGTACGAATTCGACTGCACATGGGATGATGAAAAAGACATTGAAGACTGGTCGTGGTTCAACAGGAGCAGTGCTGCGGTAACAAGAAATGATCATCACTGTCAGGCTATGCCGGAGCGTATGCCCTATGCAGCAGAGGATATGCCCTTTACGGAATATGGCAGGTTCGGTGCGTTGCCTGATTAAAAGCGATAAACCGAATCCTCTGATCACAAACCGAAGAAACTATTTATTGAAAAGCGAAGCCGTGTCCTCCCTGTTATGAGAGAACACGGCTCTGTTTTTTGCATCAGTCTGTATGCCGATGCAATTCATACAAATATTCAGAAAGGTGCTTATGCTTCATCTTCATTCCTTCTGCGCTTCACTACAAGGAACAGAGCTGCAGAAAGGCTTGTGAGCAGTATCACCGCAATCGCTGTGGGTGCAGCGTCGCCTGTTTTGGGCATATCGTCTTTGGGGCTGACTGCCTGGGACGACTGTTCGTCAGTGCCGTCGTCACCGCCGCGGTATGCTCTGACAGTGATCCACGGTGAGTAGACCGTCTTTCCGTCGGGGCTTCTGAGCTGAACATGGAAATCACCTTCTTTTGTAAAGGCTGCGTCTCCGTTGGGGTCAACAACGATGCCGTCCGAAGTGCTTTCCTGAGCGACCCAGATATACTGCGGCGCATTGACCTTGTTGCCGTCCTTGTCCTTGAAAACAACTCTGAAGCCTTCCGTACCCACCAGATTATGCTTGCCGGAGTCTACGCCGCCTTTGAAGCGTCCCGTTACCTCAACGATATATCCGCCTGCTTCCGTTTTGTAAACGGGCTGGATGTCATGATACACGGCGTCATCAAATACCGCCACGGCTTCATGGACAAGAACGCCGTCTTCATCCTCTGTATCAACAAAGGTCGCAATAACGCTTTCAGTATGCTTACAGTTGGGATGTGTGCAGGTGCGGGTAACGGTCGCACCGATATAATCCTCGTCCCAGTCCCAGACAGGCTCGCCGTAGGTGTGGGTATGCTTTGGGGGTAACGTCACGGGATAAGAAGCATTCTTCCCTCCCATACTGAAATATTTATAGCTTGTCAGTGCTGTACTCTCATCCCAATTATATGAACCATCTGCACTCGGTTCAGTGTTGACTTTGACTATCGGATGACCATCGGTCAGATTGATATTGCTGTTTATTGTTTGTGTTCCGGAGATCGCTTCAAAAACACAGTCGTCACCCACATTCAGGTTGCGGACATTCCTGTTGCTTTGCAGGGCAATTCCTCCGGTATTTATATTCATCAATGCAGCATTTTTCAGAGTCAGTACAGAATCGCTGTACATAAGATCAACACCAACAGCTTTTTCAGAGCCTATAACGTCAACAGCTAATAAAACTTTTTCAATGGTCAGCGTTTTTCTCGTGTGAATACCGATACGTTGACCTTTGGAATTCATCTCGATGATCAGCGTGCCGCTGCCGCTTATATTGAAGCTTGGAGCTGCCGCATACAACGCCATTCCGTAGCAGGTGCCCGAACCATCATCAATATCGTCAGCAATACGGTTATCACCCACTAAGATAATGCTGAACGGTTTTCCGGATTTTTCGTTATAGCGGATACCAAAACCATTGGTGACCTCAATGTCGGCATTTTTCAGCGTGAGTGTGTTGGTATCGAAATCATAGCTTACTGTACCATTGCCGAGAATATCGGAACAGTTATTACCGTTAATGCCTACTCCGCCGACAGATATATTTGCTGTTTTCAGGGCGAAGGCCGCACTGACCGTAATGTTGCCTGAAGGCATTGTGAACTTATTGTCGGTTAAGGTGATATTGTTGTTATCAGCATCCTTGATCGTGGTAGGACGTCCGTTTACGAGCTGGCGAGCTCTCTTGGATGTTGCCATAACGATCGAGTAACGGCTGTTTACAACGGGATGCTCTCCCGATTCAACCTCGCTGTTTACGAC
>CACXMR010000086.1 GCA_902768825.1 uncultured Ruminococcus sp.
TTCAACTACTGCGTTGTGGGCGGCAAGGAATACCGCATAACACAGACCGGCAAGAGCTACAACGAGCTTTTTGTCAAGCTCATGCTGGAAAGAGGGTAAAGCAATGTCTGACGACTTCATCTCCTGCGACTTTCCCGACCTTGACGCATTCATAAAAGAGCTTGACCTCATGGATGAGCGGGTCAATGCCGCACTAAGGACAGCCCTTCACGGCGTGGGCACGATGATAGAGCAGGCTCAGCGCCGTTGTATCTCAGGCGAAAAGGTTGGTCGTAAGCTTGCTCCTCACATCAGAAAAGGTGAGATATTCACGTCCAAAAACGGTTCTCTGGGGATATCCTCCGGCTATCAGGCTGACGCTTTCAGGACTGACGCCGACGGCTTCAATCCCGGTGTTGTGGGCATGACCTACGAGTTTGGCAGGCCGGGACAGAGCGCCTACAGGAGAAGCGAGACTACTACCAGAACCCGCAACGGCAAGCGCTACAAGGTCAAAAAGGGCACTATACAAGCTGTTTCGCACATTCGCAGAGGCTTTGACAGCGTGAAGAACGAGGCTGTAAATACGGCGATCGCCGCCTACAACGCCGAGATCGACAAATTAGGAGGCTGACTATGAGCTTTCATGATCTACTGAACGGACTGCTCTCTGAGCTTGACATACCCTACTTCGAGGGCAGCCCGGAGCTGTCCGACAGCACGCCGGAGGCTTTCATATTCTACAACGTCTATGACGTCCCGGCGCTGAGAGGCTGCGGGGAGGAATTTCTGACCACCTACTATGTGACGGTCAACGTCTATACCACCGGAGAAAACAAGGCCCAGACCGCTGACAACATCGGCACCGCACTGACGACATTGCTCACGGAAAACGGCTTTGTCAGGCAGTCCGGGTCCTACGGGCTGACGGATGACTTCCCGGAATATTATCACAGGATAATAGAATTTAATTACAGTCGCGAGATATAAGTTTTGCACAGAAAAAACATAGCGCGAAATTGGGAGCGGCATCTTGCCGCCCGGAATATTATCACAGGATAATAGAGTTTAATTACAACAGAGAAATATAAAGAAAGAAGGAATTTAAATGGCACTTACACCATCTACCCAGGGTACTACTCTGGGCGCAAAAACACCTATCAATGTCAAGAGACTTGCCATGTGGAAGATAACCGAAGGCACATCCAGCGATACCTACGGCACTGTCATAGATTTTGACAAGCGCCTGATGAACTTCGAGGACACGCTTACCACTGCAAGGGCTGAGCTTTACGGCTGCGGTGAGCTTATGGAGGTTGTCTCAAAGCCCACAAGCGGTGCTCTGAATATCGGCATCCATGCACTCAACGTCAGTGAAAGAGCCGCTATCTTTGGAGAGACGGCAACCACAGACACAGCTACCCTCAAGGGCGATGAGGTATCTCCCTACATGGTGGCAGCCCTTGCCGAGGAGCTGCCCAACGGCCACTGGAACCTGTACAAGTATTATAAAGCACAGTTCACGCCTGGCCAGAAAAGAACCGTACAGACCGAAGGAAGTAATATCACATTCTCTACCGACACACTTAACGGAACCTATTTCCGCAACGGACGTGTAGGCAAGATGAGGGACATCAAGTTTGACGTTGACCCCACATCCGAAGAGGGCAGCGCAGCCGTTGAAACCTGGTTCACTACAGCAGTACCCACCTGATGAGGTGGCTGTATGCTGAGAGATATTATTCCGAATTACAGCATAATACACATAGCAGGCAGGGAGTACCACATCCGGTACTCCCTTAATGCTTTATTATGCCTGGAAATGATTTACAAGCCGCTGCCCGAATTGCTGAAAGTGCCTTTTGCGGACTGGAGCATTGAGGACGTTTTGCAGCTGGCTCATGCTGCCATGTGCAGCCTGCCTGAGAACCGTAAGGCAGTGACCTTTCGAGACTTTGACTATGTGGAGCCGACCCTTGCAGAGCTGGGAGAGCTTGTCTCGATGGAAGACCTGCCGCTGCTCAGGCTGGAGCTTGCGGATGCAATACTCAGCTCTTTGCCTGCACCGTCAGACGCCGGCGAAGAAAACGCCCCTACAAGGGCTATGCACGAAGGCCACCAGCGGGCTATGTACGTTGACGTAATCGGGCGGCCTGAGGCTGAATATTGGGAAAGCACCAACAAGGAGATAGCCCAGCGCATTGACTGTTATCTTGAGGTCAAGGGCGAGAAGGAAGCCCCGATTCTTGTTAAGCGCTACGGCGAGATCAGGCAGGGCGAGGAAAGCATTTGAAAGAGTGGTGAAATAAATGTCCAGCGGAAGAAGCTTTACCACGTCATTTCTGACGAAATACAACAACGCCGCAGTGTCGGAGTTCAAGAAGCAGCTCACCGAGTTAAAGAAAGAAATGTCAGACAACAAGCGGGAGCAGAAGGAGCTTTCCAAGGAGATCAGGGACGCTCAGAAGGAAATGAAGCTCATCAATGCGGAGATCAAGCGCACCGGGCAGGCAACTGATGAGCAAAAGAAACGCCTTGACGAGCTGACCAATTCCATCAACACCGACAAGGAGGCTCTCGAAAAGCTCAAGCTGCAGCAGGCGCAGATCCAGGGCAAGATAAACGACACTAATGCCGCCATCGAACAGCAAAACAAGGCTTTTGCCGAAATGAAGGAT
>CACXMR010000087.1 GCA_902768825.1 uncultured Ruminococcus sp.
ACATGGCTCTCAGTCCGCCCTTGTCATTTCCGTTCTGATCCTTATAGTAGCCGGGCAGATAGTCAATGTTCATGGAAAGCTTCTTTTCTGCCGCAAACGTCTTCATGTTTTCATAATGTTCATCGGGATGGAAACGGCAGAGTATCGTGTTTTTTGCCGGTTCAATGGAAAACTGCTTTTGAGCTGAGGCGATAACCTTTCCACTGCTGTCCGTTAGAACTGCGGAGGCGGTGTAGTTTCCTTCGGGTAGCGCGTTATAGGGATTTCCCGCCTCGTCCACATAACCGATACCGTCGTCAATAAGCAGCCCGTGAGCCTTATCTGTGGCATAAGGGATAAATGCATTGAAGTCCTTATCCGAGAAAAAGCATTTGATATTTGCGTTTTTAAGGGATGCGTCGGGATTTTCGGTATCCTCAACGATCAGACATGGAAACTCCCTTGCGTGGATATCGGAGCGTTTGGGGTCAACATCGTCTGCGTAGTAGAAAAAGGCATCCGTAAAGCGGTCAATGCTATCATCGTCCTTGCGGGAGGATGAAGCAAACCGCACCTCTTTTCCCTCCTTGTCAAGAACTGATACACGAAGCGACGTACCCTCAGAGAGAGCCTCATCATTCGTTATTGTTCCGGATATAAAGAAGCTGTGTCCGGGAGTTACGGGCCCGTTTTCATCGCTGGGTGCCGTAATGGTGATACGGATATCCTCTTTTTTCGGCTTCGGTTTTGTATCCGTATCTGCTACACAGCCGACCAGATTAACAGCCAGAACGAGCGCAAGAATCAGACTGTATTTTTTCATAAATATCCCCTTTCATACGGGAGTGATTTTTTTGATATAAAAACCTTGCTTTCCGTGAAACAGAACTCCATCGCAGTTTTGAATTGCGGTGGAGTCCGATTGTTTTATTCTATATCAGCACAGTGTATTCAGATCGCTTCAAAGGTAATGCCGTTGTTTTCTGCGTATGTTTGGGCTGCAGAGCCTGCTTCGCCCTTGATGGTCAGCTTTGTCAGATCACAGTTTTTGAAAATCTCATCATCCACAAAGCTCGTGCAGCTTGACGGAATAGTGACGGATTCAAGATTGATACAGCCCTTAAAAGTGTTTCCGCCCAGGGATTCCAGTCCGTCGGGGAGAACGACGGTTTTGAGTGAAATACAGCTCTTGAAAGCGTTTTCGCCGAGCATTTTCAGGCCCTTGGAGAAGGTTACCGTTTCAAGCAAAGGACAGTTCTCAAAGCAGCTGTCTACAATATCTGTTACTCCTGCGGGAATAGTGATGCTCTCTATACCGGAATTGAAGAATGCCTCATCAGAAAGCTCATTCAGGTTCTTGCTGAGTCTGACTTCTTTGAGGTTCGGGGTACTCTGGAAGGCAGCAACACCGATCTCGGTTACTGTGGAAGGTACGACCACCTTTTCAACAGTAGTGTTGTTTTCAAAAGCATTATTGGCAATAGATACCACAGTCTTTCCGTCTATGGTTCTGGGAATGTTTACTTCTGTATTTGTACCGGTATAACCTGTGACGGCAACCGTATCTTCATCCACAGCAACAGTGGTAAAGTTTCCTTCCGGCTCGTAAGCGAACACTCTGGGTATTGCTTTATAGGCGTCGGTTGCAGAAACGATCTCATCCTTACCGTCTTCCACAAAGGGAGCCTTGTCTATGCAAAAGGCCTGAAAAGCTATGGTTACATCATCGTTGTCGATCTTGTCTCCTGTAACGTTCTGAGCATAGGTGATCCTGTTATCCTTGATGACAGCGAATTCATTATTGTCGGCGTCCGCTGCAACAATGCGGTAGTAAACATCTGTAACCTCATCGTTGACCAGTTCATAATCGGCTAACTCATCCGTCAGTTTTGTCCAGCCTTCATCAACCTGATAATTTACGATCTTATTGTTGTCGAGGGTGGTCTTGTCGCTGATCTCGACAAAGGTAAATACGTCGATATTGTTTGTCACGGTAACGGTCGGGTCCTTGTCGTCCTGCTGATTCGGCTTGATCTCATAGATCTTTTCTCCGTTGCCTTCATTATCAAGCGTTACACCGGTCTCGGTAAGAGTGATGTCAAGACCAGTGTCTGCATTCTTGCCGAACTTGTTGGTGATCGTCCCGGTGTTTGCCTGTAAATACGCAAAGGTTCCTGCGCCTGCGATGACGGTTGCCGCCAAGGT
This sequence comes from uncultured Ruminococcus sp., assembly GCA_902768825.1. Classification (GTDB taxonomy): domain Bacteria; phylum Bacillota; class Clostridia; order Oscillospirales; family Acutalibacteraceae; genus UBA1213. Next base: position 2,185 of record CACXMR010000087.1, read on the forward strand.
GGATGCAAGTGTGGCTGTAAGTATCTTTTTCTTTTGCATTTCTGATTACCTCCTGAATTTGATTATGTTTTTTGTAAGGTGCATAGTTATTGATCGTCAGTATCCCTGTGCTTCTCTGACCATGTTAATGCTGCAAATACCGATAAAAGTATTATCACGCTGAAGAACATCAAAGCAGCTATCGGCAGCGTATTTGTCCCGTCTCCCGTCCGTGTTGTTGTGGAGCTTTCGGGAACGGAGCTTACCGGGTATGAGCTTTCGGGAACAGAACTTTCAGGAACAGAGCTTACCGGAATCGAACTCTCAGGCACTGAGCTTTCCGGAGTTTCGCCATAAAAATTTGCACGGCAGATATTTGACTGACCAACGATATATGCGGATGTACCCCGAATAAAGGCAGGAGAAACGATG
>CACXMR010000088.1 GCA_902768825.1 uncultured Ruminococcus sp.
AGCGATGTCACGGAAGTGCTCGAGAAGACGGGGATTCTGGATAAGTGATAACTTTTATGCCGCGGCTGCGAAAGTGCAGCCGCGGCATTTTACGTGGAATGAGCTTATCTTTGTCGTAGATTAACTTGTAAACATGATAATTACGCAAACTAATGCAATATAAATTATACTCTTATGACTATGAGAATTCATTATCAGACTCTTCTTATTAGATGAGGTGGCCAAAAATTAGGCAAGGCAACGAAAATGAGCCAACCGCATTGCATGTGGTGGCTCATGAATCCGTTGTTCGTTGTTGTTCGTTGTTAGTTAAGATATGTAATATATAATTCAAGTATCGTTTTTATTGCTGCAACTGTTCAAGGATTACACCTCTTACACGGCTGGTATCCCTGGCTAATAATCTCTTCTCTACTCATCGTTGTTTCTTTTTTGTTCTTGTCCTTTATATCTTTCACAGAACTACAATAGGGCATGTGAAATTTCTTTGTATTGGTATTCAGGACATACGTGATCTCAGCCGGTTCTTCTGAAGCTTCCTCTTTACCTTCGTCTGCGACTGCTTCATCTTCTACTGACCTCGTAACAGACTCACTGTCCCCTGTTTCAGGATCGCTCACGATGGCGAGAACCTCTTCGCTATCTGTTGTTTCATTTGCTTTGCTAAATCCTGTGGCGTAGTCGATCTCTATTCCCGGCTGTACGTTGTAACAGAAAGCACAGAACTGAACTAACGGATCTTCTATAGATTTTGCCTCCATCAGGACACCCGTTGCCAGCAGTTCATCTCCGTTGTAATAGGGACGCACCCTGTAAAGGACATGATTTCCTGTCCCTTCCACATACATCTGCACAGAATTCTCAAAAGGAAGCATACCTTCCACATTCATATACCGCGTGCCGGTGATCAGGTTTCTCTCATTAGCTGATTGTCCTGTCAGTTGATAGCCGATTAAGTGGCAGCGGTTGTATAGATAGCCTCCATCAATACTATCGTATTTAACGGATTGCCACCCTGTAGGTTCAATCATACTTGCGTTTTCTCTTGCTCCTGTGGGAAGAGACTCCGGACCAATACAGGCAAACGCCCCTGTACACCTTCCCAGTTCATCCAATGGCCAATACTCCTGAAAGTTTTCTTCCGTCAACTCTTCCTCAGAAAAGAACGGTACATCATCGTTGATATCGACGTATGCATTGCCGGAATATTCAGGAACCATCGCAAGAGTGAACAGATCTTTCTCATCCTCTTTATTAGGTTGAGCTTTATCCCTCACTTCCTCCTGAACAGTCTCTATTTTGGCTGCAGAGATTTGTTCGGATGCTGCCGCCGACTTACAGCCAGAGCAAACAGTCACAAGTACCAAAAGAACACCTGCCAGCCAAATCGCAGGTATTATATTCGAGTTTCTATGCTTTTGTGTCTTGTTACTGTCACATTCAGTATAATTACACATTATCAATCACCTCCGCTTTGGGTGATATGGTATCGGTGTGAGTATTATTATACTCTTGATCAAGAGAGAAATCATCACGTCGAGCAGCTAGTCTCTACAGCTGGGCAAAAAGTCGGATAGCATCAATTTTTCGTGTTTTTGTCGCATTTACTAACCCATTTTTATTGACTAAAATATAATTATCACCACTTTATTAAAACGCTTTAAGCCGTTACCGGCCCTGTTTTATGAGGAGAAACCAATGAGAAATTATCGATTTGGCGCCAGGAAAATCTTAGTGTTGACATCATTATTAGCAGTTTTGAGCCTTACTGGCTGTGGTGCGATGCAAGGAAGTTTACATGCCATTACTGTTCACGCTAATACAAGTGCTCCATCAGCTGTTACGGCTTCGACTATTTCTGCCGACAAAACAGCTCCGGTAATCGACGCACTGGATGTCACCATACCTTATGGCTCTTTTTTACGTTTGGCTGACATAGCCACCATTACGGACGATCAGGATGAATCTCCTGTATTGGAAATTGTATCGGTCACCAACGAGGATGATAAAGCGAGCCAAAACACTACTGCCTCTGCTGGCAGCACCGAAAACGCCGCCTCAACTAGCAGTAGTGAAAGCACCGTCTCCACTGGCAATACTGAAAACGCCGCCTCAGCTGGCAGTACTGAAAGCATCGTCTCCACTGGCAGTACCGAAAACACTGCTGCTGTTACATCCGGAACTGCTGCGGAGTCCGAACCTACTGAGCCCGGCTATCTTTTCAGTACGCCCGGCAAATATAGTATGTTGTTAAAGGGCACAGATAAGAGCGGTAATGAATCCACAAAAACAATTAATGTTACAGTAACTGATAAGGCTGCTCCTGTTTTTGAGGGGCTTCGAGAGAGCTTCGAACTTACTGACAAAGACAAAACTGCGCCCGACTACCTTGAAGGTATCAAAGCGACAGATGAAATCGATGGTGATATCACAACAGCGATTAAAGTCGATGATAGCAAAGTCCAATATGGCAAGGCTGGTACTTACAGTGTTGAATACTCAGTCGCTGATATTTCCGGAAATACATCGACAGCCGTCACTCCTGTAATAATCAAGGACACTATCTCCCCATCATTAATTGTGATTA
>CACXMR010000089.1 GCA_902768825.1 uncultured Ruminococcus sp.
CACCCTGCACGGCCTGCGGCGCGGCGGCCTTCATCAGCCTGCGCGCGGGCGCGGGATCGCTGACGACCAACATCGCGCCAGCCGGAAACACACCCGGTCACGCATCTCTGTTGTCGAGAATCCCTGGTAGCAGTCCCACAGGAAATCCTGCTTTGCGAGTTCTGGATCGATGTGTTCAGCGTTTTCGATTTTGAAATTTCTGTCGTTGTGTTTCGGATTGTAAACACCGTTTTTCCCGGCGCGCCCGTTGTGCCTGGTGAGTTTCATTCAAAGTTTTCTCCTTCCTGCTTCTTCCTTTTTTAAAACCTGCCTTTCCGCAAAACTGCCGTTTATCAGAGTTGAAATTTTCGCTTTTGGCTCGGCAGGTAATACCCAGTATAAAGTGACGACTCTCATCACTTTTACTGGGCGGGGTTGCACCCTCGACCCGCAATACAGGGATGCTTCGCCCCTGTACCCAAATAAGAAGCTGCCGCCTCTTAACTCTGCCAAGGGGGATTGCATTCCCCTTGACCCCTTGTTCCAGCAGTCCTGACACCCGTTGCTTGTCCGACGGCTCGTTTCATTCCTTCCGGTTTTTGCGGAATCGTTAGCCGGACGTTTCCACAAAAAAAGCCGCTGATCGCTTTGCTGCCATCCGCAAAAGAGCGGAGGAGCAAAGCCTCAACGGCTTCTTCATCTGACTCGGTCAGGCGGAGTCGAGCAAAAGAGTCATATTCGGTTTTTATAGGGTCGCCGCGCGACCAATCCTGTCTGATGGGTAAAACAAAAGCCCTCAACTTTTTACGGTTGAGAGCCCTTTGAATTGTTTAGTTTTGACTATCAGTTTCCGCCTAACTGTCTTAAGGTATCAAATACATCATCACAGTATCCGTCATCTCCTAGAACTGTTCCGTTCACTTCAAGATAATGCGGCTGAGCACCGACAACTTTCCCGGTATCATCAAAGTTCAGAGTTCCAACATAAATATATTGTCCCTGTTGATTATCGTAAGTGATATCCGTCATGCCAATAACAGCATTTTGATCGTCAAACATTGCTATAGTCCATCTCTGAGGCGAAAGTGACATATCATATCCGGAGATGAAGTTGTCCAATGCCATTTTTGCTGCGACAACGATTTCATTATCATACTTTTCAATGAATTCTTTATTGGCCTCTGTGTCTGAACCTTGCTCAGTGTCAACATCAGCACAGTTTCATTTGGAAGATTTGTGTCAATATCAAAAACAATACCATTCCCATCTTTATGTCCTGCTGCATCGATGGTAACCTCAAACCCGCTTACTGCTTCTGTTTCCTCAACCATACTTTCAGCAGTCTCCGGTGTCTCTGATGTAATGGTTTCTGCTTCCTTGTCTTCAACAGCTTCAGATTCAGCTTCAGCAACTGGACTCTCTTGGGGTTCCTCGTGCTTCTTAGAATTACCGCCACTTCCAAAAGCACCAAGTATGAGAACTATAATTATAGCAATAAACCACCACTTTTTATAAAAAGGTTTTTTCTCCTTATCCGATGCCTGTTTCTTTTTTTTATTCTTAATCCTCCTTGATGTCTTTTGTAAAGTATTCAAGTTGTTCTTCTATATTTCTTCCTCCGTAAATCACACGGATAACGGTTACTGTCCCATTGTTATTGTCGGGAATATAGAAGACGCAATAATTATCTACTGGCAAAACCCTAAGGTTCCTGCTTTTCCATGGATCCTTATCATAACGCCTGTGCTTTTCAGGGAATGTCTCAAGTTTTTCAATGGCCGCTTCCAATCGGACAATCTGCGCCCAGGCATTCTCTGGAGCAAATAGCTCAAAAGCGATATATTCATATATCCCTCTCAAATCCTGCTCTGCTTGATTTGAAATGTTTACGTCATATCTAATCATAGCGCATAGTCTTTGCGGATATCAGCGAAAACTGCTTTTGCAGACTTTGTCCTTCCGGCTTTCATATCCGCATATCCTTTCTCTAGTTCTTCCGACAGTTCAGAGACACTCATTCTTGATATATCAAGCTGTCTTGTGGGAGGAAGAGATACATCGAAAGGTAATCCTCTATGCAGGATGATCTGCTTATAAAACATATTGATTGCACTAGAGGCCGGAATGCCAAGTGCGTTCAAAATGGTCTCTGCACGTTCTTTTACGTCTGGCTCGATCCTTGCATAGATGTTTGCTGCTTTCTGTGCCATAGATACACCTCCTTTCTCGAATTTATGATAGTACATAGTGCGTACAAAAGCAATACGTGTTTAGCATATTTGACTGTAATTATGATGCTTCAGGAATTATCACCTTGTATAGCTTCTTTTCGTTACATTTTTTCAACATCATATCCGATAATCCCCTCTGGCATGTCAGCCTCTGTTCTAGTCACGAACCGCATATCATTATACTGGGATCTGGTGTACTTCGGACTTGTCGCGTCAAGTTCTGCCCTCCGTTTCGCCCTTCTGGCATCTCTGATTGGCTTGTATTTCTTTTCCCACTCCTGATGTTTGCCGTT
>CACXMR010000090.1 GCA_902768825.1 uncultured Ruminococcus sp.
CATGGTGGCGGGAATGTATGTCAACCGACTGAATGTAAATATGCCCCTTCAGGCCGATCCTACTATTAAGTTCGCCCTGAAGGATTTCTCCCTAAAGCGCATCTATAACAACATGCTGTCGGTAAACAGTCCGTATAACACCTATAAGAATATAGGTCTGCCCCCTGGTCCAATCCGCATCCCCACTGTTGCAGGCATTGATGCAGTACTCGATCATGTCCACCACAACTATTTATATATGTGTGCCAAGGAGGATTTCAGCGGCACCCATAACTTCGCCCGCACCTATCAGGAGCATATGATTAATGCATCGAAGTATGCTGCAGCCCTGAATCATCGCGGAATCAAGTAAATAGATAAGGTAAAAGCGAAAGACATAAAGTATTTGATTTTTGAGATACGTTTCAAATCGGGTATAGGCACACGATTGTTTGCCTATAGCCGTTCAATCGTTTGCGTATAGGCGTCAGATCGTTTGCGTATAGGCAATCGATAGAAAACCGACTGTTTTGTCCCTTATTTCTAATGGATTCACTCCGCTATTCAATAAGTTCTGACCTCTCAGATATAACTTCCGTCAACCCATCCCTGCATAATGACGAGCATGAGGAATTGTATGAATAATGTATATTGGGTGCGCAAACAACAGGTTAAAAGTGGTCAAATATGGATAAAAATACGAGAAAAGCTACAAATAACGGGTATAAATCGACTCAAAAATGACTTTTTTCTATCTTTTTCAAAAAAAATATTGCAAAATGTTTGGTAATTCGCAAAAATGATGTAATTTTGCAAGCAAATTTTGAAAATAGAGGTAAAAAGGTAAAATTACAAACAATAACAACCAATTAAAAGAATTGATTATGAATGCAGCAAAAGTTGTAGAAGATCTCAAACAGAGATTCCCCAATGAGCCGGAGTACATCCAGGCAGTTTCTCAGGTACTTCCTACAATCGAGGAAGAGTATAACAAGCACCCTGAGTTCGAGAAGGCCAACCTGATCGAGCGTCTGTGCATCCCCGATCGTATCTGTGAGTTCCGCATTACTTGGGTGGATGACAAAGGTAACGTGCAGACAAACATGGGTTACCGTATTCAGCACAACAATGCCATTGGTCCGTACAAAGGTGGTCTTCGCTATCACAAGAGTGTGAACCTCGGTATTCTGAAGTTCCTTGCTTTCGAGCAGACCTTCAAGAACTCACTGACAACACTGCCTATGGGTGGTGCAAAGGGTGGTTCCGACTTCTCTCCCCGTGGTAAGAGCGATGCAGAGGTGATGCGCTTCTGCCAGGCATTCATGAACGAGCTGTACCGTGTGATTGGTCCGGACGAGGACGTTCCCGCTGGTGATATCGGTGTAGGTGGCCGCGAGGTTGGCTATCTGTTCGGACAGTACAAGAAGCTCACTCATCAGTTCCAGGGCGTGCTGACAGGTAAGGGAATCCCCTTCGGTGGTTCACTGATCCGTCCTGAGGCAACCGGTTACGGTACTGTTTACTTCCTGACTTCTATGCTTGCAACCCGCAACATCGACATCAAGGGTAAGAAGGTGCTGATCTCTGGTGCTGGTAACGTGGCTCAGTATGCTGCTGAGAAGTGTCTGCAGCTGGGTGCTATCCCCATGACCATGTCTGACTCTGACGGTTACATCTTTGATCCGGACGGAATCGATCGTGCAAAGCTCGACTATATCATGGAGCTGAAGAACGTAGAGCGCGGACGTATCAAGGAGTATGTTGAGGAGTATCCTACAGCTAAGTACTACGAGGGCAAGCGTCCTTGGTATGAGAAGGCTGATATTGCTCTGCCTTGCGCTACACAGAACGAGATCAACGGTGACGAGGCTGCTGCACTCGTAAAGAACGGTGTGATTGCTGTGGCTGAGGGTGCAAACATGCCTTCACTGCCTGAGGCTATCAAGATCTTCCAGGATGCTAAGATCCTCTACTCTCCGGGTAAGGCTTCTAACGCCGGTGGTGTATCTGTATCTGGTCTGGAGATGTCACAGAACTCTGAGCGTCTGAGCTGGACAGCTGAGGAAGTTGACAACTACCTGAAGCGTATCATGAACGACATTCACGAGAACTGCGTGAAGTACGGTACAGAGAAGGATGGTTACATCAACTATGTGAAGGGTGCTAACGTAGCAGGCTTCATGAAGGTTGCCAAGGCCATGATGGCACAGGGTATTGTATAAATAAATCCCATCTATAAACAATAAGGGTTAAGAATTCACATTCTTAACCCTTATTTATATTTGACGTTTTTTTTATTATTCTGATTCAACTTTCCGTATATCTTCTTTGATGAGTAAATCATCCTTTTGCCGGTGGATACTAATCTCTTCCTGCTGCGGAGTATTCATGTTATCTTGGGGATTCATGTGATTACCTGTCTGACCGACGGAATCCTGTTTTTCTTCTTCTTTCTTCTTTT
>CACXMR010000091.1 GCA_902768825.1 uncultured Ruminococcus sp.
CTGTAATCTGTGAAGTCGATAAGCTCGTGCGCACTGTCAAGAACGTATTTCAGCTTGTAGGCAAATACTCCGCCGTTCCAGAGTGCGCCCTGTTCAATATATTTCTTTGCCGTTTCGGTGTCAGGCTTTTCCTTGAAGGTAGAAACAGAGCTTACTTCATCCTTGCTTTCAGGGATGATATATCCGTACTTTTCGCTGGGATAGGTCGGCTCTATGCCCATTAAAACGAGGTTTGCTTCTCCCTTGTCTGCCTGCTCACCAAGAGATTTGAGGGCTGCGAAATAATCATCCTCAACATAAGGATCGACCGGGCAAACAACAACTGCTTCATCCTCGGAAACACCGAGAACATCATGCAGATACGCGGTAGCCAAAGCTATAGCCGGGAATGTATCACGTCTGCAAGGTTCAACGGATATTCCCACCTCGTCACCAAGCTGATTATGTATAGCAGAGACCTGTGTTTTAGATGTAGCAATAGTCACCTTTGCATCGGTGTCGATCTTCTTTATCTGACGGTAAACACGCTGAACCATTGATTCATAGCCGTCCTCCGTCTTAAATATCTTTATAAACTGTTTTGAGCGTATATCATTTGAAAGCGGCCAGAGGCGCTTGCCGGAGCCGCCGGAAAGTAAAACTATATTCATATCAATTACCTCTCTGCCCTCATGGGATTGTTGAGGAAGTCTTCGTATGAAAGGCGTATGCCTTCTTCAAGCTCGGTCTTATATTTCCAGCCGAGTGCTTCTGCCTTTGATACATCAAGCAGCTTTCTCGGGGTGCCGTTGGGTTTGCTTGTATCCCATCTGATCTCGCCCTTGTAGCCGATAACCTTTGCAACAAGCTCGGTCAGCTCTTTGATAGTAAGCTCCTTGCCTGTGCCTGCGTTTACGGTTTCGTTTCCGCTGTAATTGTTCATCAGGAATACACAAAGGTTTGCAAGGTCATCGACATAAAGGAATTCACGAAGCGGTGAGCCGTCGCCCCAGCAGGTAACAAATTCAGCGCCGCTTTCCTTTGCCTCATGGAAACGGCGGATAAGAGCCGGCAGTACATGGCTGTGTGTCGGGTGGTAGTTGTCGTTGGGGCCGTAAAGGTTTGTCGGCATAACGCTGATATAATCCGTGCCGTACTGTCTGTTCAGAAACTCGCAGTATTTAAGACCGGATATCTTTGCAAGAGCATAAGCTTCATTTGTCTTTTCAAGCTCACTTGTCAGCAGACAGCTTTCCTTCATCGGCTGCGGAGCCATTCTCGGATAGATACAGGACGAGCCGAGGAACTCCAATTTCTTGCAGCCATTCTGCCATGCAGAGTGAATGACATTCATTTCAAGTATCATATTGTCATACATGAAATCTGCAAGAGCGTTCTGGTTTGCGATAATACCGCCTACCTTTGCGGCAGCAAGGAATACATATTCCGGCTTTTCCTCTGCAAAAAAAGCTTCGACAGCATCCTGTCTGCAAAGGTCAAGCTCCTTGTGTGTGCGTGTAATTATATTTGTGTAGCCCTGTCTTTCGAGTTCACGGACAATAGCCGAGCCGACCATTCCCCTGTGACCTGCTACATAAATTTTTGCGTTTTTCTCCATCATAGTAAATTCTCCTCTCTTGTCAGGGCTCCGCCCCGAACCCCGCAAGGGCTGCTCGCCCTTGACCTCGGCATGGAGCAAGCTCCCTGCACCCATAATTTATATATTACATAGTTTGTCGGCAGCCTCGTCTGCACAGTTGTAAAACTCTGCATAGCTGCCGTCAAGCGTTTTCATTTTGTTTATAATACTTACTATATCTTTCAGATCATCCTGCTGTACGGAAACGGCAAGATGTTTTTCTTTTAATATTCTTATCGTTGTCCTGTCCTCTAAAACACTGTCACGGCTGAACAGTGCCATCGGCTTTTTCGCAAGCAGACATTCCGATACAGTGCCCCAGCCTGCTTTTGTGATAACATAATCAGCCGCCGCAACATAGTCCTGAGTATTTATTGTAGAGTACGACACAACTTCTACATTATCACCGACAAGAGGTACGCCCTCTGTCGTATAAAAATCAAAAGGCACATTGCTGACATCAACAGGCTCCTTGAATTGTGCCGACATTCCGAGAGCAACAAAAACAACAGGCTTTGTATGTTTGGAACGTATCTCCGAAATGGCGTTTTCATTGAAAGACCTTGCTGTTACGGAGGTTTTTGTTATTTCTGAATCATTCAGAAATTCAAGCATTTCCGTATTATGCAAAGCGTAAAGCATTGTATGCTTTATTTTACGATAATACTTTGCGTAGGTCTGCCATATTTTTTCCGGTAAAAACTCACGATATAATTCTGTCCATGTAAAATTTCCGACATATAAAAGAGGTACGCCGGCAAGCTCACAGGCATCAATGCTCCATATCGG
>CACXMR010000092.1 GCA_902768825.1 uncultured Ruminococcus sp.
CGCTGATCCCATTCTACCTTACATTCTCTTTGGTTACAGTATTCGTCGTCTTGCCAACGGTAGCTTTGACCGTAAAATAAACAATCAATGCATGTTTTGTCTGACATATTAAATCCTCCTTTGTTTATGTATATGACGACCATTTATTTTACTCCAATTCGGTGGGAAATTATGACCTTTCGCAGTTTATGGTGGGTAAGCCCTTGTGAGGCATCTTGAAAATTGCCCCAAAATCAGGTAGAATGAAGTAAATACGATTTGGGAGGATCACACTCATGAACACCGCAGATATTTTTGCAGCAGGACTTGGATTAACTGACCCGTGGTATGTTACCAATGTAGAGTTCAGACCGTCAGATGATGAGAAGGGAGAATCGGAGCTTCACATCAGCGTTGACTTTAGACGCGGTGCTAAATTCACTTTTCAAGACTCCGAGGGTAACATTCTCTGTGATGCAGACGGTGCTCCGCTTGAACTGAAAGCGAATGATACCGTAGAGAGAACGTGGAGACATCTGAACTTCTTTCAGTACAAAACATTCCTTCATGCCAGAGTGCCCAAAGCTCGATATAACGGTAAGACACCTACAGCAAGAGTGCCGTGGGCAAGAAAGAACACAGGGTTCACTTTGCTTTTTGAAGCAATGGTGCTCGAATATGTCAAGCATATGACCGTAGCTGTGCTGGCTCGTCTTGTTGGCGAGAATGATAAAAGACTCTGGACTATTATCCTTCATTATGTGTCTGAAGCTTTAAAGCTCGTTGATATGTCCAAGGTCGAAATGATCGGTATGGACGAAACAAGCAAGAAGGGACACAACTATATTACGGTCGTAGTTGACTTAAAAACACATAATGTGCTCTTTGTGACCGATGGCAAAGATTCTTCTACGATCGATGCGTTTGTGAAGGATTTTGTAGCCCACAAGGGTGATCCCGACAAGATCAAGATCATTACCTGTGATATGTCTTTGGGTTTTGAAAAAGGCGTAAATGCACACTTTTCTAATGCGGACACTATCATTGACAAGTTCCATGTTATCAAGCACGCTAATGAAGCTGTGGACACTGTGCGCAAGGAGGAGGCCAAAACAAATTCTCTCCTGAAAAAGACAAAATATCTGTGGCTGAAAAACGAGTGCAACTTAACAGAGAGTCAGCTAAAAAAGAAAAAGTCACTTTCTTCTAAGCATTTAAAAACAGCAAGAGCTTACGCACAGAAAGTCGAGCTACAGGACATTTATGAGACATGCACCGACAGGGCAGCTGCTGAATCCCGGCTCAAAAAGCTATGCAGTTGGCTTATGCGTTCCAGGCTGGAACCCATGAAGAAATTTTGCGGGACATTGAAAAATCACTGGGATGAGATCCTGAACTACTTCGACAATCGTTTCACAAATGCGGTTCTCGAAGGAACCAATAGCGTTATCCAGAATATTAAGACAAGGGCGCGTGGGTTTCGCAATGATGAGTACCTCAAAGCTATGATCTATCTTGTATTGGGTGATCTGCCTATGGAGGACGTACTTAAAATGGCTGCGACTTTATGAGCTGTTCTTAGATTCCGAACCGGAGGTAAAAAACCAGCCACCGCCGTAAGGCGGCCAGCCACCGCCGTAAGGCGGCTTGCCCTTGACAGGTTCTGAAAGAAATGCTACAATGGCTGACCGACGGTGAACCTACTGTAGCTGTTCTTGAGTTCGTCACCGTCGGCACCGACCACACAGCATTTCTTTCAGGTTCTGTCAAGGGTGGCGGTCGCCTTGAAGGCACTTTCGGGAAACCCACTACCCACTACAAACTGCGAATAACCAGCAATATGTAGTGAAGAATGCCAACCAAAAACGGCTGCAAATCAATATGCAGCAGTTTCACTAAATTTGATTTTTTCGTTACCGTACCATCGCTGTTTTATTTGAATTCTGTCTATAGCCCTACTATCTGCACCGGCAAAGCTGTCGGAACTTCCGCCTGTGTCCTTCTTGTTATCCATCCAAGCGAAATAATCACTCTGCCCAATTACTTTGACACGATAACGTATAGTGTGTTTATCCGAAGTAATTGTGATTTTATCGATATTGCCGTTACTCATTTGATGAGTGGTGACATTAAGTTCCACACCGTTGGAATAAACACGAATTCCTTTGATAGGCTCACCGTCAACTCCTGCATAATCTTCAAGATTTTTCACCACAGGCAGCCAACCGCTCTTATCGGTGTAAACCTGATAGCTAATATCAAGAGAAGATGTTGCTGTGTTGGCAGTATCCGTATTTTCCACAGTATCGGCTGTAGCAGTTTCCTCGATGTTATCATACAAGTAGTTCATATCGACAGCAGTGCCAATACCGTCCACCTTACCTGTCTCACTGTATTGCCACAATGAATAAATTCCGTTATATGTACAAACGGAACTCCACTGAGCCACCCATCGCACATATTCAGTAACCTCTGTAAGGTAGGTATTCCACCAAAACAGGCTTGAATACACGCCCGGAGTAAAGCCGGCTGCCTTAATGCCATCACAGATAATCTTGCAGGCAGTAGGGGCAAAACCCTCTGTTCCCGGTTCTTCACAATCAAGGAAAATAGGCAGTTCAAAGGTATGGTCCATGATAAGACGAAGAATGTGAGCAAGCTCCGATTTAGCCTGTGTTTCTGTTGTTGCATAAGAGTAAAGATAAACACCTTTCGGAATGCCCAATCTCTCGCATTCAGCAAGGTTAAGAGCGTACTGCTTATCGTCCTGAGTTGTAATATCATCTCCGTAACCGCAGCGGATAATCGCTCCGTCAATGTGGCTTTTGACCTTGTTCCAGTCTATAGCTCCCTGATGTTCGGAAACATCAATTACAAATTTTTCTGTCTTATTCGTCATAGTTGTATCTCCCCCATTTTCTTCACTTTCATACTTCGGTCTGATTATGGCAAGAATACTGCTGTAATAACGTGTCATTTTCAGAACATAGCCGCCGTTGGAGTAGTTGTAGGTAGCGGTGTTGCCCTCGACCGTTTCATATGTTCCGTTGCCATTACGGCTAAGG
>CACXMR010000093.1 GCA_902768825.1 uncultured Ruminococcus sp.
ACGGAGGCGTATTTCTCATCAAGCTCCATCGTGCAGCATATCCTGTTCATTTTCTCACAAGCCATAAGGGTAGAGCCGCTGCCTCCGAAGGTGTCAATGACTACCGCATTTTCCTGTGTTGAATTGCCGATAGGATAGCTCAGAAGGTCAAGTGGCTTGGATGTAGGATGATCGGCATTACGCTTTGGCTTTGCGAAATTCCAGATAGTAGTTTGCTTGCGGTCTGAATACCATTTATGCTTTCCGTTCTGCAAAAAACCGTAAAGCACCGGCTCGTGCTGCCACTGATAATCGGAGCGACCAAGCACCAGACTGTCCTTTACCCAGATGCAACATCCGGCAAGGTGCAGTCCGGCATCAACGAAAGCTCTGCGGAAGTTCAGCCCTTCGGTATCAGCATGAAATACATAAGCAGCACCGCCGCTTTCAAGGTGCTCGATCATACGCTGAAAGGCAGATAAAAGGAAACTGTAAAACTCCTCATTTTTCATACTGTCATTCTGAATAGTCAAGCCGGAGGAGCTTTTGAAAGATACACCATAGGGCGGGTCGGTCAGGATAAGGTTTGCTTTTTTGCCGTCCATGAGGGCGGCAACATCCTCCGCAGAGGTTGCATCACCACACATCAGCCTATGTCTGCCGACAGTCCATATATCTCCTCGCTGAACAAATGCCGCTTTTTCAAGAGCAGCGGTCAAATCGAAATCATCATCCTTAGCGCCGGCTTTATCGCCATCGGAAAACAAGTCCGCAATCTCGCTTTCATCAAAACCCGTCATACCGATGTCAAATCCCATTTCCTGTAAGGATGCCATTTCTACTTTCAGAAGCTCGTCATCCCATCCGGCATCAAGCGACATTCTGTTATCCGCCAGTATGTACGCTTTCTTCCCAGTATGTACGCTTTCTTCTGTGCCTCGGATAAATGTTCTACGAATACACAGGGTACTTCGTTTATACCTTCTTCCTTCGCAGCGGCAATTCTGCCGTGTCCGGCAAGCACATTATACTCACGGTCGATAAGCACAGGATTGATAAAACCAAACTCACGAAGAGAAGATCGTAATTTCGTTATCTGCTCCGGCGAGTGTGTCCGGGCATTGTTCACATAGGGTATCAGCTTGTTAATATCAACAAGCTGCATCTGCGTTGTCGTTATCATCTGATCAGCCCCCATTCTGCGAATTTCTCAAAGTCACCCAGATCGTGTATGTATTTTCTCGCAATCTCTACAATGTCAGCATAGGGCTTGCCGTCAACGGTATCATCACCGATAGCACAGCTGATCTCCACAGAGCCTGTGCTTCAAGAAAAGCGTAAATATTCACGCTGACATCAGCCTTTGACAAATCCTTGCCGTGCAGACCTCCGCCTGTAACGCTGTCGCCCATGTCACTTCCGAGCTTGCGGTTAATAGCACCGCAGTCAACATCACTGCCGCCTGTCCAGTCACCGAGGGGATTTATCACAGCCGCCGGGAACATCTTACGGAGATTTTCTGTATCTGCGTTGCTCTGGCAGATCACAAGACGGTCGCCGTCAAGGATATATTTGCCATCCTCACCGAAAGCGAAATAAAAGAATAGGATCCTGTTTTACTTCCAGATAGTCCACCGTCAGTTTCGGTGCAAGACGCTTGACGATGTTTGCTATTTCACTGATATCGAAATGCACAGAAGTTTCTGCCATAATATGGCAAACCTCATGTCCGAGCAGTACCTCTACCGCTACTCTCGGATCCTTTTCCTTTGCATACGCCAAATCAACGATTGCTCCAGCGATTCTATCTGCGATTTTATCGGGATGCTGCGGATTCACCTTTTCGTACATAATTTCTTCCTCCTAACCGAATTTCCGTTTCAGGAACTTTTTCAGTCCCTTACGGGTGTCAAATATTTTTTCCTTCGCTGCCCACATCGGAGCAGGCTGATAACGCTTCTTTGTATCATTTTTCGCTTGATACCGTTTTTTGTGCTGCATCACTTTCCCTCCCTTGCACGGAGCAGCCTTTCCATCGGGTCAATCTCACCACCGCCATCAATATCCACGGTGCAGTTCTCTTTGACGACCTGATATATTTGCAGCCACATCTGCTGAGCCTGTTTCAGATAGTTATAGCTTCTTCGCACTGCATCCACCTTGCGGCGCACATCGAATATTGCTCAACAAGCAGAGGGTTAACCAATTTATCGCAGCCTAACTTTCCAAGCCATCTGCACATTTTGGTATATATTTCGTCAGCACCAAGCGGTTTTCCGTCACGCTGCATTGCCGATAGATAATCGCCCGGTTTCGGCATATCGACACCTTCGATATTTTCAGGAATATCGAGCCGCCTTAAAGGGTGATTTCCGGGATTGCCGGCATCGAGTTTTTCTTTCAGTGCTTTTGGCTTGCGCCCTGCACCCGGTCTTGCACCTCCGCGATTGGTTCCGTCTTTTGCCACTGATTCAGCACCTCCTTCCAGAAAGAATTAGAAAAATCAAACGATGTTTGAAAAATAATCAAACCCCGATTGAAAAAATTGCAGCAAAAAAGCCCGATTGCGGTCGGGCTGATGTGTTTGAATTCTGTTTGATTATTGGGTTGTTATGGGGCTTTTCAGATTAAATTGCCTTTGAGAAAAAATTTTTAAGAGTTCCGGGGCATATACCGTCTTTGAATTTGCGATTTTTAAGTACGAGAGGGGCGCCCGTTCCTGTAAAACCCATTTTTTAGAGATAAATTGACCCCCTGGGGGTTGTCGCATAGTGACAAAACAGGGAATACTATTTGTCACTTATGCCAGTAGTCACCTCTTAGAGCGTGTATTCTCGAATGACATGACTGACATAAGCTCTTGAGGTTATCAAAGTCATTCGTGCCGCCTTCATCAAGAGGTTTTATGTGATGCACGTGTTCTACTCTCGTCAGGATACCTTGTGCAAAGCACTCCTCACAGAACGGGTGCAGCTTTACA
>CACXMR010000094.1 GCA_902768825.1 uncultured Ruminococcus sp.
GTACTGCTTGCTATAAGTGAAGTGTCGGCAAGAATGGCAAGAAAACTGTTAGCAATTTGTCAGACTACAAAACAGGAGAAGGGAGAAATCACTAATGAGCACAATGAGCGATATCTCGGCATTGCTCGATGAGATCAAAAGCTGCGGCAATACGCTTATCAGTATTTATGATGAGCTGCATAACCTGATCGACAACAAAGAGCCGGACGAGGAAAAGCCTAAGACAAAAACCCGCAAGAAAAGGACAAAGACGGAGGAAGCACCTGAGACTGTTCTGGAGGAGCAGCCCCCGGAAGAACCGCCCAAGCCGCTGACCTTTGAGGAAATACAGACAGCATTCGGAATGAAATCAAGGGACGGCTATACGGCAGAGGTAAAAGCACTGATTACAAAGTTTGGTGCGAAAAAGTTGTCGGAGATCGACCCAACTGACTATCCTGCACTGATTAAGGAGCTGGAGGTGATCGGCAATGCCTGATACACACGCTTTGCTTTCACCATCATCAAGCGAAAGATGGATATCCTGTCCGCCGTCTGTCAGCCTGACATCAGAGAAAACCTTGATTATTATAACAAGGAAATGGAAGACTGCACCGATTATTACCGTGACTACATAAACGAGTTACTCACGGAACATGACGAAAGAAAGCCGTTAATGTTCGTAGAACAGAGGGTGGATTTTTCCAGATTTGTCAAAGAGGGATTCGGCACTTCGGATTGTATCATTATCGATAACGATACGATCTTCGTAATTGATTTCAAATACGGCAACGGTGTAAGGGTCGATGCTCTGAATAATTCTCAGATGATGATATATGCCATAGGTGCTCTGGAGATGTTTGACGGCATCTTTGATATCAACCATGTTGTTATGACGATCTTTCAGCCCAGGCTTGAAAATGTCAGCACCTTTGAAATGACAAAGGACGAGCTTTATAACTGGGCTTTCACCGTTCTTAAGCCCGCAGCCGATATGGCATATCAGGGAGCCGGCACTTTAAAATGCGGTGATCATTGCCGCTTCTGCAAAGCAAAAGCAAACTGCCGTGCAAGAGCTGAATACAATCTTAAGCTGGCACAATATGATTTCAAAATGCCTGATACCCTTGAGGATATCGAAATCGAGAGTCTTCTCGGAAAGCTGGATGGCTTTATCAAATGGGCAGAGGGTATCAAGGAATATGCTTTGAAAGAAGCTGTAAAGGGTAAAAAATGGAACGGATATAAACTGGTTGAGGGAAAATCAAGCCGTAAATACACCGATGAGAAAAAAGTAGCAGAGAAGATCATAAAAGCGCAAAAAGAAGTTCGGAGAGCTTCTCAGTGGTCTTGTTGAAAAACCGCAGGGTAAGCCTGCTCTGGTACCGGAGTCTGATGCCAGACCGGAAATGAAAACGGCAGCCAATGCTGCAAAGGATTTTGAGGAGGACAAATAATATGAAGAAAAAGAGTACAAACCCGACAAAGGTCATCACAGGAGTACAGACACGTTGGAGCTATGCAAATGTATGGACACCCAAGGCTATGGCTGAAGGCGCAAAGCCGAAGTACAGCGTCAGCCTTATCATTCCGAAATCTGATACAGTAACAATTCAGAAGATAAAGGCTGCAATTAAGGCAGCGTATGAAGAAGGTCAGTCAAAGCTCAAGGGCAACGGAAAATCTGTGCCGCCGCTTGCAGCTATCAAAACACCATTGCGTGACGGAGATGTTGAACGCCCTGACGATGAAGCATACCAGAACGCATATTTCGTCAATGCGAACTCTCCCACAGCACCCGGTATCGTAGATGCGGACAGACAGCCTATCATCGATACATCAGAGGTTTACAGTGGTGTTTACGGCAGAGCGTCAATTACCTTCTATGCCTTTAACAGTAACGGCAACAAGGGTATAGCCTGCGGTCTGAACAATCTTCAGAAGATCGCAGACGGTGAACCCCTCGGCGGCAAGACAAGGGCAGAGGATGATTTTGCTGACCTTGACGATGAAGATGATGACGATTTCCTGAACTAATGTAAAAGCAAAAGTACGGCGGTGGACTGTCCCACCGTCCGGAAATTGCGGAAGAAGGTGTTTTTAATGAAGCTCAGTATAGATATTGAATCATTTTCGGATGTTGACCTGACAAAAAGCGGTGTTTA